>NZ_LR594664.1:0-300000 GCF_901827175.1 Variovorax sp. RA8 | reverse complement strand
CGGCTCATGATCGGCGTCGAAGCGATGTCGCGTTGCCATCATCTTGGTGTTGGCATCAAACGGCCACTCGGCCTCGCGCGGCGCCGCGCTGCGCAGGGCATCGAGGTCGATGCCGGCTTTCGCTGCCAGCACCAGCAGTGCACCTTCGGTCGGGTCGCCGAGCACCGACCACGCGGGCCGCTCCTCGTTAGGTGGCAGCAGTTTGGCGTCGTTGCATAGCACGGCGGCATGCAGCAACTCGCGCAGCGCTGCATCAGCGGTGCCGATCGCCACGCCATCGCGGACGCGCAACTCGCCGCGCGGCGCGTATCCGATGCCGCTCACGTCGACTACGCGTGCGGCGGGCAGCCACAACGTGCTGACGGTCATCTCGTTGCGCGTCAATGTGCCGGTCTTGTCGGTGCAGATCACCGTTGTCGAGCCAAGCGTCTCGACCGCCGACAGCCGGCGGATGATCGCGCCGCGCTCGGCCAAGCGCCGCATGCCGACTGCGAGGGCGATCGTCATCGCCACTGGCAGCCCTTCGGGCACCATCGACACCATCTGGCTGATCGCGACCATCAGTATCTCGGACAGCGGCAGTTCGCGCAGCATGCCGAGCGCGACGACGGCGACGAACAGCACCAGCGCGGCGCCGACCAACCAGCGGCCGAAGCGGCGCACGCGCTGCTCGAGCGGCGTGGGCGGATCGACGGCGCCTTCGGTGAGGCCGGCGATGCGGCCGACCTCGGTCGACGCGCCGATCGCGACGACCAGCGATCGCGCCCGACCAGCGGTGACATGGGTGCCCGAATAGACCATGCAATTGCGATCGGGGAGCGCGGTCGCCTCCGGCAACACCGACGTTGATTTCGCGACCGGCACCGACTCCCCGGTCAGCGCGGCTTCGGCGACCTGGAACTGAGCGGCCTCGAGCAGCCGCGCGTCGGCAGCGACCGCGTCGCCGGCGGCGAGCAGCACCACGTCACCCGGCACCAGATCGCGCGCGGCCAAGATGCTCTCGGCGCCGTCGCGCAGCACCCGCACCCGCAGCTCGGCGAGCTTGCGCAGCGCTGCCATTGAGCGCTCGGCCCGGCCTTCCTGCAAGGTACCTATCACTGCGTTGACGACGACCACCGCGATGATCACAGAGGCATCGCCGAACTCTCCGAGCGCTACCGCCAGCACCGCGGCGGCGAAAAGGATGCCAATCAAGGGGCTGCGGAACTGACGCACGAATGAGCGCCACTCCGCAGGCCGCGGCGGTTCGATCAGCGCGTTGGGGCCCAAACGCGCTGTGCGTTGCGCCGCTTCGCCGCTATCGAGGCCGCGTTCGGGTGAAACACCGAGACGGCTGGCCGCGACCGCGGCGTCAAGCGAGTGCCAAGCCGTTGCATCAGGATTGGGGGTCATTGACAGCCGGGTGCAGGTCAAGGAGGAGGGGGTATTCGCCGAGCGGGCGACCGAGCTGTGTCCGACCACTGGCGCGCAGACGGGCGGGCGAGGGCCAAGCGCGTGGCGCGGCATGGCTGGCCTCAGCGGTCGTTGGTTTAGAAGCAGGCGAAAGCATCGATTTCCTGCTCGAGCGTTACTCGTACCTGACGTCGTGGCCGCCGAACTGCTGTCGCATGGCCGCCAACAACTTGTCGGAGAACGAATCTGCATCGCGCGAACGCAGTCGTTGCAACAGGGCCAGCGTGATGACCGGCGCCGCGACGTCGAGATCAATGGCTTCCATCACGGTCCATCGGCCTTCGCCTGAATCCGCGACGTACGGCGCGATCCCTTCGAGCTGCGGATTTTTCGCGAGCGCGGCGGCCGTCAGATCAAGCAGCCACGATCTCACCACACTGCCGTGGCGCCAGATCTGCGCGATCTGATGGAGGTCGAGTGCGAACTCCTTCTTGTGTCTCATCAGCGCAAAGCCCTCGCCATAGGCCTGCATCAGCCCATACTCGATGCCGTTGTGAATCATCTTGGCGAAATGACCAGCACCAATAGGGCCGACTCTTCCCCACCCTTTGTCGGGGGAGGGAGCCAACGCGGCGAAGAGCGGGCGCAGCCGGTTCGTCGCCTTTACGTCGCCGCCGATCATCAGGCTGTAGCCCTGCTCGAGCCCCCATACGCCTCCGCTGGTGCCGCAGTCGATGTAGTCAATCTCTTTCTCCGAGAGCAACTTCCCGCGACGCTGCGTGTCCTTGTAGTTGGAGTTGCCACCGTCGATGATCGTGTCACCTTGCGACAGGAGGGAAGACAGTACGGCGAGGGTCTGATCCACCACATCGCCGGCCGGCACCATCATCCATAGCGCACGCGGCCGCCGCAACACATGGGCCAGCGCCTCGATGGAGTCAACGGGCTCGATGCCTTGCTCCTGCGCCCGCGCGCGCGTGCCCGCACTGCGAGCGAAACCCACTACGCGATGGCCGTCGCGCTGAAGCCGCTGCGCCATGCCCATGCCCATCTTGCCCAGACCAATCATGCCGATTTCCATAGAGTGCCTCCTGAGGTGGTTAGGTGCTGGATTTGGCGCATCAGTGCGACGGTATGATGCTGTCCGTCGCAACGTAGGTCAGCCGGCCGTTCACGATGCGGGCGGGTTCGGTCCAAGGGTGCACTGTGCTGTGCTCAGCGTCCAGAATGTGCACCACCGTGATACCGCGGGCGCGCAGAGCGTCGGCGATCATCGATCGGTGACAGCGCCACCACATGGACTCCGCGCACATCAGGGTTGTGCGCATGCGCCGCGAGAGCCCCAGTAACTGGTCAAGGCCCGCGGCGAATTCGGGCGTCTGCATATAGTCTGCGTAGCCGCGGAAACTGGCATTGCGCCAGGCGATGTTGGCTGAATCCGGGGCGGGCCGCCGCCGCCCGCCGAGCGCGGGCAACCAGCGATACCCAAGGTGGTGGTGCGCGAGACTGGCCTGCAATTCGACCCTGCCATACTGCGGACAGCGTCTCGACCCCGGAAATCTGCGCACGTCAGCCACCGCCTCGATCCGGTGCAGGCCAAGCATCGCGAGGAACTCGTCCAACGGGCGCGTCGAATGACCGATCGTCCAGATCGTGAGTTCACAGCTCACAGGCGCCTCCGATCATCATCGCGCTCGTCCGTCAGATCCTGCGCAGCGCCGCGCCCTTGTGCATGGCGATGTGCTCGGTCTTGTCGCTTTTGATTTCGTACTGCGGATCGGCTTCGGTGCAGTGACGCGGATGCCCCTTGTACTCGGTATCGCGGGTATGAACCTTGATGATGCGGCCGCTGACATGTCCCGCTTCGGAGTTCCAGCGGACATGGTCGCCAATCTTGAACTTCGTTGTCATGGATTCAACTCCTTGTTGAGATCTCTGGTTCGTCGGGAGAGCACCGGGCCAGCAGCGCCTGGGCGCGGGCGCAGATGTTGTCCACAGAGAAGCCGTATTCTTGAAGCAACACCTCGGATGGCGCGGAAGCGCCGAAACGTTCTACGCCGAGCATGTCCCCCTGTGCGCCGACATAACGATCCCAGCCTTGCCGCGCACCCAATTCGACCGCGAGCCGCGCACCGACTGAGGGCGGCAGTACCGCATCGCGTTCGGCTTGCGGCAGTACATCGAACAACTCCCAACTCGGGATGGAGACGCAGCGCACTCCGATGCCTTGCGCTTGCAGGCGTTCCGCCGCAGCCACGATCAGGCCGACTTCGGAGCCGCTGGCGAGCAGGATCAGTTCGGGCTTGCCGTTCGGCGCATCGCTCAACACATAGGCCCCACGGCGCAACCCGTCCGCCGCCGCGTAGCGGCTGCGATCGAGCGTTGGCACCTCCTGTCGTGTCAGAACCAACACGACCGGGCGATCGCGAGTTTCCAGGGCGACGCGCCAGGCGACCGCGGTTTCATTGGCGTCGGCAGGGCGGATCACTGTGAGGTTCGGAATCGCCCGCAGGTTCGCCAGTTGCTCCACCGGCTGATGGGTGGGGCCATCCTCGCCAAGCGCAAGGCTGTCGTGGGTGAATACATACACGACGTGCAAGCACATCAGCGCGGCCAACCGGATCGGCGGGCGCATGTAGTCGGAAAAGATCAGAAAGGTCGAGCCAAATGGGATGAAGCCGCCATGCGCGGCCAGGCCGTTGACGATGGCGCCCATCGCATGTTCGCGCACACCGAAGTGCAGGTTGCGCCCGGCATAGTCTCGGTTGCCGCCATCGGAGGCCTGTTCGCCCTCGTTTTTCGAGAACGGCGGATTGAACTCGCCCAAGTTTTTCAATGCCGTTCTCGTCGAAGGGTCGAGGTCGGCCGAGCCGCCGGTCAGCGCGGGCAGTTTCGGCGCAATGGCGTTCATTACCTTGCCCGATGCCTCGCGCGTGGCAAGACCCTTGGAGTGGGCGTGGAACTCGGGGATGTCCGCATCCCAGCCCGGCGGCAGTTCGCCACGCAGGCGGCGCTGAAACTCCTCGTCAAGTTCCGGAAACGCTTTGGCGTAGTCGTTCATGCGCTCGTTCCACACCGCTTCGTCATGCGCGCCGCGTTCCACCGCTTTTCGAAAGTGCGCCGGCGCCTCGCCCGGTATCAGGAAGGTCGGCTCGATTGGCCAACCCAGTTTCTGCTTGGTCTTGCGCACGCCATCCCTGCCGAGCGGGGAGCCGTGCGCCTGGAAGGTGTCCTGCTCAGGCGAGCCGTAGCCGATATGCGTACGCACCAGGATCAACGACGGTCGTGCCGTTTCCGCGCACGCAGCCTGCAGCGCGCCGCCGATCGCGGTGAGGTCGTTGCCGTCCGCCACCGGCACCGTATGCCAGCCATAGGCCGCGAAGCGACGCGCGCGATTCTCGGAGAACGTGATGTCGGTGCCGGCGGCCAGGGTGACTGCGTTGTCGTCGTACAGGCAGATGAGTTTGCCCAGTTTGAGATGGCCGGCAAGCGAGGCAGCCTCGGAGGCTACACCTTCCAACAGGTCGCCATCGCTGACGATCGCAAACGTATGGTGGTCGATGACCGGGTGATCGGAACGGTTGTAGCGTGCCGCGAGTTGCGCCTCAGCGATCGCCATGCCAACGGCATTGCCGAAGCCCTGGCCCAGTGGCCCGGTGGTGGTTTCCACGCCAGGCGTGCGGCCGCGCTCGGGATGACCCGGCGCTTTGCTGCCCCATTGGCGGAACTGCTTGATGTCGTCCAGCGATAGGTCGTAACCAGTCAGGTGCAGCAAGCTGTAGAGCAGCGCCGAACCGTGACCCGCCGAGAGAACGAAGCGGTCGCGATTGAACCAATGCGGGTTGCGCGGATTGTGCTTGAGCCAGCGCGTCCACAGGATGTAGGCCATCGGCGCGGCGCCGAGCGGCATGCCCGGATGTCCGCTGTTGGCCTTCTGCACCATGTCCACCGACAGGAAGCGGATGGTATCGATACATTGCTGGTCGAGTTTGTCGGACATGGCTGCCTCCTGATTGAATGCAACGTGCATGTATCGTGTGCGTGCGTGCCTGCATGTTTGTCACGGTGCCGCGAGCGCGGCATCGACGATGGTTTGCGCTTCCCGCAGGATCGATTGCAGATGCGCCTGGTCCTTGAAACTCTCCGCGTAGATCTTGTAGATGTCTTCGGTGCCAGATGGGCGTGCAGCGAACCAACCGTTGGCAGAAGTCACCTTGATACCGCCGATCGGTGCGTTGTTGGCGGGTGCGTGATCGATCACGCTTTCGATTGCCTCGCCGGCCAGTTCAGTGCTCAGCACCTGCTTCGGCGAAAGCTTTGCCAGCCTGGCCTTTTGCTCGGCGGTGGCCGGCGCTTCGACGCGATCGGCCACCGGTTCGCCCAGGTCGCGAACCAGGTCGCGATACAACTCGCCGGGATCGCGGCCACTGCGCGCAGTGATTTCCGCCGACAGCAATGCCGACACGATGCCATCCTTGTCGGTGGTCCACACGTCCCCGTCTTTGCGCAAGAACGACGCGCCGGCGCTTTCCTCGCCGCCAAAACCGAGTGAGCCGTCGAACAGGCCGTCAACGAACCACTTGAAGCCGACCGGCACCTCGTAGAGCCCACGTCCCAGACGCGCTGCCACGCGGTCGATCAGCACGGTGCTGACCAAGGTCTTGCCGATCCCGGCTGTTTTGCCCCACTGGGGCCGATGCTGAAAAAGATAGTCGATCAGCACCGAGAGGTAGTGATTCGGTGCCAGCAAACCGCTGCTACGGGTGACGATGCCGTGACGGTCATGGTCAGGGTCGCACGCGAACGCCACGTCGTAGCATTCCTTCAGACCGATCAGCCGCTGCATTGCATGAGGCGAGGATGGGTCCATGCGGATCTTGCCGTCCCAGTCCATAGTCATGAAGCGGAAGGTCGGATCGACTTCCTGGTTGACGACGCTCAGGTCGAGTTTGTAGCGCTCCGCGATGGACGCCCAGTAGAGCACCCCGGCGCCGCCGAGCGGATCGACGCCCATGTGGATGTCGGCGCTACGGATCGCATCGAAGTCGACCATGTGACCGAGGTCGCTCACGTAGGCGTCGAGGAAATCGTGCGCGTGTGTGCTTGCGGCGCGACGCGCCTGCGCGAAGGGTGTGCGCCGTACTTCCTTGAGACCACCTTCGAGCAGTGCATTGGCGCGGTGCTGGATCCAGTCGGTGATGTCGATATCGGCCGGACCACCGTTTGGTGGGTTGTATTTGAAGCCACCGTTGTCGGGCGGGTTGTGCGAAGGCGTGATGACGATCCCGTCGGCCAGCCTCGAAGTGCGACCGCGGTTGTAGTCCAGGATCGCATGCGAGATCGCCGGCGTCGGCGTGAACTCTCCGTCCTTGGCGATCATCGTTTCCACGCCGTTGGCGGCCAACACGGAAAGCGCGCTCTCGAACGCCGGCTGGGACAGCGCATGCGTGTCAATGCCAATGTACAGCGGGCCATCGATGTCTTTGCGCTTGCGGTACTCGCATATCGCTTGGCTGATCGCCAGCACATGCCATTCGTTGAAGCTGCGCTCGAGCGAGCTGCCGCGGTGACCGGAGGTGCCGAATGTGACGCGCTGCGTCGGCACCGTGGGGTCGGGGCGCAGGTCGACATAAGCGGCGAGCAACTTCGGCAGGTCGATCAGCAGCGACTTCGGTGCCGGCTTGCCTGCAAGCGGACTGATCGTGGTGCTCATGTGCGTGCCTCCCCCAGCCGACGATACGACGGTGCCGGTTCGGCGTCGGCGCGTTGCGACAAGTTGACGCTCACGTGGTCCCCTCGCTAGCACCGGAACTGGCGAGCGACGTGGTCTTGTCAGCGATGCACGCCAGCAATTCTTGCCATGACTTCACGAAGGCTTCCGCGCCGTCACGCTGCAATTGGAGCGCGAGGGCCTCGATGTCGATCCCGGTCTGTGTGAAGCGCCCCAGCATCGCATCTGCATCGCCGCCGTCGGCCGCCATCGCGCCCCGAAGGACGCCGTGCTCCGCATAGGCTCGCAGCGTCTTCTCGGGCATGGTGTTGATGGTGTCCGGCGCGCGGCCAGGGCTTCGACGTACAAGGTGTCGGAGGCCTGCGGATCCTTCGCTCCGGTGCTGGCCCAGAGCAGCCGCTGAGGCCGCGCGCCGAAGCGTGCAATGCGTTGCCAGCGCGGCGCGGTCAGCAGTTCGCAATAGGCTCGATAGGTGCGCTGGGCGACAGAGATACCAAGGCGATTTCGCAACGCGGCCGGCACCTTGTCGAACACTGCCTTGTCCCAGCGGCTGACGAAGATCGACGCCACCGAAGCCACTTTCGGGTCGAGGTCGGCCAAGATTCGACGTTCGATGCCGCGCATATAGGCCTCCGCCGCGGCGATGTACTGCTCACGCGAGAACAGCAAGGTGACGTTGATGGGCACGCCGGCGAAGGTCGACTCCTCGATCGCTGCCACGCCATCGGGAGTTCCCGGGATCTTGATGAATATGTTGGGCCGCTGTGCAAGTGCATGCAAGCGCGCTGCCTCGTTCACGCTGGCGGTGGTGTCGTTAGCCAGCAAGGGCGAAATCTCCAGCGAAACCCAACCGTCAACACCCACCGTGGCGTCGTACACCGGTCGAAAGAGGTCTGCGGCCTGTCTCAGATCTTCCAGCGCGAGTTCGAGGAACAAAGCCTCCCCTGATTTGCCCTCTCGCACCTTCTGGCGGATGGCCGTGTCGTAGGCATGACCATTTCTGATGGCAAGCCCGAAGATGGTGGGGTTTGAGGTTAGCCCGGTGATCGAGAATTCGCTGATGTAGCGTCTCAATGTTTCGTTCTCGATGAGATCGCGGGTGATGTTGTCGAGCCAGAGGCTCTGGCCGAGGTCGTGCAGTCGCTGTGTCGGTTTCATAGCTTCTCCTTGCCCGCGGGAGCGCCTTGAGCGACGCGCTCACGGCGGGAACGTTGATGAGCCGCGTCATCATCGACACGCTCGACGTCCGCGAGCGGGTGGACAGAATAAGCAGGGGAGTGAGCGCGCCACATCGTGCGCAAGGCGCGAATTCCGGTGCCCCCGCCGGAAACAAGCTTTCATGGCCGCGTCTTCCTTCGCAAGGCTTTCACCCGGGCCCTCAGCGGCGGAAGAACTTCTTGTTCGAACCACGGGTTGCGGCGAAACCAGAAGTTATTGCGTGGGCTCGGGTGAGGGAGGGGCAGCACATATGGCCAATAGTCGCGCCAGGCACGGACCGTTTCGGTCAGCGTTGCCTGCGCTCGTTGCTGCTTTAGGTGCCAAGTCTGCGCGTACTGCCCAATCGCCAGCGTGAGTTGAAGATTGGGCAGTTGATCCAGCAGGCGGGCGCGCCATGTCGCTGCACACTCTGGCCGCGGTGGCAGATCGCCTCCTCCGCCCCAACCCGGATAGCAGAACCCCATGGGCAGGATGGCAATGATGCTCGGGTCGTAGAAAGCATCCTTGTCCAAGTCCATCCAAAGCCGAAGACGGTCGCCGCTTGGATCGTCGAATGGAACTCCGCTTTGGTCCACTCTTCTTCCGGGAGCCTGCCCGGCTATCAGGATGCGCGCCTTCGAATTCACTTGCAAGACCGGTCTCGGGTTCTGCGGGAGATGCGCAGAACAGATCGTGCATGCCCGCACGTCGGCTAACAGGCGCTCAAAGCCAACAACCGGGTGCGGTGAGGTTGGCGACTTCACGTCGAGCCTCCGCAAGGCGGCGCACTTGCCGTAGGTGGTGCCCCACCAATCCGCGTAGCGGGCGTGTCAGCACGGAGCATCCAATGGCCATGCGGTGCATCCCACCCTGCGCGCGCGCCTTGGGGTGTCATCGAATCAATGACGCTTGCTTGCTGCATTCGGGCGCCTTGTTGACGTGCTTGAGGTAGGCAATCAGATTGGCGCGGTCCGCTGGGTTCGCAATCCCGTCGTAAGTCATTGTGCTGCCGGGTACCAGCTTCAATGGCTTGGTCAGGAAAAGGTCCAGTGTCTTCTCATCCCAGCGGATCCTGGAGTTCTTCATTGCCGTTGAGTAGTTGAACCCGGGCACGCTACCCGCCAGCCGGCCGAACAGACCGCAATGGCGCGGTCCGACACGATCGTACGCAAGGGCGTGGCAGGCAAGGCAACGGGCGTAGACCAACTCGCCACGCACCACGTCCGGTGCAGCCCCGACGGGGGCGCTGGCGCAGATCGCGAACACCCCCGCAAGCCCCCAGCGCATCGTCACGACACGTAGGCCGAGGGAACCGGCACTTGACCCAATGCTTGCCGCAGGATGGCCCAGTGCATTGCCTCGTCGCCGAGGATGCTGGCGGCAGCTTTGGACAAGTCGCGGTTGCCGAACAGAGGCACAGCACCGAGGTACGCGCTCACGGCGCCTTGCTCTAGCGTGGCAGCAAACTGCAGCACGTCGGCCTGCGACTGCAGTTTCTCAGCGGGGAAGTTGTACTTCGCCTTGGCCGCGACGGGCTTGCCACCGAGCTTCTCGACCGTCTTGGCCAACAGATCGGCATGTTCCTTGTGGTGGCCTTGGAAGGTAAGCGCGAGGTCGAGCGTAGGCTTTTGCAAGAGCTTGCTCTCGGCCCCGAGCTGGTAAGCTGCGATTGCCTCGAGTTCCGCAGCGAGGGCGGTGTTGAGAATCTGCGTATCCTTGGCCGCACCATCATCCGACTTGGCGGCAAGTGCATGTTTGCCCGCGAGCAACGCCACCGCCGCTCCGGAAAGCACCAGGCCCGATTGCCCGAGGAAGAGCCGACGGGCGGCGAGGGGGTTGGACATCTGCAGGAATGACATGGCAATCTCCAGGCGGGTTAGAAACTCGACCGGGAGATGTCCCGGTGCTCCGCGAAACTCGCCAGCACGCCCGCCACGATGCGATCACAGCGCGCACCAGCGAATGAGAATGCGTCGCCGGTCGCGAGATCGACATCGCGCGACAAGCCTTCACGCAGGAGGCCGCGTGCTCGGAAGAATCGAGTGCGGACAGTGGCTTCAGGCACGTCCAAGGCTGCTGAAACCTCCTCAACGCTCATCTCCTCCACAGCACGCAGCACGAAGACAGTGCGAAAGGCTTCGGGGAGCATGCCGATACGGACTTCCATCAGTCGCCGTACTTGCGAGCGCATCGCGACGCGCTCCGGTTGGAGGTCCTGATCGTCCACCAGCGATTCTTCCGCCTGAAGTTCGTCCGACTCCATTGCGGTATCAAGCGGAATCACCTGCGCGCCGCACCGGCGCAGGCGCCCGAGCGCTTCGTTGATGACGATGCGCATCAGCCAGGTCGAGAGCTTCGCCTCGGAGCGAAAGGTTGGCAGTGCTCGCCAAGCCCGCAAATAGGATTCCTGCAACGCATCCTCGGTCTCTGCGTCGCTCTTCAGAACACTTCGGGCTGTACGAAACAAGAGCCGGTTGTGACGCCGCATGATGCATTCGAAGGCGATCTGGTCTCCATCGGCGGCGCGCTCGACGAGGTCGAGGTCCGTCGATGCTGCCGAGATGGCTGTTTGCGGGGGGAACTGTCGGGAAGACTGGGTGACTCGCATATCTGCTTTCAACTGTTAGATGGAGTGAAGCCTCGCCACGTTCCCGGTAATCAGTAGCCGTAGAACTCTTCGCTGCGAATGTCGTCGTCATCGACGCCTGAGTCACTCAAGGTTTGTCGCATTCCCTCGACCAGGCCCGGCGGGCCGGCGACGTAGTAGATGGGATTCGACAGACCCTCCAAGGCAGTTTTCAGCAGCGCTTCATTGACCATGCCGGTCTGTCCATCCCACGGTTGGATGGAGGCGCTCATCAGTGTCATCGTCGCGATCAGTTGGAAACTGGGATTGCGCTCTTCAAAGCTTTGCAGCTCGGCAAGAAATGCGGTGTCCTCGGGTCGGCGGTTTGAGTAGACCAGTACCAAGCGCTGCTTCAGCTGGTCATGGGTCGCCTGCCGCAGAATGCTCATGAATGGAGTGATGCCGATGCCCCCCGCAATCAAGACAGCCGCGCGCGCAAGATCGTTGTGCAGTGTGAGTGAACCGGAAGGGCCTTCGATCTCAATGAGCGACCCGATGGGCAACGTTCCGAGCGCGCGCTTGAAGGTGCTGTCACGCATGCGCGTGGCAATGGTGAGCTCCTTCTCGAACGGTGCGCTGACGATTGAGAAGGTATGGCGCATGCTCTGGGCGTCAGCCGTCGGGGCATCGGCGAGCACGACGTCCATGGCCTGACCCGGCTTGAAGCCGAAACCGAAGGGCTTTTCGAGATGAAACGCCATCGTGCCGTGCGCGATCTGTTCGCGTCCTTGGAGCCTTGATTTATAGATGGTCATGCTGATCTCCCGTTGATGATCGCCGCGGTGAGGTAAACCGCCGAAGATGCCGCCCATCGTCTCCGTGCAGAAACGATCCTTCAGATGCGAGGGGCTTCGTGCCTTGCTCGTCCATACCAGTGCTCATGAAGGGGTGAGATCACCGTGGGTCCATGCAAACATATCACGGTGTGATATGTTTGGTTTTCAAAAGGGCAATTGCTCATGACCACACGTAAGATGTCGAAGGTCGATTTCGAGACGCTGGCTCGGTTTCGCTATCAACTGCGACGCTTTCTTAGATTCAGTGAAGAGGTGACACGCCGGAACGGGGTCACCCCGCTGCAGTACCAACTGATGCTCCAGATCAAAGGGTTTCCCGGCAGAGAGTGGGCGACTGTGGCGGAGCTCGCCGAGCGACTGCAGGCCAAACACCACGGCGTCGTAGCACTGATCTCAAGGTGCGAGGAGGCTGGATGGGTGAGGCGCAACGTCGGCCGGGGCGACCAGCGGCGGGTTGAGGTCCAGTTGACGGGTGAAGGCGAGGAGCGTCTGGAGCATCTGGCACGACTTCATCATGACGAGCTTCAGTCGGTGAAGAACGGATTCTCCGTGCCCGGTATCGACGACGCAGCGGGATAAGGGGTAAATCAGGAGAACATGGATGCATCCCAATCACCTCATGGGCCATGCCCTGTTCGAAGCAATCGTCGAGAAGATTCCGGACGCGGTGATCTTCGCGGACCGCGATGGTGTCGTGCGGGTCTGGAATCCCGGCGCTGAGGCCGTTTTCGGGTTTGCCGCAAGTGAGATCCTTGGACGGAGTCTTGACGTCATCATTCCGGAGCGATTGCGACCCGGCCACTGGGAGGGCTTCCGTCGGGCCATCGACGACGGCAAGACGCGGTATGGGAACCAGGTACGTACGACCCGATCGATCCACAAGGATGGTCGCAAGTTGTACGTCGATCTCAGCTTCGGTCTCGTTGCCGATGCGAACGGGGCGGTCGTCGGTGCGGTGGCCGTGGGCCGTGATTGCAGCGACCGGTACGAGTCGGAGAGGGCGCTTCGAGAGCAGATCGCGGCGTTGGGGAGACGGGCGCCATGAGCATCGACATTCCGGGTCACCCTCCACCGGTTGGCGGATTCGAGGTTCCGCTGGAAATGCTTACCGCATGCCACGCCCGCATCGAGCGTCAGTGCGCGACGTTGCGGCGGCTTGTGCCGCACTTGGCCAGCCACGGCGCGGACGAGGACGCTCGTACTGCGGCGGCCAACGTGATGCGCTATTTCGATACCGCGGCAAGGCATCATCATGAAGATGAAGAGGAAGATCTCTTCCCCGCGCTCATCGAGTCGATGGCCGGCTCGGACCCCGTGTGCCTACGCGAGATGACGCAAGGCCTCGCAGCCGAGCACCGGGAGCTCGAAGCTCGCTGGCAACAGGTGCGCGTCGTGCTCGAACAGATTGCCGCGGGGCACACCGTCCCGCTGCGATCCGAAGATGTGGAGGCACTGGTCGGCTTGTACGAGCGGCACATGGAGTGTGAAGAGCGCGAACTTCTGCCGATGGCCGCGCGACTGTTGAATGACGATGATCTGGAGCGAATCGGCCGCGCGATGCGCAAGCGCCGCGAGATCGAGCTTCCGGAATGAGGTCGCGGCCTCCGCAGAATGCTGGCGTTGTTTTGGGCACGCAAGGTCGCCATTACGATTTTCTCAGCTCGCGGAGCGTGCGTTGGTCAGACGCAGGGCCGATGCGGGGTTCAAGATTACCTGCCGAGCGCCGAAACGGCCGCCGTCGGCAATGGGGGTGCAGCCAAGCCGCCAGGGTCGACGCAGGACTTCGCGGCGGCATCGGCGGGGACGATGACGCTTCCGGTGGTCTTCATCGTCGCGCGGTATTCCATGATCGCCTTGTGGCGCCGGCAGTCGCGCGAAAGCATGCGCAGCGAACAGGGTTGCGGCGAGAAGCGACATGCGAACCGTGTGCATGGTGGTGTTTCCTGAGACGATGGCGAGAACTCGGCGGATGCAGCGCTCAGCCCCGAACGACGGCTTCCCGGGGCTGCTGCTCGCTGCGCTGTGCCGCGATCTTGCCTGCCTCGATGTCTTCGTACCAAAGCGCGTGGTGCTCCCTGGCCCAGCCTTCGTCCACGTCGCCGTCACGCATCGCACGGTAGGCGCCTCGCATGCCTATGGTGCCGATGTAAATATGGCCGGCGAACATCGCCATCATCAGCACAGCCGCACCAGCATGGATCATGTGGGCAACCTGCACGTCGCTGCGCAGCAGCGTCACGTTCGGGATGAGCCGATCGAGTACAAGGCCGCTGCCGACGACAATGCTGCCGAGCAGCAGCACGCCGCCCCAGAACACCACCTTCTCACCGGCGTTGAAACGATGTGAAGGCACTTCTTTTCCGCCAAACAAGCCACCGGCCTTGCGCAGCCAGGTGATGTCCTCGCGACGCGGCCAGTTCGATCGAAGAAAAGTGAAGAACACGATCAACAGCGATACCGCGAACAGCGGCCCCACAATGTTGTGCGCAGTCTTCAGCGCATAGCTGAGCCAGCCGAACGCGACGCCACCGACAAGCGGCAGGAGGAAGAACTTGCCGAACGCCATCACGATGCCGGAGATGGCGAGAACGCAGAAGGCAAGGGCGTTGGCCCAATGCGCTGCGCGTTCGAAGTAGGTGAAGCGCTCGATGGCGCGCCCGCTGTTTTCTGCCTGCCCGATCGGGCCCTTACGCCAGTGGAAAAGCGCGATCGCAAGCGCGACGATGCCGAGCAACGCACTACCGTACGGGATGATCCACTGGTTGCGCACCTGCCGCCATGCTTCGCCAGCGGTTGTGAAGCGCGAGCCCGGGTACTGCACGAACGGTTGGATCAGCACGGTGCTCTCGATGCCCGACACGGCGCTCGTAGTGTCCGGTTGCGGGCTCCAGTTGCGCACGGCCCGCCAGAACGGGGCGTTGTTGCCGGGCTGGGTCTTGGCGCGCTCGGCATTGCTTTCGATCGGTACCGCCTGTTCCGCAGCCGGCGCGGACTGGTTCACAGCCGGTGAAGCCTGGTCCACAGCCGGCGCAGCCCGCTCGGCCAGCGCAGCGCCCGCCAGCGCGAGCGCCGCAGAAACGGACAACAATGCATTGCGGATCGAGCGTTGCATGGGAATTCCTTCAGTTCAATGTCGACGATGCAGCTCAGTGGCTGATCCTGACGTGCTCGTTCTGTGACTGGGTGCGCCTTCGCAGCTGCGTTTCCCAGCTGACGCGGTCGCCTTCCTTCCAGCCTGGCACCACGTAGCGGTTCTCTGCGCCTTGCCAGGACGCAGCGTCGGACGTCATCGGCCCTTCGCCGGAGGTCTGAGCCTTCTCACCGCAGGCGGTGAGAATCGCGGCGGCGCACAACACGATCGACAGGCAGGTTCTTGTCATCTCGTTGACCCCGCCTTCGGTTGTTGTGGCGCGTTGGCGGAGCCGTTCGACGGGCTGCCGTAGGCGGTACCCCATCCCCAGATCTCGCTGCCCTTGCCGCGCGCCAGCACACGCGTGCGGAAAATGTCGGCGACGACGTCGCCGTCACCACCGAGCAGCGCCTTGGTCGAGCACATCTCGGCGCAAGCGGGGAGCTTGCCCTCGGCCAGGCGATTCCGACCGTATTTCTCGTATTCGGCCTCAGAGCCGTTGGTTTCGGGGCCGCCTGCGCAGAAGGTGCACTTGTCCATCTTGCCGCGTGCACCGAAGGTGCCCTGAGACGGGAACTGCGGTGCACCGAAGGGGCAGGCGTAGGAACAGTAGCCGCAGCCAATGCAGACATCCTTGTCGTGCAGCACCACACCGTCGTCGGTCCGGTAGAAGCAATCGACGGGGCACACCGCCATGCAGGGTGCATCGGAGCAGTGCATGCAGGCGACCGAGATGGACTTCTCTCCCGGGATGCCATCGTTGAGCGTGACCACGCGGCGTCGATTCACGCCCCACGGCACGTCATGCTCCGCCTTGCAGGCCGTGACGCAACCGTTGCATTCGATGCAGCGTTCGGCGTCACAGATGAATTTCATTCTGGCCATGTCTGAAGCTCCTTAAACTGCCCGCTCGATCTGGCAGACCGTCGTCTTGGTCTCTTGCATCATGGTCACGCTGTCGTAGCCGTAGGTGGTGGCCGTGTTGGCTGCTTCGCCGCGGATGACCGGCTTTGCGCCCTCGGGGTAGTACTGCGCCAGATCGACGCCGCCCCACCGACCCGAGAAGTGGAATGGCAGGAATACGGTTTCGGCATCCACCCTTTCGGTGACCTGTGCCTTGACTCGCAAGCCCTGGAATCCCGGCACCGCGGCCATGACCGGGGTTTTGACCCAAACGTCATCTCCATCGCGGATGCCGCGGTCATTCGCCGCCCGTGGATTGATCTCGACGAACATGTCTTGCTGCAGTTCGGCCAACCACGGGTTCGAGCGCGTCTCTTCGCCCCCGCCTTCGTACTCGACGAGGCGGCCGCTGGTCATGATCAACGGGTAGCTCTTGCCGATGTCGCGATTCTTCTGTTGCAGGCTCTTGTACAGCGTTGGAAGGCGCCAGAACGTTCGCTTGTCCTCGTGCGTCGGATACTTGTCGATCAGGTCGGGTCGGGTCGAGTAGAGCGGCTCGCGATGCTGAGGAATCGCGTCGGGGAAGTTCCACACCACTGCACGCGCCTTGGCATTTCCCCACGGGTGGCAGCCATGCGCCATGGCGACGCGTTGGATGCCGCCGGAGACATCGGTCTTCCAGTTCTTGCCTTCGGCGGCCGTTCTTTCGACCGCGGTCAGGTCGTTCCACCAGCCAAGCTTCTTCAGCAACAGGTGGTCGAACTCCGGGTATCCGGTCGCGATCTCGGCACCCTTCGAATGCGAGCCGTCTTCCGCGAGCAGACTGACGCCTTCGCGCTCGACGCCGAAGTTGGCGCGGAAGTTGCCGCCGCCTTCCATCAGCGATTTGGAGGTGTCGTAGAGATTTGGCGACCCCGGATGCTTGAGTTCGGGCGTGCCGTAGCAAGGCCATGGCAAGCCAAAATAGTCGCCGTCGAGCTTGTAACCTGTTGCCTTGTCAATGCCGCCGCGCGCCTGCAGCGTCTTGACGTCGAAGACGTGCATGTTGCGCATGTGCGCCTTCAGCCGCTCGGGACTCTGACCGGTGTAGCCGACGGTCCAGCACGACTTGTTGATCTCGCGCAGGATCGACTCGATCTCGGGCTCCGGCAGTCCCGCCTTGCCAAGCACCATCTTGTAGTTCTTGTTCAGTTCGCTGGCGAAGCCAAGCTTCTCGGCGAGTTGGTGCATGATCATCTGGTCGCTGCGGCTTTCCCACAACGGCTCGATCACCTTGTCGCGCCACTGCAGCGATCGGTTCGACGCGGTCACGGATCCGCTGGTCTCGAACTGCGTGCACGCCGGCAGAAGGTAGACCGCACGGTTGGGATTGAGGTCCTCGGGGTTGCCGGGCATGGCTGCCATGGCCGCCGTGGCCGAAGGGTATGGGTCGACCACGACCAGCAGGTCGAGCTTGTCCATCGCCTTCTTCATCTCGACGCCGCGCGACTGTGAGTTGGGCGAGTGGCCCCAGAAGAAGAGGCCGCGCAGGTTGGAGTCCTGGTCGATCAGCTCGTTGTTCTCGAGCACACCGTCGATCCAACGCGACACGGTCATGCCGGGCTTGGTCATCATGCCGGGGGCGTACTGCCTTCTTATCCATTCGAGATCGACGCCCCAGACTCCGGCGAAGTGCTTCCATGCGCCTTCGGAGAGACCGTAGTAGCCGGGTAGAGAATCCGGGTTGGGGCCGATATCGGTCGCGCCTTGGACGTTGTCGTGCCCTCGAAATATGTTGGCGCCACCGCCGGACACACCGATGTTGCCCAGCGCGAGCTGCACGATGCACGACGCGCGCACCATGGCGTTGCCAATCGAGTGCTGCGTTTGGCCCATGCACCAGACCAAGGTGCTCGGCCGATTCTCGGCCATGGTTTTGGCCGCTAGGTAACAGGTGGCCTCGTCAACGCCGCTGGCCTCGAGTACCTTGTCGGGGGTCCATTTGGCGAGTACGTCCTCGCGGACCCTGTCCATGCCATAGACGCGTTCGCGGATGAACTTCTTGTCTTCCCAGCCATTCTTGAAGATGTGGTGCAGTACGCCGAACAGAAACGGTATGTCGGAACCCGAGCGGATGCGGATGTACTGGTCCGCCTTGGCCGCCGTGCGCGTGAAGCGGGGGTCGACCACGATCATCTTGGCGCCGTTCTCCTTGGCATGCAGCATGTGGAGCATCGACACAGGGTGCGCCTCAGCCGCGTTCGAGCCGATGTACAGCGCGGCCTTCGAGTTCTGCATGTCGTTGAAGGAATTGGTCATCGCACCGTAGCCCCAGGTGTTGGCGACACCCGCGACCGTGGTCGAGTGGCAGATGCGCGCCTGGTGGTCGGTGTTGTTGCTGCCCCAGAAGCTCATCCACTTGCGCAGCAGGTAGGACTGCTCGTTGTTGTGCTTCGACGAGCCGATGACGAAGACCGAATCCGGCCCGCTCTGCTTCTTGAGCTCGAGCATCCGGGCGCTGATCTCCTCCAGCGCCTGATCCCAGGTAATGCGCTGGTACTTGCCATCAACCAGCTTCATGGGATACCGCAGGCGGTACTCGCCATGGCCGTGCTCGCGCAACGACGCGCCCTTGGCGCAGTGTGCGCCAAGGTTGATTGGCGAATCAAACACTGGCTCCTGACGGACCCAGACGCCGTTCTCGACTACCGCATCCACCGCGCACCCGACAGCGCAGTGGCCACAGACGGTGCGCTTGACTTCGATCTTGCTGCCGCCTGGGGCCACCGCGGTCGCGTCGGCGGCTTTCGCCTTCCGGACCAGCGACAGCTGTGAGGTCGCAAGACCGACGCCGATGCCGAGGCCGGAGCGGCGCAGGAACGCGCGCCGGTCCATCGTGGGGAGGGATCGCGAGATTCCGCGCGCCAGGCTGGAAACCAGGGCCGACGATGGCGCGCCGTCGACGGAATGATTCTTGCGGGTCAGGAGCATGTTGCGCCTCGGGGTTGTGGACTAGATGCGTGTGGTTTGGTAGTACCGCAGCACGTGCTGGGTGGCTTCGTAGCCGCTACGCTTTTCCGACGCGGGCTGCTGGCCCGTCGGTACCGGCGCGGCATCGCGAATCATCGGCAACGCAGCCACGGCTGCCGCCGCCGCTCCGATTGCGCCCCCCGCGGCGAGCCAGTGGCGGCGCCGGAGTCGAGGCGGGGCAGGTTCGCTGGATTCGCTCATCGGGGATCTCCTGTCGAGGTGTCCCTTCATTACCAGTCAGAGCCAAGCCGTCAGCAATCGGGTGCAAGACCCATGCGATCACGACAAGTTGTCGCAGTAGGCGCGACAAGTTGTCGCCGAGCCGGATCTTTGGGAATGGGGTACAACGACAGGCATTCATGATCGACCTGCCCGACCCCTCTGCCTCGCACGATGGACGCTGGCCTCTCGCGGCCGTGCTCGTCGTGGACGACGAACCGGGGATGCGCAACTTCCTCGAAAAGACGTTGCGGTCGCGAGTCGGTCACGTTCAAGGGGCCGCCACGGCCGAGCAGGCCGATGAACAGGTTCGGCGTCACCGATTCGACCTCGTGATCCTGGACATCAATCTGCCAGGTAAAAGCGGCATCACTTGGCTGCGCGAACTGCGCGAGCAAGGCTATGCAGGTGAGGTGGTGCTGATCACGGCGTTCGCCGATCTTGACACTGCGATCGAGGCGCTGCGCGCCGGTGCCAGCGATTTCATCCTCAAGCCGTTTCGCGTGGCACAGATCCTCAATGCAGTCCGGCAGGGCCTGGAGCGCGCGTCCCTCGAGCGCGAGAACTGGGTGCTGAGACGCAGCATCTCCCAACGCACGCCCCAGGCCGATGGCCTCGTGGGTCGCTCGCTGCAGATCAAAGGCCTCCAGGCGGCGCTGCACCGGGTGGCAGGTGTCGGAAGTACTGTCCTGTTGACCGGTGAATCGGGCACGGGCAAGGAACTCGCTGCACTCGCGCTCCATCGCCACAGCGCGCGCGCCGAAGGCCCGTTCGTTCCGGTGAGCTGTGCGACGATGTCGCCCGAACTGATCGAGAGCGAACTGTTTGGCCATGCGCAGGGCGCCTTCGCGGGCGCTGGCTCGAGCCGCGACGGCCTGTTTGTCTATGCCCAAGGTGGTACCTTGTTCCTCGACGAGATCGGCGAGCTGCCGTTGGCGCTGCAGTCCACTTTGCTGCGCGCGCTTGAGGACCGGCGCATCCGTCCCGTCGGAAGTGAGCAGGAGATCCCGGTCGATGTGCGCATCGTCGCCGCCACCAATCGGCCGCTTGCGCCAGAGGTGGACGCTGGGCGCTTCCGCAAGGATCTGTACTACCGGCTGCAGGTGGTCGAAATCACCCTGCCGCCGCTGCGCGCGCACAAGGAAGATATCGCCGAGCTGGTCGAGCATTTCATCGCAACACTTGCGCCGCAACTTGGCTTGGCACCATTCAAGGTGACCGCTGAAGAACTGGCCTATTTGCGTCAGTACGACTGGCCGGGCAACGTGCGCGAACTACGCAACCTGATCGAGCGCTCGCTGATCCTGGGGGCACTCAACGTCTCCGCCCTCTACCAGCGAATCGACGAGGCGCGGGGCGCACCCCCGCCGGTGGAACGGCCCACCGACCTGCAGACTTTGGAGAAGCAACACATCCTCGCCGTGCTCGAGTCGGTTGGAGGCGACAAGTCGCGAGCAGCGCAACTCCTCGGCATCTCACGCCGCACACTCGAGCGCCGCCTCGCCGAGTGGGGCTCGAACTGATCTGTGCTGCGTCATGCGATTGAAGCGCTTCCAGCAATTCTCGATCCGCAACAAGCTGCTGGCTATGACGCTCCTGCCGCTGCTGGTGGTGCTGCCGCTGCTCGGTCTGCTCTTGCTCGTCTGGGGCCATACGGCGTTCGAACGCATGTTGATCACCAAGGTCCGTAGCGACCTCGCGGTGGCCAATGGCTACCTCGAGCGTGTGCTCGCTGAGGTCGGAACAAGAACCGCTGCGGTTGCCGGCTCTCATGGCTTGCACCTGGCGAGGTCGATGTCAGAGATCCACGCGCTGCTTCAGCAGGCCAAGAGCAGGGGAGGGCTGGACTTCCTGAACCTGCGCGCGGCCGACGGCACTCTGCTCGTCACCGACTGGGGCGTGCCGCCTGCAGTACCGCAGCTCGACGCTGCATCGCGGCTGGAGCAACGTTTGGACCGTTGGGAAGGAGACGCGGACCCCACAGCCAGCATCGAAGTGCTGTCGCCCGCCGCGTTCGCAGCACTGGCGCCCTCGCTCCAGTCGCGCGTGGTGGTGCCGATCGTAGCCGGTCGTGGCACCGAGCCGAGCGCCGGCGCGAGGGAAGACCGCGCGATGGTCATGCTTGCGCTGGCCCCCGTTAGAGCCGCTGAAGGCCGCTTGCTCGGCTACGTGCAGGGGGGCGTGCTGCTCAACCGGAACATATCGCTGATCGATCACATCAATGGAGTCGTCTACCCCGAAGGCTCACTGCCCTTCGGCAGCCAAGGGACTGCGAGCCTGTTTCTCGGAGATCTGCGCGTCAGCACCAACGTGCGACTGTTCGGCAATGAGCGTGCGATCGGCACGCGCGTGTCGCAGTCCGTTCGCGACACGGTGCTGGAGAACGGTAGCGCTTGGCTTGATCGCGCTTTCGTCGTCAATGACTGGTACATCTCGGGATACCAGCCGCTGATGGACGGCGCCGGTCAACGCGTCGGAATGCTGTACGTGGGCTATCTTGAGCGACCCTTCGCAAGGTTCAAGTACGGAGTGCTGGTAGGAGTTTCGGCCATCTTCCTCTCGGCAATGATCATCGCCACACTCGTTTCGTTGCGCTGGGCGCGCAGCATTTTCCGCCCCCTTGAACAGATGGCGCGCACGATGCAGCAGGTGGAGGCCGGGGCGATCGACGTCCGTGTGGGTGCGGTGGACAGCAACGATGAGATCGGGCAGCTGGCCGGTCAGCTGGATCACCTCCTCGATGCGATCGACGTCAAGGTCGCCGAGCGCACGCGCGAGCTCGAGGCCAGCCATGTCTCGTTGCAGTCTGCGCAGCAGCGGTTCGTTCGCGCGGAGAAGCTCGCCGCAGTCGGCCGCCTTACGGCGGGCATCGCACACGAGCTGAACAACCCCATCGCAGTGATTCAGGGCAACCTCGACCTGGTGCGCGAACTCCTCGGCGCGGATGCCAGCAGAGTGGGCGCGGAGCTGAAGCTTGCAGATGAGCAGATCGAGCGTATGCGTCTGATCGTGACTCAGCTACTCCAGTTCGCGCGGCCGACGGAGTTTGCTGGCTACGTCACCCATGTCGATGTGCCGGAGGTGATCGAGGAGAGCTTCAGGCTGGTGGGCCATCTACATTCCGCGGCGAACATCAGGGTGGATCGCCAGTTCACCAGCGACCGCACAGCCGCGATCAACCGACAGGAGCTGAAACAGGTGCTCGTGAACATACTGGCCAATGCGATCCACGCGATGCCGGATGGAGGAACGCTGGAGCTGTCCACCCGCGACTGGGACGACGACGGTATCGAGATCTCGATCGCTGACAGCGGCCCCGGTATGAGCGAGGAACTGATCGCGGAAGTGTTCGAGCCCTTCGTCACCCGAAAGTCTGGTGGAACTGGGCTCGGCCTTTGGATCAGCCGCAGCATTGTCGAGAGATATGGCGGTGACATCCGCGCGTCCAATCGCCGCGGCGGAGCGCGCGGCGCGGTGTTCTCCGTGCTGCTGAGAGGCAGGCTGAACCTGGACGGCGAGCCCCCCTGATGGCCAGGTGAGCGTCATCGCGATGTTGTTGTCAGCCCCCGCATCCCGGCCAGGCGGCTGCCTCAGGCCGCGATGCGAGTGGCTGTCGCATCCAGCCTCGGTGGATGCTCGAATGTATGCCAAGGCGCGGGAGACGGGATCTCCCACTCCAGGCCTTCTGCACCTTCCCAAGGTTTCTGTGGTGCGGGCGTCCCCTTGCCACGCAGCATGAGAACCACCACGAAGACGAAGAAGTAGACCTGTGCGAGACCGAAGCCGAGCGCGCCCACAGAGGCCACGACGTTGAAGTCGGCGAACTGCATGGGGTAGTCGGCGTAGCGGCGCGGCATTCCCGCAAGCCCGAGAAAGTGCATTGGGAAGAAGGTGAGATTGAAGAAGATCATCGAGCCCCAAAAATGAACCTTGCCAGCACCTCGCGGTACATGACGCCGGTCCATTTCGGGCCCCAGTAATAGACTCCGCCGAACATGGCAAACAACGAACCTGCGACGAGAACGTAGTGAAAATGCGCTACCACGTAGTAGGTATCCTGTACCTGGGTGTCGATCGGCACTACCGCCACGATGAGCCCCGTGAACCCGCCCATGGTGAACACGAAGATGAAGCCGACGGCGAACAGCATCGGAGTCTCGAAGGTCATCGAGCCTCTCCACATCGTCGCGAGCCAGTTGAAGATCTTGACGCCCGTCGGTACCGCGATCAGCATCGACGCATACATGAAGAACAACTGTCCCGTCACCGGCATGCCGGTGGTGAACATGTGGTGCGCCCAGACGATGAATGAAAGGATCGCGATGGACGCGGTCGCATATACCATCGACGTGTACCCGAACAGTTTTTTCCGTGCAAAGGTGGAGACGATCGCGCTGATGATTCCGAAGGCCGGCAAGATCATGATGTAGACCTCGGGATGGCCGAAGAACCAGAAGATATGCTGGTACATCACAGGGTCGCCCCCCGCTGACGGGACGAAGAAGGCCGTGCCGAAGTGACGATCGGTCAGCGTCATGGTGATGGCGCCGGCGAGCACGGGCATCACGGCGATCAGAAGGTAGGCGGTGATGCGCCAGGTCCAGCAGAACATCGGCATCTTCATCAGCGTCATGCCCGGGGCGCGCATGTTGAGGATGGTCACGATGATGTTGATCGAGCCCATGATCGAGCTGACGCCAAGGAGGTGCACCGAGAAGATGAGAGTATCCATCGACGGTCCCATCTGCAGAGACAGCGGCGGGTACATCGTCCAGCCTCCTGCTGGTGCGCCGCCGGGCATGAAGAAGGAACCCACCAGCATGATGGCCGCCGGAATCAGCAGCCAGAAGCTGAAGTTGTTCATCCGCGCGAAGGCCATGTCGGAGGCGCCGATCTGCAGTGGAAGCATCCAGTTCGCGAAGCCGACAAAGGCCGGCATGATCGCCCCGAAGATCATGATGATCCCGTGCATCGTCGTGAGTTGATTGAACAGCTCCGGGTTCACGAACTGGAGTCCTGGCTGGAACAGCTCCAACCGGATGCCCATCGCCAGCACGCCGCCAACAATGAGCATGGTGAAGGAGAACAACAGGTACAGCGTACCGATGTCCTTGTGGTTGGTGGCGAGTATCCAGCGCCGCCAACCAAGCAGACGTGCAGGGCGGTGAGCCTCCGCGAGCTTGCCCATGACGGGGCCGCCTTGAAGGCGTGCGGCATGAGGTTTGGCACCGTGCGCCACGTCAGACCATCGCCTGCCAGGCGGCGAACGGGATGCGATTGTCTTCCACGGCACGAACACCGGGCACGTTCTCCGCTGCGATGCGAGCTGCTTGCCTCTCATCTTCGCATTCGAGCAAACCGCGGTAGCTCACGACCCCGTCACTGACATACACGGCTGACCAGTCGGAGCGCCACCACCGCTGGTTCTCCAGTTCCGACAACAGTCGCTGCCTGATGCCTTCGTCCGTCTGCGCGCGGAGCGGTGCAGGAGCCTGCGTGTTCTTGGCGAGGGCTCGGACCAGATCTGCACGGGTCACGACGCCAACGAGTTGTTTTCCGCGCAGAACAGGAAGTCGCCTGATGTGACGGGCTTCCAAGTTCGATGCAATCTGCTGGAGCGACGTATCCTCTGTGACCACAACGACTTGCCTCGTCATGATGTCACGAGCCCGACCGGCGTGGGATTTGACATAGTTGGCTGAGAATCGGTCGGGCCTGATCAATCGCGCCCACCAGGAGCGCTGGTCCACGTCGCCGTCGGTACCGATCTCGTACCGATGAAGAAGATCGCCTTCGTTGACTACGCCGACCACGTGCCCGTTCGCGACGACAGGTACCCCGCTGATGCGCTTCTCGAGCAGCAGCGTCACGATGTCACGTATCTGGGCGTCGGGCGCGATGGTGATGACCGGCGTGGTCATGATGTCCGCTGTATTCATCGCCGTGCTCCTCTCGTGGACGGATGTTCAGTCAAAGCGCCTCTCGGCTAGGACGTCTCGCAGCACGACAGCGTTGTTGCGCGACTCGTCGCTCGCGTCGTAGACGAGCGTTACTCGGCCATTGCGGCACAAGTCATCGAGGCGTCGCAGCAGCTCTGGCCGCTGCTCGAGCTCGGAGCGGTACTTCTCGATGAAGGACGTCCAACGTCGTGGATCGTGTCCGTACCAGCGGCGCAACGCACTGCTCGGCGCCACTTCCTTGAGCCACAGATCGACCGCTACCTTCTCCTTCGTCAGGCCGCGCGGCCAAAGTCGGTCGACGAGAACGCGCAAACCGTCGTCAATCGAAGCGCTCTCGCGAACGCGCTTCAAGACGATCGGCTGACACGTTACGCCCCCATTCACGTGTTTCTCAGTTTCGGTACCGGCAAGGACCTTGGAAATGGACAGTCGCATGATGGATCCTTCGCTTACTGTGCCGCTGTCGCGATGAGGCAACGGGCGCCGATCCTGGCCTCAACCATCGTCCAGACCTGGCCGAGAAATCTCACGGAGCGGACAAGCAGAGTGCTTCTGTCTTCCGCTGAGCCCTGCCGGTAGGTGCTCAGCGTCACGGCCGAGAAGAAGCGCACCAAGCTCTCGGGGGCACGGAGGAGGGTGGGCAGCTCGATAGACATTCCTGGCTCCTTCACCACGACGAATCCAGAGGTGAATGTTCGGCCGACCGAATCGGGAAGTACAACGACATATATTGGCCTTTCAATGCAATATTGTTGATATCAACTGCTGTCGACGTCCCCTGAACGGCGGCGAATCACAAAGATGGCTGTCGCGCAATCGGGAATCGTCAGCGAACTCCCGAACAGGAGAGCACCAATGACAGCGAACTCCCAAGGACGACGCCAAGGCACACGGAGGAGATGATGCGCGCGGCCATCATGGCTCGCACCGTTTCGACGGCCCGCTTCAGCCGCGGGGCTGCGCCTAACTCTCGCTCACAGCACTTCATGTGGCGGGCAAGGCTCGCAAAGTCGGTCTCAACGAAATCTGACGGGTCAGAGGATGCTTTGGTGCGTTTGAAGTCTCGCATGTCGATCAAATTGCCATTGCTAAGCAAATCAGAATCGGGCAGGAGTAGCGCGATGCGTCCGACCTGAAGATTTAGAACCTGCAGTCCTTGATCCGATTCAAGGGTTCTGCTGCTGCGTCGGCACTTCCTCGGCTAACGCCATGGCGTGCGAGGCGAAACGGCCCGCCTGCCCGCGGCTCAATGTTCTTCGACCATGCGCAGTGATCTTGAGGACCGTGGCCGGATCCTGCCTTTCACAATCATCGGGGTCTATGTGTGCGGGCGGGATAAGAGCCACGACACAACCGGCAGCGTCGAGTACACGTACTAAGTCGATCTGTGACGTATCGGCGACGCGGACCGGAAGCTTCGAGTTCGCGAGCTTGCGCAACAATTCCATGCACATTTCAACCTCCTTGAATTGAGCGCATCAATGACGACCGATGGCGAGACAGAGGTCTGCGCTTGCGCCTGCAAGCTGAATCCCTCCGATCGGCGTTCAAGATCGCTGTCTCGCGTGCTCTCCAGCGCTTCGTGCGCATGGACGGCAGTCTGCCGCTTGGATCGGCATTCCTACCTCCGCATAGGTAGCGCTGGAAGGCATTGATGTTCAGCCGGCCTTCACCAAAAGGCCAGTGACTTATATTGACCCTTCAATGCAATAGTTTTGGTATCGCGGTGCTGACGTCTGCGCGCAGCCCAACGATGGCCAGCATCTCGGCGCATATCCGCCGTTTCGAACTCGTTAGCTGCGAATCCGCCTGAGGATGAGATTCTCTCTGTGTGCCGCTGCCCTGGCCTCGTTCACCCCAATGGGACCACCGCCGCTCGCAGTCGCGACGCGCCTAGACTTCGTGCTGCTGGGCAAAACGCTGCAGCACATGGCTTGTCATTCCTTTGGCAAGCTCCTCTTCGCCAAAGAATACTGTGCCGACAGCGTCCTTGCGCAGAAGTTGCGACTCGTCCTCATTGTGAGTGCGCACCACCACTTCGATAGACGGGTTGAGCGTGCGAGCGATCTCTGCCATCTGACACACTCCTAGGGTGTCCGGCATTGCGGCGACCAGCATCGCTGCATTCGCAATGTGTGCTTGGATCAATACCTCCGGTTCCACCGCGTCGCCCGAAACCGCAGCGACACCCTGCTTGCGGAGCGTCTCCACCAGTTCGCGATTCCGATCAACGACGATGAAAGGAACGCGGCGCTCGCTCAAGGCGCTGGCGATACGCCGCCCCACCCTCCCGTACCCCACCAGCACCACCTGACCCACGAGGTACTTTTGCTCCGTACTCATGGGCGACGCGGCGAAGGGATCCTCCCGGCGGTCGAGACGCCGCGCGAGCTCCGAACGCCGGAGCAGCCACCTGCTGACGGGGGCAATGCAGGCGAACACGAAGGGGTTGAGCGCAATGGAGATCAGTGCGCCCGCGAGGACCAGGCTTACCCCTTCGGAAGCGAACAAACCGAGCGACATTCCAAGTCCGGCCAGGATGAAGGAGAACTCGCCGATCTGAGCCAAACTGGCTGCGACGGTCAGCGCCGTATTGAGCGGATAGCGAAAGGCGAGCACCAGCCCCGTCGCCGCAATCGACTTGCCGACGATGATGATGGCGACGGCCCCCAGAACATGGAACGGCTCCTCAATCAGCACCCTTGGCTCGAACAGCATGCCGACGGCGACGAAGAACAGCACCGCGAATGCATCACGCAGCGGCAACGATTCCTGGGCCGCGCGATGGCTGAACTCAGACTCGCGCATCACCATCCCGGCGAAGAACGCTCCAAGCGCGAATGAAACCCCAAACAGCGCTGCTGCGCCGTAAGCGATGCCGATCGCGGCCGCAACGACCGATAGGGTGAATAGTTCCCGGGAGCCCGTGCGGGCGACGTGCCACAGCAGCCAAGGCAGTATGCGGCGACCGGCGATCAGCATCAGGGCGATGAAGGCTGCGACCTGAAGAAGCGTCAGCCCGATGGTGCGCCACAGAGGCGCCGCGTTTCCAACTGCTGCAGGCGTTCCGCCCAGCATGCTCGCAAGCGGTGGCAGGAGCACCAGGACCAGCACCGTCACGAGGTCTTCTACGACCAGCCAACCCACGGCGATGCGCCCATTCATAGTGTCGAGAATGCGGCGGGTTCGAGCGCCTTGAGTAACACCACCGTGCTGGCGCACGAGAGCGAGAGTCCGAATACAAGCCCGGCGCCGATGCTCCAATCCCACCACCAAGCCAAAGCCATGCCGAGGACTGTGGCCAGGCTCATCTGCACCACTGCGCCAGGGAGGGCGATGCGCTTTACCGCTAGAAGATCATCAATGGAGAAATGCAAACCGACTCCGAACATCAGCAGCATCACGCCGATCTCAGACAGTTGGCGGGCGATCGATGCGTCGGCGATAAAGCCAGGCGTTGCCGGGCCGAGGACGATTCCCGCGAGCAGATAGCCGACCAGCGCCGGGATCTTGACTCGCTCCGCGATGAAGCCGAGTATCAAGGCGAGGCCGAATGCAGCCGCAATAGTGGTGATCAAAGTGACGCTGTGGTCCATCAGGGGCCCACCTGTTCGGCAGCACTAAGCAAGCGTACCGGCGCGCCAGATGATCTCGTCATGTCACATCGCTCCAGAGAACATGGTGCGCAACATGTTCCGTGTCTCGCGAGCCGCGCGAGCAATGCAGGCTTGGGCGCACAATCGGGGCACGCACTGCGTGCACAGTGACCGCGAAATTGGGGTTGAGCGCCACGAACGATCCGGCGCGCGTGTGGCAGCGCAATGGCCTGAGGCTCTATCCGGCGGCACCTTCAAGCTCTCGCGGGACTCCATGCTTCGAGAACAACTTTTGACATGGTGGGGCTGTAGCATCTAAGCCGCCCGAGCGTCTGCAGATGCCTAGCTGCGACTCCAGCGGCAGTGTCCTTTCCGTGCGGGGCACGGACGCTAGCAGGATCAGCTACGCCCTCTGCGGGACGCGGGCCTGAACATGCCCGCTTAGCGAGTGGCGGAAGGTCTCGCTCCACTGCAGCGCTAAGTTCGAGCTTAGGTGCAACTCGCCCTGCGAGCCCGTTCATGGGGCGCGGGTCGCCCAGGTCGCACTCAGCAACAACAGGAATCCAGCCACGGCAGCCAGCCCATGTACGAAGACAAGCCACTTTGGCAGCGGCACTTGCTTCCAGTGGTAGTTCAGGTTGAGGACAGCACCCCCTGCTGCCGCCAGAAGAAAGAGAACCAGCGCGCCAAGCGCCATTGACGGCAGTCCAACAGTCGCGGCAGCGTAAAGCAGCAGGGTCACGGCCGCGGCGGCCAGAAACCCGTGAAGCATGGCCAACGCGATGGGTGGTTGCCGGACGCCCGCAAATCGGATACCCGCCATGATGAGCCCGCCCACGGCCGCGATGGCCAGCAGGATCGTTGCCGTGCGAAGGATCATTGCGGGCTCCATGATTTTTCTCCTTTGGATCAGCTGCGGTGTTCAGCGTTCAGCTTCGTGAAGGTCGGTTCGTTGACTACGCCCTCCTGCGAGTCCAGATACAGCCATGGAGGGGCAACGGGCTGGAAGAATGTTCGGTCAGCCTAGACCGGAGGACTAGTGACTTTTATTGCACCTTCAATGCAATTGATTTGATATCGCTCGTCACCTGAGGACCGAGTCAGTCTCGTGCCGTGGATGCGTATGCCGCATCGAGAAGCAGTTGCTCATTTCAAGGTATCTAACTGGCATGCATCGTGAGGTCATTGATTGATTGACCCGACGACCGCTCGTACACTGAGGCGCATTCCCACCAGTGCACCTCGTCATTTATGCCGCGCTCCCGATGCCGGAGGCAAGAGTAGCGTGAAGGGTAGAGACAGAAGCTTCGTCCAAGTCAGTGTGCGGTGCGGGTGATCGTTTTTGGGGAGACCGCGAATCTGAGTTTCTAGTCGAAATCAAAGCAGATTGGAGCACCGATGAGCCGTAATGAGTTTGTACGAGATGAGGAAGTGATTGAGACGGAGTTTGGGTTTCGAGTGTCGTTTCTCATTCATCAGCTTGAATGGATGGCCCTCAAAGGGATCGTCTGCGATATCACTCTCAAGAGCGGGAAGCCACACATTGAGGTGACCATTGAGCCAAAGTTCAGTTTCCCACTGATGTATGGCGCTGGCGCAAAGGATATGCGAGAGATGCTGTCCGAGATCAAGTTGTCGAACGGACAAGCACTTGATTTCACGGACATCTGGACTATCCACCCAATGCCGAAGCGGGGCGTCGACCCTGAGAAGCTTGCCGCCGTAGATCTGAGAAATGCAGAAGAGAAGTCTGGGCCGAATGGTGAGACGATCCGGCAAATGATCTCCGCCACTTACCACTGTGAATCACGCGAAGAGGAAGATTACTACCTCCGGAGGTTCTTCGCTTCGTAAGAACGCCTCCGTGCTCTCTTCCTTACCATTGGCCATCGACTTTCACATGAACAACGAGGTTGAGAAGAAATTCGACTATCGGGGCTTGATCGTGACCATCGAGTTGACCGGGGACGGCGAGCAGATCTCCGCGCACGCGGACGTGCACAGAGACGGGGAGTTCGCAGGCCGCGTTGCATTGACGGCGAGCCAAGCCGAGCGCGAGATCCTATTCGACAAGCTCAACCGTAAAGCGAAGGAACTCGTGGACCGGCTCCTAGCGCGGGACGTCTCTGCCGCGGCAAGCCCCGCTGCAGTCTAGCTCCAGATGGCGACCCGCTGCCCGTATCCGCGCGAGGCTTCTCACGCGACCCCGCGGGCGCTTCTAGCCGAAGGGATGTCAGCACGCCCGGAAGCGCGCCTTCGCGAGCGTGCTTGGGCGATCCGCCTCCTGCTGAACTTCGCGCGGCGTCGACGATGCAAAGAATGCCTCGGCGGTGATCAGGAGGTCAATCCGATGGCGGAGCCCCTGCGCTAGGCTGACCTGAAGCGAGCTTCCTCGGGTCCCGCGACTCGAGATTTCGCCGCCATTCCTGCTGTGCTAGTGGAAGCCCGCGAGCGTGACATCGTGGGTTCGCGCGCAACACCAGGAGGTTGGAGGCGATCGTGCATCGCGCTGAGGCTAGTTCTCTATCTGGCACGGAAGGTGGGGGCTTGGTTGCCTATTGCGTTCGGTCTTTCTAAGATGCTTGCATGAGCTTCCTGGCTGTCCCTCTCGGCACTCTTGCAACTGTCCTCCTCCTTCTGACTGGGACAGTTGTGTTGGTGCTCACGGCGGCAAGCAAGGCGAGGTTTCGCCAGCTGGCCGCACATTCCTCGGCCCGGCGATAGGCTTCTTCCTCTTTAGCGCAATCCACCAATCGCCGGGCCTAAGCCCCGCGCTGCAACGGCCAGCGCTTTCGGCGGTCGGGTCGCATCCGTGGGAGTGCCTCGTGCATGCCTCTTCTTGCGATGTGCGGATGCTCACCGGCTGGTTTTGAACAGCCGATGAAGACGCTCGGCGTGCAATGGCCGGATGAACCCGGCGTCAACTGCGCACGCTAAGGCCACTGGCCTCAGTTATGTCATGCCTTCCCCCGCGTGCCGCGAGGGGTTGGAATCTGTTTTCCAAGGAATCACCATGACCATCAGATCAATACTTGCACTCACGGACTTCTCGGCGCAAGGGGAGCAAGCACTTGACCGCGCTGCACTGGTCGCGGTTGAGCACTGCGCTCAACTTCGCATCATGTATTTCGTCGATGTGCCGAATCCGAACCTCATAGACCCTTTCGAACGCCTGGCGCAGCGCGCACAACAACTGGCCCGGCGCCACAGGGTTTCCGTCGCGCCTGTCTCCCGGACGAGCGAAACCGTCGACCGCGTTGTCGAGGAAAGCGCCTGTGCCGATCTGCTCGTTATCGATCATCGACACCATCGCATCTTGATGAGGTTCTGGCAGGGGACAGCGTTTGACCAGCTGGTGCGCCGCTGCCAATGCCCGGTGCTGGTGGTCAAGCGAGAGCCATCCAGGCGATATCGTCGCGTGCTTGTCGCCGTCGACTTCAGCGCTGAGGCGAAGGAGCTGGTGCGGTACGCCGGCGCCTTCGACGTCGAATCGGAGCTTGAGCTCTTCCACTCACAAAGCACGCTGAACCAAACTACGGAGTCTCGGCGCTGTGCGGAGGAACGGCTAGTCCGGCTCACTGAGCCGGTCGGCCCGACTAAGAATCGAGTGATGACCTCCGTCGGGCACGGAGACCCCTCGCGCCAAACCTTCGTCCAGCAGCAGGCTACGGGTGCGGACCTGGTTGTTGTTGGCAAGAACAGGGCTTCGCCGTTGGCTGACTTTCTGTTCGGCGGCTTTGCGCAGCGGCTCCTGAGCTGGGCTACAAGCGACGTTCTGGTCGTGCCCCATGACCATCGCGCCTCCTCACGCGCCGCGGCGAACCTTCGAATCAAAGCCGAGCTGAGCGACGGACGGGGCTCATTCTCCGGCGTCAAGCGAAAGACGCTGTGACAAACGCGGAGCGCGTGGGCCGGGAGCGCGCGAGACTGGCAGCGAAACAGGTCGATGACCACTTGTTCGCTGCTTTCGTCAGAACAGGCGATGAGAAGTTCAACGAAGCAAGGAGGCGTTCGTTTGTTGAATGAGGGGGGGGCGTCGCGCAGCATTGGGGCTGCGTCAGTATCAGCTCGGACGCAAGTGAGCTGCTACGACATTCTCACTGCATCCTTGAACTGACGCAGCGTCCATCCGCCACCCAGCAAGAACATGCGCGTCTGCAATTGGGTGAACGTTGCATCTGAAACCTGGTGCCCCAGATACGCCAGATGCTTCTGGCGCAGATCAACGAAGCCCGATTCGTAGTGTTGGGCAAGGCTCCGCCAGAGTGCGTGTGCTGCGTTCGACTGCCGTGCGCCGGTCATCAGGCAAAGCCCGGAATCCAACGCCCATCGATATATGCCTGAAGCCAGTCCGCGTCGCTGGTAGTTTGGCTCGTATCGGGAGTGCGGTGCCCTCACGTAGTGATCCGCATGGCGGCTCAACTCGATCAATCGATTGAAAACCGTATAGCCGGCGAGGCACCCACGGCGAACGTCTTCAACGTACACATAGAACTCTCCGTCTGCCTCACGAAACCGGATCTGGAGTTCCGGATCCTTCAGACCGACGGAGGGCATGCCGTGAAGGTGGTCGCCTGGGGTATTGATACGTTCGTAGATGGGGGACAGTGCGTCAATCGGAGCCATGGGTGCTGGATTGACGTCGATGCGCAGCTCCATGGGGCGGGCAACCCAGGGAGTCAGAAGATTGGACAACACAAAGATCAACGGTGTCTCCGTACGTCATTGAGGTATTGAAATAGGGGCAGAGAGACGCGACCGAATGCGCCACCCAAGGCGACCATGGCACTGAGCGGACCATGCGCGATGTCGTCAGGGCATCGTGCCTCTCAGTGGGGCGAGCATGTCCGAGCAACGAGGCGCATGTCCTTGAGCATCTTCGCCGGCAAGTCGGTCCGCACTCGAGCTCGATGAGTCCTAGAAGAAGCGCGCCGGATGGCGCTTGCTTGTGCGCTAAGCCCCGTTGATGCTGTAACGCAGTAGCCAGCTCCAGATCACCGCGGAGCCGTTCGTCATCGTGAGCGTCGCTCTCGAATAACCCATGAGATCGGCGAGCCGCGCTTCAGCCCGGATGACCACGTGGTAGCGTTGAAGGTATTCCTCCTTGATACTTGCGCGTCGCCTGTCGAGTTCCTCTAGCAGCGCCGTGGCGTAGCCCCTCGGGCTTTTCAGACGCAGGAACATGATGGGTTCGACTAAAGCATCCAGTCGCGGATCGACGAATGTGTAGATCTCCGGGGCGCGTGATATGACCTCATCTCTGTAAGCGTCCTTGATCACCTGCTGCGCTTCCTCCAGGGAGGCTTCATTGGCCGCGTAGATCCGGCCACCCCTGCCTTCGCAGACGATCACATATCGGTCGGGGCGCGAAAGCCATTCGACCAAGCCACGCTTTGCAAAGATCGCCAGGCCCTTTGCGCTTGGCAGAAGCGATTGCCGCAAGGGGTAGCTGGCGAACTTTTTATCATCATCAGCAGCAAACATCTTGAACCTCCTGTAAATCTGACTTCCAAGAAAGCTCCGCACACCTCCTGGTGGCTACCAGGTTGCGGAGATCGCAGCGCTCATAGCGTTTCCTCCCCGACCGGCAGTGGGGCTTCTCTCATTTGCTTAATCGCGACCGCGGAGCCTGGCGTGTCAACCGCCCGCGTTGAAGTGCGGAGATCGTGAGGCACGACGAGGACGTCGCCGGTGGACCACCCCAAGACGCGCTGGGCTACGCTTCCGAGAATGAAGTCCTTGAATGCGGAGCTTCTGCGCTTGCCAACCACCAGAAGCTCGGCCATCGTGCATTGCTGCCGCACGGAGGCCTGGCGCGCCGGGTCACCGTGACCGATCGTGGAACGCAAGCGGCTGTGCCGCGCGTCCGATGAATCGGTGAGGCAACGCATACGGCCACGGGCATAGCGTAGGCAATCGTGCCGATAGACTTTGATTGCTTCTTCCGAAACGCTCGCGTAGCGCAGCTTGCCTTCACTGAGCACGCTGATGAGAGCATGGAATAGTTCCACTTCAGCGGCGCTGTCCAACGTCCATGCGAGCCTGACAAGGTTCTTGGCTTCCGGCGTGAAGTCGACGGCCACGAGGATGCGTCTGTACCTTCCGCGGGCTGGGAGTCTGGTCACGAGCACGGGGCAATGGACAAGCCGCAACAGACGTTCGACGGGTTGCCCGCAAAAGAGCGCTGTGGCAGAGCGTTCGTGCACATGGTTCAGAACGAGCAGGTCTACCCATCTGGCCTCTTCTGCGAGGTCTTCCAGGCGCACAGCAGACTCGGCCACTTTCTTGACCAACACGCCATGCCGGGCGGCCATTTCTGCGCAGAGTTGGGCAAGGCTGCTTGCGGCCGCGACAAGCGCATTGCTTCCCGCAGCGGGCGCGTACATGATTTTGAGTAGTGCGTGGTGCTCCACTGCGAGCAAGGCGGCCCGCTCCACCGTGCGATTGCCGTGCGCCGACAGATCGGTCACGGCAAGGATCGATTGAATGTTCATCGTTGTCTCTTCCTGCGTGAGACAGGCTGGCCGCCGGCCAATCGTCAAACGGTGGGCAGCAAGCCGGGGAGGGAAGACGGTTCGTCGCTGGGGCGGTGCAGTCGCTGCCACTAGGCTGGGACTGCACCGCCTAAGCGGCTTCCACCGTTCATCGCTCCGTGCGCGTAGACGTGCGATCCAGCGGTGTTGATGGTTGAGACGGGCGGGTCGCACCGTCGAGCAACACCACCGGTTCTCGATGGACTGCCGTCCAGGTCCGGGTGAGGGCAGAGCTGGTCGATGGGAAGTTGCACCTGGCTCAGCAGATCGGCCGACCCCTCAGGAGCGCTGAACCTTATTGCCCATGCCGCGCGCGTCGGATACGCGTGCGGTGGCAGTTGACCGCTAGCTGCCTTTTGGGCTTGAGCAAATCCACTTGCAAGGAGCGTGCGCTCCTCGCGAATCGTTGCATGCATGACGCACTCCAGTCGAGCGCGACCTGCCTTATGTCAGGAGGTCGCTACCGCGCGGGTCTGGTGCCCGACGGTCGATGGTTTGCGCTAAAAAGGCTGACCGCCGGGCTTAAGAATGTGCGAGAGTCTGTTGAGACCCTGGCGTCATCACCAGGAACAAGATCGCACCCGCCTCGGTCCATGCCGATGGCAAGCGATGGAGGGCAGCGCTATTCTTGCTGGGGATGTAAGCCGTGACTTGCATGCACCGAGTGTAAGGTGAGGTGGTTCAACCTACAACAGAAGCCACACGCGGTTTGCCAGATTGGTAGGTGTTCGGGCACTGAGCTCGCAAAGGAAGTACCGAACGACCTGAGAGTGCCAACGTGTGGCAGGTACCAGCGATCGCACAGATCGATGCCTCATGCTCGAAGTGCCGAACCTTGAACAGCTCGTCCACACGCTGCAACTTCTCGGATCGTTCATTGACAATGGGAAGCCGACGGACCTGTCCTTGATGTCGTTTACGTCGATGCGCACTGAACATCGGATCGCCCAGCCGCACGCCAGCGGGCAGACCTATCAAAGCTGGTTGTGGGCGGCCTCTGCCAAACACTCGACCCGCCAGATCAGCGAAGTTCTCGAGCGCATCGAGGTGCTTCGTGGCCTGGACGCGTGCGGCAACTCGTGTATGCCCAGGAATGTGGTCTGCCAGCCTTGCATCGCGCGCCTCCTTGAAAGGGGCGCGAACAATACGCCTGCCGAAAACGATCAGCAACCGCAACCAATCAAGAATGAGGATCGAGACCCGCGCCGTCGTGGCTCTCGCAGGGCCACTGCGTGAACCGAAAACGAGTCGACCCCCATCTCGGCTGTGTGGCTCAGCAGCTGCGTTGACAGCGCAGTAGATCAGCGCAGCCGCACGACGCCCGTGTCGTCGCGGCGAGACTTCAAATCGTCAAACGACCCGAAATCATTGTCTGCAGGAAGACTGTCCGTATGGGCTGCAGTGGTCTCGACGACGGCCGAAGTCTCGGCAAAACGGGGCAGGTCGGCCCAACGCATGACGCGGCCCTGAAGATGCCTACGCTCGACGAGCGTCAGCACATTCTCGAGTAAACGCACCTGGGCCATTCGCTCGGCAGGCTGCAGAGAAAGTTCGAGTTCGGGGAACTCGGGGTGGACAAAGAGAGAACGCATCATTTCAGTCGTTGCCAGAAAACTATATAGCAATACCTGCTCAACGCAGGCCCGCCGCGCGGCAGCAGGGGTACAGGCAACGAACCAGACGAACGTGCCCATCTCCCCGGGCTCGCCAGGGTGCGGATAGCAAGAGACCAGCAGGGCCAGACCACTGGACCACTGGACAGCCGGACCGTTCAGAGACGAGGCGACGATCTGAAAGGCCGCGGTCTGTCGCCGTCAAAATCGCTCAGCAGGTACAAGGCCGTCCGGTCCCGCGCCCAGCTCCAGGCGCGATCCAAGCGCGTTCGGGCGCAACGCAATCCTCCTTTGACGGAGGGCCTTGAAAGCGAACAGAAATTGCAACCAAATCAAGAACTTGCAGACGCACGCCCGCGCCAGCACTGGCTCTGCACACCGTCAGTCTGTGCACCGAAAACGAGTCGACCCCGGCAGAGCGCGCGCGGGAGTTGCTACCGGCCTTGCTCGCCCGGTTGTTCGACGTCCGTCGGTACGTAGTCGAGCGGGACCAGACGCCCCGGCAAGTACAGTGGATGTCCTGGCGTGCCGTCCTTGGTCAACCTCAAGTACTTGAGCTGCACATTGCCGCTGAGCGACTCAACCACCTTCGCCGCCCGAAGCCTCAACGGCTTCGGCGGCAGGCCGTATGCGAGGACAACCATGTCGGCCCTGCGCGCCATGCTTAACAAGCTGGCGTCGTTCTCCGGGCCAACTGGGTCTTCGGCGTGGATCAGCAGATTACTATCGGTAATTCGGTACGCATGAACGTTGCCGACCAATTGGCCGCCGTACCCCCATGCCCTGGCAAACTTGCCGCACTTGATGAGCGTCGGATCGGCGTGCTCGATTCCCGCGACAGACGGATTCATCAAGAGGAACATGACCATTGGCAGCTTCTGGTCCCAGATTTCCGTCAGTTCATAGCGATACTTGGTGCAACCGGAGAATTTCGCATCAACGTTCGAGTCCGACGGCCACGGCGGCTTCTTCCTTCCGCCCGGATCGTGCCTATATGCGCCAAAGCTGATTGGCTGATCGATTTTCTTCATTCCACGCTGATTGTCGCCTGAGCCTCTGGCTGTCGAAGATGGCCTCAGTGATTTCAACGATACGGCATGGGCGTGCCCGCCTGGCAGGCGCAGCAGACTGAACCGTTTGTCTCCTCCACCCCTCTCGGTGGATCTACTCCCGGGGCGAGAGCCCCGAGGGCTTTCTCGCATCGATCCGCTGCGTGACTGTTGCAAGCTACGCTTTGCCTGCGCCGGGGGAGGGCTTGCGTACCCCTCTTGGCTTGCGAACTGCCGTCAACGCATGCGCCAGCAGTGCACGGGTTGCGTCATGTGCTTCCTTCTCTTCGCCGGACCGCCGCTTGATGTCGTCCATGCGCTGCTGCAGCGCTGCGCCTTGCGACTGGGCCTGCGCCAACGCGATGCCTTGGGCGGCGAGTTGATCGCGCAATGCGCGTTCGGTCTGCTGGGCGGACTGCTGTGCATCGCCCAGCGCTTGGCGCTCGGCGTCGAGCAGCTGCGCCGCGGTTTCCTCGCCGCGCACGCGGCGCTGCTGCTCGCGGGCCAATTCGCCCTCGACCTGCTTGACCGCCTGACGCGCACGATCGACGTCGGCAAGCATGCGTTTTTCCTGGGCCGCATGCCGCGCCTCGGCGTCTCGCAGATCTTTTTCCCGAGCCGCAAGCGCCGCGGCGTGCTCCTGTCGCAATTCCTCTTTGCTGGCGCCGGCTTCCAGCAGCAAGGCATTGAGCCGCGCGATCTCGTGTTCTGAAGTCGTGCGGAGGCGCTGGCCTTCGGCCACCTGTTCGGCCAGTTGGCGCTCGAGGGCCTCGCGAGCCTGCTGCGAGGAGGACAGGGCGACGTCCAGGCTCGCTCGCGCCTGCTCGAACGCGGCTTCGCGCTGCACGAGCTCGGTCTTGTCACTCTGCAGGGTTTCTTCACTCGCGCGCAGCTCCGCGTGCGCCGCGTCCATCTCCTGGCGCTGAACCTGCTCGGCCTCGCGCCGTGCCGTCTCCCACAAGAGGCGCGTCGCGTTGCGCACGCTCACCGGCACGCCGTCCGCGTCGTTGCCGGCCGCCGGTACAGGGCCGCCGGCAAGGCGCTGGCCCAGCGACGCAAACCAGCGCTCGAGCATCGGGCTGACAGTATTGGGCGAGCCGCGCCCGATCTTCTGCCGCACGCGTTCGATCGTGGGCCGCAGGCCTTCATGAAGCAGGACGTCGGCCGCGCCCCAGACGTCGTCTTCCTGGATGCCTCGGGAGAGTGTTTGTCGAATTCCAGCCATTTGACCCTCGTACTTTCCGTAAACCACCGCCCTGCCCCTCCAAATATTTACCCTCGATAAGAGAATGTTATCGACGGCTAGTCGGGCGGGGAGGGCGCTGGCGCCGCCCGCACCGGGCAGTCCCACGCTGCAGGTAGAACTTGGCGCATAGCAATTGCTCTACAATTGCTTCATGAAGACCGCCCAGTTGCCTCCCGTACGCGTTGAGCCATCCGTGCGCGATGAAATCGAGAGCGTGCTACGCCAAGGCGAAACTCTGTCGCAGTTTGTGGAGAACGCGGCCGTGCAGGCTGCCCAGCGCCGCAAATCTCAGCAGGAGTTCCTCTCGCGTGGCCGCGATTCATTGAAACGTGCAAAGAAGAGCGGCGAGTTCTACTCTGCCAAGGACGCGCTCGACACGATGCAAGCGCGCCTTGATGCGCGAATCTCGCAGCTCGTGCACGAGAAGCGCGGGGGGACCACTCGTTCGTGACTTACACGGTCACCCTGACGCGTGAGGCGCTTGAGGACCTGCTGCGACTTGAAGATTTTCTCGTCGAGTCTGCTTTGCAGCATGGAGACTTTGATCTGCCGAGCCGTGCGATAGCGGCCATCCGTAGGGAGTTCCGAATTCTGGAAACGAATCCGTTCACTTGCCGCATCGCCGACGCTGACCGGCTCGAGCGCGAACTGGTCATTCCATTTGGGGCTTCGGGGTATGTAGCCCTGTTTCGAGTCATCAGCGAAAGCGAGGTCGTGGTTGCTGCGATCCGCCACCAGCGCGAAGATGACTACCACTAGCATCGGGATCGAGATTGCTGCCTTCGAGCCGTGTCGCGAGCCCCACAAGAAGCGGGTCGGTGCGACGGCGCAGGGCAGAGTGGCGGCGTCCCGTTGACGTCTACAGTGCGTGCAAGGCCGACCGTCAGGCGGGAGGTTGGAAGTAGGTGTGGCCGACGCTGACTGCCTCAGCCCGCGTTCAGGGGTGGCCCTCGTCAACATCAGAGCGGGGTGTCCCTGAATCCATCATCCGAGCCACCGCGCTCACCTGCGCCGCGCCGGCGCGGAAGTAACCCGTCACGACGTCCATGCTGCGGTGGCCGGTCATGGCCATGGTTTCCTGCAGGGGCATGTTCTGGCGGCCGGCTTCGGTGACGAAGCCCGACCGCAGCGAGTGGGCCGAGAAGTCATCGCCGACGCCAGCGAGCGCGCAGCGAGCCTTCACGATGTCGCGGATCGCCGTTCCCGTGAGGGCGTCTTGGCCCAGGCGCCCGGCCTTGTTGATTCGGCGGAAGAGGGGACCTGAGTTGATCCCGCTGGCCTTCAGCCAGAGGGTCGGCAGGGATTCATGTAAAACCCAGCAGAAACGACCCTAAGTCTATGATTCCATTGGGATTATGGTGGCATCGAAGTTCAAGGGGCCAATCTTCCGCCGAAAATCCAGCGTGTAGTCACCAAACCGGTTGATGTGCGCCGTGCGGAACGGCGCCAGGCCGCCCAGGATCTCCAGCGTGATCTCGGTCCCCTCGTCGCGAAGCTCCTGCAGCACCTTCGTCATGCCCACCACGTTGTGCAGAATGATCATGTTGGCCACCAGGTGGTTGTACTTGATCACCTTGCGCTGCTCGTGCCGGATGTTCTCCGCAATGATCCCTTCTCCCCCAAAAAATGACCACTGAGCAAAGCCGTTGAACTGCTCGCTCTTATTGGTTTCGGCATGGATTACCTTGCGCAGCCCGACATCGCCGATGTAGCTCAGCAGGAACATGGTCCGGATGACCTTGCCAAGCTCTACAAACGCGAAATACAGCTTGTTCTTGCGGCTGTAGGTGCCGAGCCGGCGCAGGATCGCCGACGGCGTGATCTTGCCGGTCTTGATGGAAACCGCCACCCGCAGCATCGCCGGCAAATGCAGCTCAATCAGCCGCCAGTCGATCACATCGCTGAACAGCGCATTGATGTTGCGGTAAACATTGCCCGGCTCCGGGCGATGGAATTTGAGGTCTTGGATGCCCCGGATGCGCGGCATGAGCTGGATGCCCAGGAGGTGCGCCAGCGCGAAGACCGGGTAACTCTGGGCCTGGGTGTCCCCGTGAATCGTGTCCGGTCGAATGTCCGATTCGTTGGTCATCAGCCCGTCAAGGATGTGGATGCCCTCATAGGTGCCGCAGGAAATGAAATGGCTGAACAGCGCGATGAACTTGTCCGATACATGGTAGTAGCCGATACCGCCGTACCCACCATAGCGGATATGGTGCTCGGACAGTAGGTTTTGCTCGTAAAGATTCCACTTGGTGCCGTCCGCCGACGCGTGTTTGCCCGTGCCCCAGTAGCCTGGCAGCTCAAACTTGTTGTAGGCGTTGATCACCTTGACAATGGCCTTGTCCAGGAGGTCCTCGCTGACGTATTTCAAGTTCAGCCAGGAAATCTGCCGGCGGCTCAGACCTTTGATCGATTTGGCGGTCTGCACGGGCCCCAGGTTGCAGCCGTAGCAAAACAGCGTCGTGATGACGCGCATGCGCAGATCCTCCAGGCGGCTGTCGGTCCCGGCGAGTGGCCGGAACAGCTTGTGCAGGTCCAACCAGCGCTCGGTGTCGATCATGACGTCCACGATGCTGGCCGCCTCCATTCGCTCGGTGATCAGGGCGTCGATCCGCGCGGCCGCCTCGACGATTTCTGAGCGCGGCGGTTTCCGCAGGATCAGGCGGCCGTCGACGATCTCGGCATGGGCGTTTTCCGGGAAAGTGGCGTCGATGTCGTGGGCCCGCTGGGACATCGCCGATTTGAGCATCGCCACAAAGGTGCCGGGATCTGTCTCGATGCCGGTGACCTGGCCATAGTCGCCCACTTCTCTTTCAAAGGTTTCGTCATCGACCAACTGCTCGCGGTAATCGTCATAGCGCTCGCCGTACTTGATGAAGAGATCGCCCGACTTCAGGTCGTCTTTGACAGCATGCATGACCGCCAGTTCAAAATACCGGCGGTGGACAGCCTCCGCCCGGCCCTTGCCGGATGGACGGACCAACACCAACCGCTTCCACTGGCCTGACATCCAGCGGAAATCCTTGTCTTCAGTCAGGCCCAGCATGTCCAGCGGCACGATGTCCGCACGGTTGTCGCGCAGCTTGTAAAGGGCCTCGATCAGCCGCTCCGCTACCTGGTCCTCGCTGCTGGCCTTGGGCGAGGCGATGCCGATGCAGTTGAGCAACTGGGCCCGGACCATCTTGTAGGGCTGCAGCAGGAAAGGCAGATGGTTGCGGCCCGCATAGGCCAGGTGCTGTTCGCATTCGTTGAGCAGCTCGTCCACGTCGGCCACCAGGGTGGTGCCGATGGCGTCCACACGCTGCGTGTCGGTGCCCTCCAGCTGGTAGGCGCCCAGGATGTCTTTGAGCTGGCCAACCAGCATGTCGGTTTTTTGGACCCGCTCCTGCTGGAACGAGAGCAATTTCTGCCTGGCATTGTTTTCCAGGTTCTGCATCAGGCGAATAAACAGGTCCGCGGCATCGTCCAGGGACTGGGCATGCTGCGCCCGGATGAAGATCACCGCCAGGGCGTAGCGCTTTTGCGGCTTGAGTTCGGCCATCTCGGCCGCATTGAGGGCGCGCGCCAGGTGGCGAAACTGTTTGAGCTTGGGCACCGGCACGTCGGGCTTGGGAAGCTGCTCCACCAGGTACTGCAAGCGCCGGATGTGCTGGATGTAGGTGCGCGTTTCCTTGTTGGTCGGCCGCTTGGGTTCGCGTTTGAGCATTTGCCAGGCAGAAACCGACTCGCCCGTGGCGGTTTTAAGCAAACTGTCGATCAAGGTCCGGGTATGGGCTGTCAGCTGGTTGGTGATTGCGGAGAAATACCGGTTGTTGCTCTTTTCCCGGGCTCGATACGCCATCCGGTCCAGCGTCGAGAAGGCGGGCAGCTCGTAGCGATGGTGGACCAGCTCCTCCAGCATCACGTTGATGATGTCGGCCACCGCGTGTTTGGTCTCGGCCGCCGTGTCGGCCACGACCTCCAGCCAGGCGTGGCCCCCCGGGTTCATAGGTTTGACATTGAGGTGCCGGCGTAAGGTCGCAAACAAGGCGGTGCGCGAGCCCGAGGCCTCGAAGCGCTTGAGGTCCGCCGCCGGGGGCGGCCTAACCACGCCCACCTGCTGCGCAATGTGCTCCCGGATCACCGGCGGCACTTCGGCCAGGGAGATGAAATAGCCCAGGCGCTGGAAGACTTTCAGGTGGATCAGTGCCGCCATGCGCGGCAAGGCGCGCTTGCCGATGCCGGCAGCCAGGAGTTGTTCATCCTTGGTCGGTGTGTAAAGCTCCGCCAGCTCACGGGGTGTCGGATCGGGTTTCAGGCTGGGATAGGCCGTCTCATGGAGCGTGGTCATTCGCGGGGACTACCCCGCCTGGCGGCAATGCTTCCCATCGCCTCAATCCCAGTAGGTGTCGGTCGCGGGTTCGTGAAATGAGGTTTCCAGCAGGCACTGGTTGTCCTCGGCGATGCGGTACATGTCATCGAGCAGCGTGGCGATCACCTCGTCCAGCAAGTCACGTGACAGGTAGGGAACTGCGAGCTCGTAGAGCGTTCCCTCGGTGTTCAGGCGTTGCATGGCGAAACGCTCAAAGCAGGTCTGCTCGATCAGCCGGTGACCGCGAGCCAGGCCGCGCGACTGCTTGCTGAAGCGGGCCAGCACCAGCGTGACGCGCAGGACTGCCATGGGCGTCGTTCCTTCGGCCGGTGGGCGGGGCGCTTCGATTTGTTCGGTCAACAACAATGGCAGTAGCTGCGGAACTGCCGGTGCCAGGGCCGTCAGGCCCTGCTCGAACCGGGCCTGCAGGCTGGAATCCGACGCATCGAGGTAGCGCATGGCCGATTTGACATCCTTCCAGCCGACGTATTCCATCAGTTCCTTGATGTCCCAGCCGCTGGCGCGGGTCCAGCCGGCAAAGCCGCGGCGCAAGGAGTGGCTGCTGTATTCCTCGGGCGACTCGACACCGGCTTCGGCGAACAGGCTGCGCAACAACGGAATCAGGCTGTCGGCATGCAGACTTTCGTCGGCCACATTCCCCCAGCGGTCGATCTTGCGGAACACCGGACCCTCGGTCAACCCGGCCAGGTCGATCCAGGCATTGAAGGCCGTCACGGGACATAAGCGGGACAAGGCTGGGCATTTGAAAACACGGCCCTGCAGCTGCCGGTCGCCTTTGGTGCGGCCCAGGTAGCACGCCATGCCCTGGCCCGGCGTCACCTCGATGTTCTCTACGCGCAGGTTGACCAACTCGTCGGAGCGAAAGCCGCGCCAGAACCCCAGCAACATCAGGCTGCGGTTGCGGGTTTGGCGCAGCAAGGCCGGCCGGTCGCCGGACCGCTGGGCGTTGCCAATCGCGACATCGAGCCACTGGTCGATCTGCTGGAGCACCGCCAGCTCCAGGGGGCGCGCGCGCTTTTCTGGCACGGCGTGAATTGAGCGAATGCCTTTAAGGACCTGGCGCACCAAGGGCGACTTGGTGGGGTCCGCAAAACCTTGGTCGGCATGCCATCGGGACAGTGCCGCCAGCCGCTGGCGAAGGGTGTTGATGGCCAAGGTAGGCGCGTAGTCGGCGAGGTAGCGGGCGATGGCGTCAGCCGTCGAGGGCAGGAGGCCTTTCCACTCTATTTCAAAATGTCGTATGGCCGAAGCGTAGCTCCGACGCGTGTTGTCGCGCTCAGCGGCTTCGATGTAGTCAACAACACGATTCATTTCAGTTTGTTTTTCGCCTGTCCATTAGCGTGGCTTGCCCCGCTCCGCCAGCAGGTAGCCAGCCATGATGGTGCCGAACAAATCGAAGCGCCCCGCCGGGCGCAGGGGGTACAGCAATTGGCGCCAGTTCCATGCACGCACCAGTTGCTCGGCCAGGATGGACAAGGGCACCAAGACCAGCCAGCTTGGGTCCGCGCCTGTGAGAATACCGAGCCGTCGCGCCGTCGCGCCGTCGGTGTCCGGAGATGCCTATCTTCACGTGCACACGAGAGAGTGCCAACCCGCCACATGCAACGCTAAATGCCTCATATCGCACGTGCGCCGGCCAGCCGTGCACTCACGCTCTCCCACTGGATGTTCTGGAAGAAAGCATCAATGTATTTCGCCGCCGCAGCGCCGTAGTCCATCTGATAAGAGTGCTCGTACATGTCCATCACCAGGATCGGAACGGTGGCGGCCGGTCCATGCGCGTGATCGGCCATCCAGTAATTTTCCAGCTGCCTGGTGTGCAGGTTGAACCCAAGAACCACCCAGCCGGACCCCCCACCGAGGCCGGCACCGATGCGGCGGAATTCCCTCTCCCAGTCTTCGAAGCTGCCGAAGGCTTGAGCGATCGCCTCTCGCTCGGTAGCTGCGGCCTCGCCACTGCCCCCGAGGTTCTCGAAATACAGTTCGTGCAGCACCACCGATCCAGTGCGAATTAGGTGCTCGCGCTTCAGGTCGTTGTAGATGTAGGGCGGCAGGTCCTTGTCGCCTGCGGCCTGCACCAGCCGGGCCTTGACAGCGGCCAGTGCCTTGACCGAGCCGCCGTAATTGTTTTCCCAATGGGAACGAATCATTCGTTCGGACAGACCCGTTAGTTTTGACGGATCGAACGGCAGCGGCTTGAGCGCGTCCTGACTTTGAAATGCTGGGGATGTAGTCATCATGAACTCCTTTTAAGAAAACCTTGATATACGAGTTGCTGCCCATCTAGGTACTGCAACTCGTTGCCTCGTCGATGCACCGAGAAGCACGCCGCCTGTGTGCTGCTGATCTCGGGCTTCAGCAGGCACAGCTGGTCGCCTTGAACCGACCATTGGCCCGCTTTGCTTGTCCCGCTCTCGGAGCGGATGAGTCGACCATCGGGGAGGTACTGATGCTCCCAATGTCTCCCGTCGCCGACTGAGCTGCCGCGCAACGCGGAGCGGATCTGCTGGCCATTCAAAGGAGCAAAAGCCGCCGATTCAGCGGCCACGTCCGGCAGCGTCCATGCACCAAGCACGAGCAGCAAGCAACCGCAAGCAACGTTTCGGCGCAGCCGTCCGTCTAGGCGGGTTGAGCCGAGGCCTCCGCTGGCGCGACTTTTCTTGATCGGAGCGACCTTTAACGCGACGCAGCGCGCTGAGCGAGGGCAAGCAACAGGCTGCATACCCTGCTGGCTCACGCGCCGCTCGGCATCAGCAGCCAACCCGCGACTCCGGCCCCGATGATCGCGACTGCGATGTTGAGCTTGTTCTTCCAGGCATACAGGAAGGCCAAGGCCGCGACAAAGATCGATACGGCCACCGCCAACGACGGCACACGCGCGGCGGTGACGAACGCCAGGTCAACCGTGGTCGCGGCGATTAGGCCGACCACCCCGGCGGCGACGCCGTCGAGGAAGGCGTGCATCTCCTTGACCTCTAGCACTGCCTCGAGCCGGTCGTAGAAGATCAGCGAGAAGGCAAACGCGGGAAGAAAGACGCCGGCGGTCATGACCAGCGCACCGAGCGGCCCGCCGGCAACATAGCCAACGAAAGTGGCGAAGATGATGAGCGGCGCGGGCAGCACCCCAGACAAGGCCAGGCCGTCGAGGAACTGGCCGTCGGTGATCCAGCCGCGGCCGACCGCGTCATTGCGGATGAACGGGATCGCCGTGTAGGCACCGCCGAAGGTGAGCAGGCCCGCCTTCAACCCGGCGACGAAGATGAGCAGCAGCGAAGCCTCGCCCTGGACGACCGCCTCCACCAGCGGCTGTGCGCGCGGCGCCCAGAGCGCCATCGCGGCGGCCAGCGCCACCGCGCCGGCAGCGACCAGGAGGGCGAGCCTGCCACGCTTGAGCATCCACAAGGCATAGACGCCGCCGGCGGCTGGCAGGGTGATCCAGAAGGCCACGCCGGCGGCGGAGGCGAGTGCGGCCACGATGGCGATGGCCCACAGCCAACGGTCCACCAGGATGTGCTCGCCGATCCGGTGCACCGCCCGTACGATCAGGGCGATCACTGCTGCCTGTACACCAAGGAACGCGGCGCCCAGTGCCGTGCCAGCGATGTCCATCCGGAAGTAAAGCCATGACAGCGCCAGCATCAACAGGAATCCCGGGAGCATGAATGCGAGACCGGCCAGCACCCCGCCCAGCCGCCCCTTCGCACGCATGCCCAGATGCACGCACAGCTCGTGCGCCTCGGGTCCGGGCAGCACCTGCATCACGGCCAGCAAGCGGTTGAAGCGTTCGCTGGAAATCCATCGTTCCTCGTTCACCAGTTCCCGGCGCAGCATGGCGACCTGCGCCACCGGGCCTCCCCAGGCAAGGAAGCCGAATTTGAGAAACCGCATGAAAAGCTGAAAGTACGTCAGCGTCGGAGGCACGGCCTCGGGGCCGGCAGCGCCGGTGGTCGTCTGCGCACTCATGCTGCCCCCGGTTCAGTGTTGAGGTTGGGACGGATGATCGAAGCGGCGCGCAAGCCGGTCAGGAAAAGTGTCATGGCGTTATCCGGTCATGGTTACAGAACAGGTGGTTGGTTGAATCAAAGTCGCTATCGGCAGTTGGGTGGGTTCCAGGTGTGGCTCGGGGTAACTTGGCGCGAAACTCACCAATGTGCGGGGGGCTGGGCGGATCATCTGGGTCATCCTGGGCGACCGCCAGCTTGTTGAAAGTACGCGTACAGGGAGTCGAGCATTTTGCTCATCTCCGCCAGCAGCGCGTCGTCCTCGTCCAGGCGTTGATGCGCGCCTGCCAGCACGGCCTCGAAGCCTGCAGCCTCGGCGACCGGTTCGCCGCCCACGTCGAGCTGGTGTACAAGCGCGGCGACGCGCATGAGCGCAGCATCCTGCTCCAGGTCGAAGCTAGCCATTAGCGTCTCGAAGGTCACCCGCTCGCCCACGTGCGTAAACGCCGCGCCGTCGAAATCGAAACCGAGTGCGCCTTTCGGGCAATCTGACGGCTGGGACAGCCACTGAAAACGCGCATCGCGGTCGATGAAGCGCTGAATCAACCATGCGCTGGCAACGCGGTCCACCCAGGGCCGACGTCGCGTGGCCCACGTCCGGCCTTGGTAGCTGCTCGCATCCAGCCTGGCAATGCCGCCTGCCGTTTCGTGAGGCTCGTCTGGCGACAACACCCGCTCGATGCGTTGGGTGAACTCCGTCCAGGCCGCCTCTGCCTCCAGGCTCGCGTCGCCGGGGAAGAAGTCAATGGCCCGCACCATGTCGCGCTCGCGCTGCAGCCTGCGCTGCATGCGCGAGACCTCGGACCCCGCCAGCCCGCTGAGCGTGCGTCCCGCCTCCTTCCAGGACTTGCACAGCTCGGCGTAATCGTCGCTGCGGTCAAACAGCTGCCGGTAGGTTGCAGCTTCGTCGACGGACCGCGGCTGCACGTCCATCAGCCACGCGTGGCCTCCCTCGCGCCGGCATTCCTCAGCCAGTTCCTGCAGCGCCACTTCGCGTTCCTCACCAGCTGGTAGGAGATACGCCCCGTCCCGTAATGCCATGCAGCCAAGCGACTTCAACGCCCGCCAAATGCGGGTCCGCGCGGTGGCGCCGGATGTAGGCAGCGAAACAATCAGCAACAACCAGGGTGGCAAGAACAGCAAACTCATGTCATGATCATACTGTAATGTCTTGAACTCGACATTAAAAGAGTCAACAGACCAGAAACGCGAATACTTTGCTGGTCGAGGCTCTCTTCGGCCCAGTGGGGGTATCCATTGCTGAAGCTCTTATGAATGCCATGAGGACCTTATGAAATACGCTTCAATTGCTCTGGCAGCTTGCTGGCGTGTGAGCCGCTGAGGAGTTGCCCTTGCCTACATCAACCGTCGCATTACTTTATCCAGGCGATCGCCGCATGCGGGATCGCTCTGATCCGACCGAGAGCCGGTTTGCTGCGTTGTTTGATGCTTTCGCCCTCGCCGGCGTGACGGCGGTCCCTGCCGTGTACAACGACGACTTCGCCGAAGAAGTGGAGACGCAGCTGCGCAACTGCCGCCTCGTGCTGGTCTGGTGCAATCCCATCGAAGGCGGACGACGACGGGATGTCCTGGACGCCATGCTGCGGCGGGTTGCCGACTCGGGGATTGTGGTCAGCGCGCATCCGGAGGCCATCCTGAAGCTGGGAACCAAGGACGTCTTGTTCCACACGCGCGATCTCCCGTTTGGCAGCGACGTTTGCCGAGTCGACAGCCTCAAACAACTCGAGGAGGAATTGCCAGAACGACTCCGCCACGGCCCACGGGTACTCAAGCAATACCGGGGACAGAGCGGGAACGGTGTTTGGCGCGTGCAACTGGTGGGTCCCATGGCCACACCCGCGCGCCTGCGGGTGCGCCACGCCCAGCGTGGCAGCGACGAAGAGGTGATGGAAATTCCAGCGCTCTTGGCAAGACTGGCTCCGTACTTCGAGCCGGAGAACGGCGGACACATGATCGACCAGGCATGGCAACCGCGCTTGGTGGAAGGCATGGTGCGCGCCTATCTGGTGGAGGATCGGGTCGAGGGCTTCGGGCACCAGTCGGTGAACGCGCTCTACCCCGCCAAACCTGACGAGCCGGCACCGCCGTCCAGCCCGAGGCTGTACCACGCCGCAAATCTGCCGCAGTTCCAGTTCTTGAAGGAACGACTGGAGACTGAGTGGGTCGAGTTGCTCCGCACACGCGTCGGCCTTTCGCGCGAGCAACTTCCGTTCCTCTGGGACTGCGACTTCATGTTCGGAGAATCTATCGCCGATGCCTCTGAGCGCTATGTGCTTTGCGAAATCAACGTCAGCAGCGTAGCGCCGTTCCCGGACTCCGCCATCCAGCCGCTCGTTTCGGCTGTTCAACGTCGTCTAAAGCAGATTTGATCGCCTGTTGCGCACGTTGCCACAGCCAAGTAGCTGCGAACCTGACTTTTGGCCTAAGTGATTGACGCGTGTTCTATCAAGCTGGTGTATGTAGGCTAGCCACCGACTCTCGTCTATTGCAGGATGCATAAGAATACTGGCCATGGCCGGGGTTAGGCTGGCAACGTCAGCAGGGAGCTTGACCACTGACCGCACGAGAGTGCGGCCTAGTCAAAAGTCGAGTTCGTCGCGGATAGCAGCAATGCCCGCTTTGGCGCAGACGTCATCGGCATCCCCGCCCGGCGCGCCCGAAACCCCAATGGCGCCCACGATGGAGCCAGCCGATTCAATGGGAATGCCACCGCCGATGGCCACGATGCGGGGAAGGTGTCGCACGCCAGATGCGGGTTCACCTCCTTGAGTGGAACGGGTGAAACTCGTGGTATCGAGTTTGAAGGTCACGGCCGTGTAGGCTTTGTTGATGGCCGTATCGACTGTGTGTGGACCGGCGAAACGGTCGCGAAGCATAACGAGCGCGTTGCCGGCACGGTCATTGACCGATACGGCAGCTTGATGGCCATTTTTTCGGCAAGTCTCTAGCGCAGCCCGTGCCGCCTTCAAAGCGGCATCTGGCGTCAAGGAGGCTGACGTGAAAGTGGCTTGTTGTGCCAGTAGCAAACCAACAGGCATTCCAAGCAATAAGACGAAGGTCAGAGTTGATTTTTTTGCAGTGCGCATTGGTAGAAAATTCCTTTTCAGCGGTCATGTGATTTGAGTTCAGGTGCCTCGAGGCGCTTTTGCTGGCTAACTTCGATTCTCCCGCAATCTGCTCATTCTGGTGGGCATTTGCAAGCACTATCGAAGCACCCATTATTGGCGTTTTGCCTTGCGCAGAAGCGATATGCATCCGGAAACTCGAAAGCCTGGTGCTTGAGGGTTAAGAAGCCGTGCTTGAAAACGCCGCTGACACGCGGTTGCAATGCCGCCTTGCAGTCAAGCACGTTGAGATAAGCGAGATTCCCGCGCATCCGGCTCAACTGGGTTGAATCGGAATAATGGCATTCCTGGGTCTGCTTAAGAATGGGTACGAAATCACAGCGAACTGTGATGTTCGCCGTTCCTCTGCGCTCAGTTTGGCGCGGCAGTCGCGAAATGGCTCTTTGGCTAACTAATTCGAATAATCAACTTTCACGACAGCTCCTGGTCGGCCGCCCGCCTTTCAGTCATATTTGCCCTCGTAGATAGTCTGGCATCCGCCGAGACACATCAGCAAGGCAGGGAGAAACCATACTTGCGCGTGCGCATGCTTACGCTGTTCATGCAAATGCCGATGACTTGGGACCCGGCAGGCATGTCACGGAGGGAATGATCATGGTGCTCGTCATCGTGGCTAAGCGTGCCATTCCGGCACGGTTATGCTTCGCGGGACAGCAGGATGATGCAGGCAGTTATTTGTAAGGAGAATTCGATGCAACTCAAAACCATGGAGGCCGTGAGCGTGGTGCATCAGATCCGATGTGACCGGTGCGGCAAAGAGACCGAGCGTGGCGAGCTTGGCTTCGCCGAGATGACGTCGATCGGCTTCGACGCGGGCTATGACTCGATTTTTGGGGACGGAAATCGGGTTGAGGCGGATTTATGTGAGACCTGTCTGCGTGACACCTTGGGCGCATGGCTCAGGGTCAGGACACAGGCCGAAACGTCTTTGGCGACCAAGCTGGCAGCATTCAAGCCGGAGGTACATGGAGGGGAGTTCCCTCCACCCAAATCAGCAGGGCCCGGATAAAGGCCAATCAGTCAAACTGCAGTTCGATCTTGCCGGCGCGGCGCCGCACCGGGCCGACCACGATCTTCACGTCATGGCCCAGCCTGGCCACCAGCTCCAACAGTTTGGCCTCGCTGACGCCGCGAAACTGGCCGCGCGTGATGCGCGAAACCTTGGACTGGTCGATCCCCAGCAGCGCAGCCGCATCTTCCTGCGTCAAGCGGCGCGCCTTGATCGCTCGGGCGATCTCGCCGGCGAGCTGGGACTTGCGCTGCATCTCGGCCGCGTCGGTGTAGCCCAGGTCGGCATAGACATTGGTGCTGCCTTCTTCGGTGGTGATGCTTGCGGGTTCACTCATTTGCGTGCTCCTTGCTGTGCCTGCCAAGCTTCGAAGTCCTGCTTCGGCCTTCAGGCGGGTGGTGATCAATCCGGTTTCGGCGTGGCGATGCCGCTTTGGGACTTCTTCTGAAAGCAGTGCAGGACATAGACCCAGCCGGCGAACTTGACGGTGTAGACGCCCGGTGAGTGTCGCCCTGGGGGTCCTCGACCACCTCCAACACGCCGGCCGACCAAAACCCGTCATGACCTTGGCATCCTGATGCTTGCCACTGGCCTGCGCCAGGTCGATGGCATGGCCAAAAACGTCTTTGACATAGTCCGGCATCGCATCCAGATCGCGCTTGGCGGAACTGACCCATTTGACGGGTTTGCGGGTTTGCTTCGACATCGCTTAAATTATGTCTGTTTGGGCATAATCCCGTCAATTCGCCGGGGCGGACCTTTTTCGGGGACGCGAGTTTTGTTCCGCGCGGTCATAAGCGCATATGACGCCACATTAGGCCGACCCCAAACCGCTACCACGGCTGAAACCATCAAAAATTACCCTCACATTGGATAATCCACTATTACCCAGTGTGATATTTACTAAGATCTATGATTTATTGACCTCTTAAATAGTATGTAATATCATGGTACATACTACAGTACGAAATAACGAGGTGAACCATGGCCCGAGCCGGAATCTACAAGTCTGAAGTGCTGCGTGCCCGCGATAAATTGCTGGCCGCAGGGCGCAATCCGTCCATCGATGCGGTGCGCGAAGAGCTGGGCAGCGGCTCCAAAACCACGATCCATCGCTACCTGAAGGAGATCGAGGAAGAGGAAGGGCCAGCCACCGGCAGCCGCGTAGCCGTCAGCGAGGCAATCCAGGACCTGGTGGGTCGCCTAGCCGCCCGCGTCAATGAAGAAGCGGAAGAGCGGGTCACCACGGCGCAGGCCAAGCACGCCGAGCAGCTGAGCCAACAGCAGCAAGCCGTCGCGGCCCTGAAATCCGAGGCGCTGGCCACGCGCCAGCAGCTGGAGCAAACCCAGCGGGCCCTGGCCGACGAAAAAAACGCTCACGGCAAAACCAGCGAAGCTCTGAGCCGCAAGACCCTGGAAAACACTCAGCTCGTCCAGCAGGTGGCCGACCTGCAGGAGCGCCTCGCGGCCGAAGAGCGCCATCGCCAATCCCTGGAAGAAAAGCACAAGCACGCGCGCCAGGCGCTGGAGCATTTCCGGGAATCCACAAAGGAGCAGCGCGACCAGGACCAGCGCAAGCACGAACAGCAGGTGCAGTACCTGCAGGCCGAGTTGCGCACCGTGAACGAGACCTTGGCCACCAAGCAGCAGGAAGCCGTCCATACCCTTCAGGAAAACGCACGCCTCCTGGGCGATTTGTCGCGCGCCCAGGGCGATCTGCACCAGGCTCAGGAAGAGGTGCGAGGCCTGCGGCCGCTCAAGGATGAACTGGGGTTTGCGCAAAGGCGCTCCGAGGAATTGGGCCGGCGCCTGGTTGAGCAGGACGCGGCCGTCCAGCAGCTCAGCACTTCCAAAGAGCAGTTGCAGGCCAAGGTCGACGAGCTGCTTTCCGCCAAACAACAGCTGGAACTGGCGCTGGCGACGGCCAGGTCATCCGTCACGGCCCAGGAGCAGGTCGTGGCCAGCATGCTTGAGCGCTTCAGTACGCCGGCGACTGGCCCTAATTTGGTTGCGAACCCGGTTGAAGAGGCCGGTCGTCCAGGGAAGAGAGAGTCGAAAAAGTCAACGGGGACAGGCACTTAAGCCTGTTTCTGCTGGGTTTTACATGAATCCCTGCCGACCCTCATTCAGACGGGCGCCATGCTCGTCATCGCATCAATGGGTCTGGTGATCAATCTCATCAGCATGCGGCTGTTGTCCTCCGGCAAGGACTCGAGCCTCAACGTGAAGGGCGCCTATCTCGAAGTGTGGAGCGACATGCTGGGCTCTCTGGGCGTGATCGTCGGGGCCGGAATTATCTGGCTGACTGGCTGGACCTGGGTCGATCCGCTCATTGCCGTCGCGATCGGCCTTTGGGTGCTTCCGAGAACCTGGATCCTGCTACGGGACAGCGTCAACATCTTGCTCGAAGGGGTGCCGAGCCACATTGAAGTGCCTGCTATCGAGCAAGCTCTGCTTTCATTGAGTGGGGTCACCTCGTTACATGAACTTCATGTGTGGGCGATCTCCAGCGGAAAGACCAGCCTGAGCGTGCACCTTGTCAGTCCGGTGAGCGATCTCGCGGCCGTCACTGCCTCGGCCAGCGATCTGCTGGCCGAGCGTTTCGATATCCATCACTCGACGATTCAGGTCGAACGCGCGCCCTGCGCCCAAGCCACCGAGGCACATCAGTTTGAGCCGCCGCTCGCGAGTGCCTGACAATTGGAGTGGGGGAACTTTCGCGATGGGAACGGTCTTCCGCGGCCGGATTGCAAATGCGTTCTCAACAGGGAAATGCGCCGGCGTAGCAGGCCCGATCCCTTGCTGTGTGCTTTTTGCGGTAGCCGTGTAGAGCAGATGGATGGCAGGTACGGTCGGCTTGCGGCCTACCCATGAAGCTCGAGGCATCGATGCACCCGTGGACGCCCGATCGTCAACTGGCCATGACGATTCTTTGGCTGTACATCGTCGTGCTGATAGTTGCTGGCGCGATTCTTTGGGGGGTGTTAGCTTGGCGGAGGCAGCGAAGAAGGATGAAGGGCTTCGTCGAAGGTGGCTCCTACGGGCAGTCGCTGTCCAGACGGTTCGAAGTTCGTCGCCGCCGACGTCGCGACGCCATACTCAAACAGGAACGAGGGCGCAAGCGGAGACGGGCGAACAGGCGACAGCGATAGCGATAGCGATAGCGCGCACCGCACGCGAGCGGCTTGGCGGTGTCGACGCGTGTTGTGCACGACGCCATACCTGACCCCGTCAGCTACTTTAAACTGGCCGGTGTCTACGTTCTTGTTCTCGCGTTCGTGGCGGTGGTGTACCTCCTGATCCGATGGTGGCGCGGTCCAGGGCACAAGTTCCAGGGCCGTGCGGCGCGGACGTATTCTGAAAAATTGGTAGGGCGTCTTGCAGATCGCCAAGGAAAGGTACGCAGGAGGGCCGCGTGCAAGCGCAATCAATAAGGGGTAGTTCGCTCGGGTCGCCGGGTCGATGGCCCCTTGGTTTGTCGGCAGACCGATCAGGATGAGTGCGATGTCATCGGCCTCGGGCGCAGGGTGCAAGAGCGCATCCTCGCACGTCCAGGTCGAGAACGGCCCCTAAAGCTTGGCTTGGCCATTGTGGCCGCGATCGCAAGGATGCACGGTGGGGAAACGCGCGCCTCATGTCGATCAGGCGTCACTGAAATCAGCTTTTCCATCGCGGCCGCGGCCCGCACCTAATTTGTCGCTAGGGGGGCTTGTCCACTGCTGTTCCTGCAGGGCAGAAATCAAGGGGCAAGATACCGTCCCGTGACTTGCACAGCAGTCGCGGACCAACGTGGCCAGCACCGACTCGATGCGGCGCAGATCGGCCAGCTTGGACCTCACATCGGCGATCTTCTCCTGCGCCAACTGGCGCGCCTCGTCGCAATGGGTGCCGTCATCCAACGTGAGCAGGCCGGCCACCTCGTCGAGGCTGAATCCCAGGCTCTGCGCGGACTTCACGAACCGGACCCTCGCCACATCGCTCACGCCGTAGCGCCGGATGCTGCCATACGGCCGGTCCGGCTGCGGCAGCAGTCCCTTGCGCTGGTAGAACCTGATGGTCTCCACGTTGACCCCAGCCGACTCGGCGAATGCGCCGATGCTCAGGCTGTCCGCCTGCCTATCCATAACGCTTGACTCCGTACTTGACTACGGAAGTAAGCTTACCCCTGTTCGAAAACACGTGGAAAGGATGAGTGCAATGTCGGAAGGCGAAGCTGGGCGCGGTGCCCTGGTTGCAGGAGGCCTCGCCGCGCTGCTCGCGTCGACCTGCTGCCTCGGCCCCCTGGCTCTGGTGACGCTCGGTTTCAGCGGCGCGTGGATCGGAAACCTGACCGCGCTGGAGCCTTACCGGCCGCTTTTCCTGGGTGTGGCGCTGGGGGCGCTGTTTTTCGCCTATCGCCGCATTTTTCGGCCGGCTCAGGACTGCAAGCCCGGCGAGGTTTGCGCCGTGCCGCAGGTGCGGCGCGCCTACCAAGTCGTGTTCTGGATCGTCGCAGCGCTGGTCATCGTGGCGCTCGCGTTTCCCTATGTGTTGCCCTTGTTCTATTGAAGGGACTTCGTCATGAAGAAGCTATTACCCGTCGTCGCGCTGCTCGCGGCATTCGCCACCCCCGTGTGGGCCACCTCGCAAACCGTCACCCTATCGGTGCCGGGCATGACCTGTGCGGCATGCCCGTTCACGGTCAAGCAGGCGCTGAGCAAAGTCAAAGGCGTGAACAAGGCCGAGGTGAGCTATGAGAAGAAGCAGGCCGTCGTGTCATTCGATGGCGCCAAGACCAACGTTCAGGCGCTGACCAAAGCCACCGCGAACGCCGGATACCCGTCGACCGCCAAGCAATAGGGCCTCCGATCATGGGACTGATCGCGCGCATTGGGGACAAGGCCGGGGCGCTGGGCAGCGTGGTCTCTGCGATGGGCTGCGCCGGATGCTTTCCGGCGCTTGGGAGCCTGGGGGTGGCGCTCGGCCTGGGTTTTCTGAACCAGTACGAGGAATTCTTCATCACCCGATTGCTGCCGCTGTTTGCGGCGATCGCGCTGCTCGCCAACGCCCTGAGTTGGTTCAGCCATCGGCAGTGGCATCGCAGCGTCCTGGGCATGGTGGGCCCCGCGATCGTGCTGGCGGCGCTCCATCCGTTCTTCGGCTATGGGTGGACCGAGCAGCTTCTCTACGCGGGCCTGACGATCATGGTCGGCGTGTCGGTTTGGGATCTTCTCGCGCCCGCGCACCGCAGGTGCACCCCAGCCTCGTGTGCGCCGCCGCAGAGACAGTGATTTCCCATTTCTCAAACTCCACGAACAGGCAGTTGAATGACCAGCTTGCGAATTGAAGGCATGACCTGCGCGTCGTGCGCCGAGCACGTGCGCAAAGCACTGCAGAAGGTGACGGGTGTGCGCTCGGTATCAGTGTCCTATCCGGAACGCCTGGCCAAGATCACGCTAGACGAAGGCACATCACCAGCCGCGCTGACGATGGCGGTGGCAGAGGCCGGCTACCGAGCCCAGCGTACCGACGCTTCGACGCCGGCACTTGCCGGGCTCCTCGGCAAGACGCGTCAATCGCTCGGCGGCGCTGCTCGGCCGAACGCTGTCAACCAGCCGGTCCACGTCGCTGTCATCGGCAGTGGCGGTGCAGCGATGGCAGCGGCGCTCAAGGCGGTGGAGAACGGCGCCCGCGTCACGCTGATCGAACGCGGCACGATCGGCGGCACCTGCGTAAACGTCGGCTGCGTCCCGTCCAAGATCATGATCCGCGCGGCGCACGTCGCACATATGCGCCGCGAAAGTCCGTTCGACGCCGGCCTGTCCGCGGCGAGGCCGACCGTGCTGCGCGACCGGCTGCTGGCCCAGCAACAAGCTCGCGTTGACGAGCTGCGTCACGGCAAGTACGAGAACGTCCTGGACGGCACTCCGGCCATCTCGGTCGTGCACGGCACGGCGCGCTTCAAGGACAGCCATACGCTCGTGGTGACGCTGCGCGAGGGCGGCGAGCAGGAGGTGTCTTTCGATCGCTGCCTGGTGGCCACGGGCGCAAGCGCAGCAGTGCCACCCATTCCAGGCCTGAAGGAGACGCCGTACTGGACGTCGACTGAAGCCTTGGCCTCCGATGTGATCCCCCAACGTCTGGCTGTGATCGGTGCATCCGTGGTGGCGGTGGAACTTGCCCAGGCGTTCGCACGGCTTGGCAGCCAGGTCACCATCCTGGCGCGCAGCAAACTTCTTTCCCAGGAAGATCCGGCCATCGGCGAGGCGGTCGCTGCCACGTTTCGTGATGAAGGCATCGGGGTGTTGAAGCAGACCAAGGCGAGCCAGGTGGCGTACACCGGCGGCGAGTTCGTCTTGGCGACGAATCATGGGGTGCTGCGCGCGGAGCGGCTACTGGTGGCCACCGGACGCTCGCCGAACATTGGCGGGCTCGCCCTCGAAGCCGCGGGCGTGAAGCTCGGCGAGCGTGGCGCCATCGTCATCGACCGCGGCATGCGAACCAACGTCGCGGGCATCTATGCGGCCGGCGACTGCACGGACCAACCGCAGTTCGTCTATGTGGCCGCGGCGGCCGGCACGCGCGCGGCTGTCAACATGATGGGCGGCGAGGCCGAGCTCGATCTGACGGCGATGCCGGCTGTCGTGTTCACCGATCCGCAGGTAGCGACCGTCGGCTACACCGAGGCCGAAGCGCATAAGGCGGGGATCGAGACAGAGAGCCGCACGTTGACGCTGGATAACGTGCCGCGCGCCTTGGTCAATTTCGATACGCGCGGCTTCATCAAGCTCGTTGCAGAGGTCGGTACGGGTCGAATCCTGGGCGTGCAGGCGGTCGCGGCAGAAGCCGGCGAGCTCATCCAGGCGGCGGCGTTGGCGATCCGAGGCCAAATGACGGTGCAGGACCTGGCCGAGCAGCTATTCCCCTATCTGACAATGGTCGAAGGTTTGAAGCTCGCAGCCCAGACCTTCACCAAGGACGTGACGCAGCTTTCGTGCTGCGCAGGCTGAGGAAGTGCCATGCAGAGCGTTGCGCCCGCAATGGCTGAGAGGGGCGCCTTCGCGGCGTTCATCATTGATGGGCTGTCCGGGGGGAGGAGGCTGGAAGGTTTTGGTTCCGTCTTTGTCGCGCTCTTGCGTGAGCTCGCGAAAGGTTTCCCGGTGCCTGCCCGGGCGCTGGCTGCAGCCTCAGGGCAGTCATTGGATCAAGTGGACGCGGTACTGCGGCAGGCACTTGACATCGAGTACGACCCGGTAGGCAACATCATCGGCTACGGCATCACGCTGCGGCAAACGCCGCACGCCTTTGAGGTGGAAGGACGAAGCCTGTACACCTGGTGCGCCCTCGACACCTTGATGTTCCCGGCCTTGATCGGCAAGCCCGCGCGCGTGAAATCCCTCTGCCCAGAGACGGGCATCCCGGTTTCGCTGGTGGTGGATCCGCACGAGCTATGCGCGATGGACCCAGCCGGCGCCGCTGTTTCGCTGGTAGCGCCGCAAACCGACATACGGCAATCTTTCTGCTGCCAAGTCCACTTCTTTGCCTCTCGCGATGCCGGGGATCGATGGGCGCGGCGCCACCCCCAGGTGACAGTCGTCAGCGTCGAGGCGGCTTTCCTGATTGGCCAGGAGGTCGCTCGTCAAATCATCGATCGAGCAGTCACGGCGCCACCTTGACGCGTTGACGCGAAACCGATCGGTCGCAGCATGTACCTGATGGCCGAAGCGTCGGTGGGAAGGCGAACACCGTGTGCTCGAGATCGTCCGCCGTCTGGTCCTGCCGAACTGCTGCATTCATGTTCGACTTTCCGGGTGAGTTGGGGGATGCGGACGCGCGCTCGACCTGGTTTCAAGAAACTGCGACGAGACGCCTCCAGTCCTAGAATTCGCGGTACCCCCTCCCGGAGGTACATCATGATCGGCCAGATTCTCGCGCGTGTCGCCGCGTTCGCACTGTCCGCGACACTACTTCCACCAGCGCTTGCAGCCCTGGACATCGGTGCCCCTGTGCCCACATTCACCGCCGACGCGGCGCTGGGCGGCAAGATCTTCCGCTATTCACTCGCCGAGGCGCTGGCCAAGGGACCGGTAGTGCTGTATTTCTTTCCGGCGGCTGACACGCGCGACTGCTCGATCGAAGCCCGTGCCTTCGCCGAGGCCATCGACCAGTTCACCGCCCTCGGCGCCACGGTGATCGGCGTTTCGGCGGACGACATCGACACGCTGTCGAAGTTTTCCGTCAAGTCCTGCCAGAGTCGCTTTCCGGTAGCGTCCGACGAGTCCAAGACGGTGATCAAGGGGTTCGATGCGTTGATGCAGACGCGGCCTGACTACGCCAACCGACTGTCGTACGTGATCTCTCCCAACGGCACAGTGGCCTACTACTACCAGAACCTCAATCCCGACAAGCACGTGGAGCGCATGCTCGAAGCAGTGAAGGCGCTCCCGAAGGCCGCCGCGCGTTGAACGCCGCGGGACGGAGACCGGCGCGACCCACAAGGTAGATCCATGACCCGGGCAGAGAGCTCACACAGTGCCGAGGTTCTCGCCTCGGTGCTCACATGTCCACACTGCGGCCACCAGAAGCGCGAGCAGATGCCTGTTGAAGCATGCCAATTCTTCTATGAATGCGAGCGCTGCAAGACCTTGCTGCGTCCGAAGCCCGGATTGCTGCGTGTTCTGCTCGTTCGGCTCGGTGAAATGTCCGCCAGTGCAGGCGCAGGCGCCATGCTGTGGGCATAGTTTGCAGGCCATCACGGGCGCACGCCAAGCCACCCCAGCCGTCGATCGTTGACGCAAAGGCGCAGCGGGGACGAATCGGCCGTACGTTAGCCAGCAGAGGACTGTACCTGGGCGGCGCATCTGCTCGCGTGGTCGCGCACTCACCAAAGATAGAACAGCGCGAAGATGAACACCCAAACCAGGTCCACGAAGTGCCAGTACAGGCCGACGATCTCGACGATCTGATAGTTGCCCGCCTGGTCGTAGTCGCCGTGCAGGAGCTTAAAAGCAACGACGAACAGGAAGATCACGCCGCCCGTTACGTGCAGGCCGTGGAAGCCGGTGATCATGAAGAAGGCCGAGCCGAACTGAGCCGCACCCATCGGGTTGCCCCAGGGCCGCACGCCTTCCATGATCAGCTTGGACCACTCGAAGGCCTGCATGCCGACGAAGATCTCGCCGCAGGTCGCGGTCACCAGCATCAGCGTGGCGGCGTTCACCTTGTCGCGGCGGTAGGCGCAGTTGACCGCCATCGCCATCGTGCCACTGCTGCTGATCAGGACGAAGGTCATGATCGCGATCAGGAGCAGCGGGACGTCGGCGCCGGCGATCTGCAGAGCGAACACCTCGCTCGCATTGGGCCACGGTACGGTGGTCGAGATGCGTACCGTCATGTAGCCGATGAGGAAGCAGCTGAAGATGAAGGTGTCGCTCAACAGGAAGATCCACATCATGGCCTTGCCCCACGAGACGTGGAGTGCCTCGCGATCGGACGACCAGTCCGACACCAAACCGCGCCAGCCGGCCGGGGCGACGGCGGAAGGCGTCGCGATCGCGGCGTCCAGGGAACCCGTTGAGCCTTCGTCAGCTTGGATCACGGCACTCCTCCTGGAACGGGGGAAAAGTTGTCGCTACGGCCGACGACATCGTCGCGCGGAAGCTTCTCGCATTGTCAAGCCAAACGTCAGTGTTGAGCGTGCGCTAGCTGCAGATGGCTGAAGGAGGTGGGCAAGCGCCATCAAGACCCATGATGCGCGAGGAAATCCAACAGCTCGTAGCGCGTCGGTGCCGTTGACCCCGGCCCGACATGGCCTGCCCTTCTCGCCAACGTAAAGCCGGGAGCGCGAACGCCGCTGACGGCCAGGCGGCATTTATTGGCAACACCTGCTCGTCAAAGCGGGGCAAGGCCACCCAGCTGTCCTTCAGCGGCGACCCGAACCGCTGCGGTGAATGCAGGCGACGTGCTGCCGCAGCTCCCGGCCGATGTGGTCTTCACCAGGACCGGATTGGGATCCGTCTGCGCGACCAGATGCACCTCGGACGCGTGGAATCAGTTCCGAGGCGTCCAGGCCCATGAAAGGGTAGCCATCTCACGAGGACGCAAGCGACCCGTTCTTGTCCACGGCGTTCCTCTCCGCAGCGTATCAATGTCCTTTGGTTCCCGCGCCCAGGCCGCCGAACTCGCGGCCGCTACGCAATCGCGTGTATTCGGTGGCAACCTGTCGATATGCAGGGCGAGAGACATCGGCGCCCGCTTCACCATTCTGCGCTGCAGCCAGTCCGGATCTCATCCAGATCAGGGTGTCTGCTTGCACCACTGCTCGCGTATTGCTCGAGACGCTGGTTACGGCACGAGGATCGCCTTCGGGATACCCTTGGGTCGGTGAGCTTTGGAGCCAGCGTTGCGTGTCGGCCGCGATGGTGGCGCGATCTGCGGATGCGGTCAACGGTGCCGGCCTTGGGTCGCCTTCAGCGTAGTTTCCTGCCGAAGCGGTGCTTGCGATCGCGGCCAGAAGAACGGTGAGGGTCAGGGAAGTCGTGAGAGAGCGCTTCATTTCGATCCTTTTTTGAAGAGAGGTTGAGGTCTCCGGGTGTGATGAGGCATGCGGTGGTGCGGGCTCATCTCTTCGGTGCAACCAACTTTATGAAGCACAGCCACCAATGTGCAGACCAAACGATTACAGTTTGGTAATCAAGGTCGCTCCCCTTGTAAGCTGGATGTGGTCGCATGCCGTGCCGCTAACAGCTTTCAGGCTATACACAGCTGATTGCCCATGAAAAGACGTCCACTCATTGCCATACTCGCGGCGCTGCCCTTCTTGCAGGCGCGCTTGGCGCATGCCGCCACGCAAGTTCACGTCTATAAGGATCCAAATTGTGGCTGCTGCACCGCGTGGGTCGACCATCTGAAGGCAGCAGGCTTCTCCGTCAAGGTGACAGAGACCGATGACACTGCGAGCGTGCGCAAGCGACTGGGCATGCCCGACCGGTTCGGTGGCTGCCACACCGCCACGCTGGACGGCTATGTGCTGGAAGGGCATGTGCCTGCCGCCGAGGCGAGACGACTGCTGGCGACGAAGCCACAAGCCATCGGTCTCGCCGTGCCCGGGATGCCCGTGGGTTCGCCGGGAATGGAATACGGCTCGCGGCGCGACCCCTATCAGGTCCTCCTCATTGATCGCAATGGTCGGGAGACGGTTTTCGCCAGCTACCCATAGGAACCCCGGGCGCGAGCGCGGTGTCACCCCACAGGAGCGAATCAGCTTTCGGCGAGCAACCGCTTGATGTCGGCCGCCAGCGGCTTCGCGCCAATCCCGTAGCGCGTGAAGAGCCGTACCCGTCCTTGCGGATCGAACACATACGAAGCCGCCGTATGGTCCATCGAGTAGTTTGTACCTTCCTTGTTCGGCACTTTCCTGTAGTAGACCCGGAACTCTTTCGCGGTAGCCTGCGTCTGCTCGGGCGAGCCCCGCAACGCAACGAAGGAGGGGTCGAAAGCAGACATGTACGCCTTCAGGACTTCCGGCGTGTCTCGCTCGGGATCAATGGTAACGAGTACGCCTTGAACCCGCGCCCCATCCTTTCCGAGCGAGCGCTTCACCTCGGCCAGTTCGGTCAGCGTTGTCGGGCATACGTCTGGGCAGGATGTGAAGCCGAAGAACACGACCGTCACCTTGCCCTTGAAGTCCGATAGTGTGCGCACACGGCCATCAGCATCTGGAAGTTCCAGCTTGCGGGCGTACTCGGCGCCGGAGATCTCGACGGAGTTGAACGGCTGCGGCGCCGGCGAGCACGCGGATGCCATCGCCACGATCAAGAGCAGGGACCAACGGCAAAGCTTGAGGTAGGCAGACATACCGTGCTCGCATCAAGGCTTGAGCGTGCCGCAGATGATGCGGACCGCTTCGGGTGTCAGGAGGGCCATCATGGCGAAGAGCACTGCCCAGACGACCCACAGGAAGTGCCAATAGCGTGCGCACAGGCTGATGCGCCAGGCCTCGCGCGCCAGATCGGACTCGGACCAGACGGTTCGCATGGTCAGCACCACCGCGACGATGCCCCCCGCAACGTGAAGGCCATGCATCGCCGTTAGCAAGTAAAAGAAGGATCCCGCAGGATTGCCGGCCAGCATGACGCGGGCAGCCTGCATGTCTGACCACGCCCACAATTGAACGCCCAGGAACAAGAACGTGCATGCGCCCCCAAAGAGCAACAATCCAAGCGCCCTGGAGCGACGAGTCAGGCGCGCCGCGCCGCTGGCTCGCTGCAATGCGATGCTACCGATCGCCAGTAGTCCGGTACTGAGCCAAAGCTGCCAGGGGAGCGCGAGCGGGTAACCCTCGACCCCGTCCAGGCGAAAAACGTACGCCAGGCTCAAGAGTCCGAAGAGCATCGTCGCGACGCCCATGAAAAACCACAATCCCGTCGCGACGACAGCGCCCGGGCGGGGCAGGCTGGTCGATGGGATCATGCCGGGATCGTCACTGCGTCCGGTCGGTACAGGGATGGTGGTCGACACGTTCATGCCTGATCCCCCTAAAAACATCGGGTTCGAATCAACCCCGGGCTCCCTCACTTCAGCGTGAACCGCACCGTGGTCGCGGGCTTGGAGGGCCTCGTGATAATGGCGACGGCCTTGGTGCGGGCGCCGATCTGGAAACTGCCCGTTGCTTCCAGCCTGTCGAAAACGGGGTGAAGGCCCACCACTTGCTTCGACTTGCCTGTCACCAGCGCAATCCTCGCATCGAGTTCTAGCAGGTCAATCCGGGTCCCGTGCCCGCGAATGTAGAGACGGAGGGTGTCCGGCCTGGCGACAAGTTCGTAATCCGCGTCCTCGGTTTCAATCACCACACCACCTTCGATAGGTCCTTTCGGATGGTCGTCAGTCACGCACGATGCGAACGTGCCGGCGCTGAGCAGAAGCAAGACTGAGGCGAAAGCGGTTTGCAGAATCATTGAGCGCCTCGTTCCGAAGGCCGATGAGAACCCCTGAGGCTTGAATGCCCTCAACGGCACTGGTTGCCGGACGTCGCACGACTACTGCTTTGAACGAACACGCGAGGTAAAGTGCCCTCGGTTTCAATCTTTCGCGGCGACGCCCGCACCGCTTCGCACGTGTTCGCGGGCGGCGGATTGCGCGGAGGATCTACCCTTCGGCGAGCAGGGTTTCGATCTGTTTGTTTAGCTCGGTGAAATCGGGCTCGCCGAGGTAGCGCTTGACGACCCGGCCGCGCCTGTCGATCAGAAAAGTGGTCGGTGTCAGCCGCACATCGCCGAAGGACTTGGCGACTGCGCCGGTGTTGTCAATTGCCACAGGGAATGGCAGCCTTCGCGACTCGGCAAAAGCAACTACGTAGGCCGGTGGGTCGTAGCTCATGGCGACGGCCACCGTCTCGTAGCCGCGCGACTTGTACTTCTCGTATGTCGCAGTGATCGCGGGCATCTCCTTGACGCAGGTGGCACAACTCGTGGCCCAAAAGTTGACCAGCACCACCTTGCCACGCAACGCCTGAAGTTCCTGGCGCTTGCCATCGATCAGGGTGTAAGTAACGTTTGGCGCCGCTACCCGCAGGCCTGTCAAGTGCCAAACCAACACCAAGCCGATGACGACCAAAAACGCTACCAAGCCAGCGGTGATACTGCGAGGGATCTTCATGGACCAACTCCCACGGTTCTTGGCAGTATAGGTATTCGCGGCTTGTAGGTCGCGATCAGCTCTGTGCGAGGCCAATGGAAGATGCGCATTCCCATTCGCGCTCCGCCGCTTGGTGGCCGGCGAGGTTGCGCGAGCTGTCCTTCCTCAGGATCCCGCGGTGTAGCATCCCCTCAGTTCAGTCGGGAATTCCCGAACGAAACGCGCCATATTCCTCGTCGGCCTTGTGCACTTTTCGAAGCCTTGTTCGCTAAACCTGGGTGCTTTCCCACGCTGGAGGTGTTGTGCACGACGCCATACCTGATCCCGTCAGCTACTTTGAACACGCCGCCCTCTACTTTCTTGTTCTCGCTGTGGCAGCGGTGGTTTATTTCTTGGTCCAATGGTGGCGCGGTCCAGGCGACAAGTTCCGGGGCCGTGCGCCGCGGACGTACTCCGAAAAGTTGGCAGTGCGTCTTGCAAATCGCCGAGGAAAGGTGCGCAGGAGAACTGCGCGCAAGCGGAATCGTTAGGGCGACAATTCGCTCGTGTCGCCAAGCTGGTGACCACGAGTTTTGTGGGCAGGCTGATCAGGATTGCGATGTCATAGTTGGAAGCCTTCTCCTCCTGTTGATCGGGGAAGGACGCAATCGCCTTCGCTCGCGCATCAGGTCTGAAGCAAGCCGCTGCGCATCACAGCTCGAACTTTCGGGCGTGTTTTGCACCGATCTTTGAATTTTCCTGACTGGCACCCACCCTCGCAATTCATCCGCGGTTCTTCCTAACTGGCTATGCCAGTGTGAACGACGCGGCTGCCATCCGAACTGGCGCAAGGGAATAGAGGAGGGCCCACAGGGTTGAAGATGCGCGGCTCGCCACCCATGGCCTCCAGCAGCCGACCGGCCTCTTCCGTTACGAGGCGGCTATAGGACCGCTCGCGAAGTGAACCGTAGAGCAAGAGAAAGCGTGGCGCGTGTCCAGAAGGCTCCCGGTTCGCAAGGCGGTCGAGCGTGGGACGATCGAACAGCGCCGGATCGACGTTGGGCAGCTCAGGCATGCTGGCGGACACGTCGGCCCTCCGCATCGACGACAGCTTCTCCATCTTCCTTCGCGAAGGCGCCGCGCTGGGGCGATGGCAGGATGTCCAGGACAACCTCGGATGGCCTGCACAACCTGGTACCCAAGGGCGTCACCACGATCGGGCGATTGATCAGGATCGGATGCTTCAGCATGAGATCGATCAACTGGTCGTCAGACCACTTCGGGTCGTCCAAGCCAAGCTCGTCGTAGGGTGTGCCTTTCCGGCGCAGGAGCTGGCGCGTCGTGATTCCCATGGCCCTGATCAAGCCGACCAAGGTCTCGCGGTCCGGCGGCGTCTTGAGGTACTCGATGACCCGCGGCTCGGCGCCGCTGTTGCGGATCAGGGCCAAGAATGGCCTTGCCGCAAGCATGCGCGCCTCGGCTTCATGCAATTCCTCGGGCGAGCTTGTCCGATCGACCTCGATGGCATGTGCCGGCGACTGCGGCGATCGGCCGATGGCGGTGCCGATCAGGGTGGCTTCCGTGCGCGAGATCATCACGGGAATGTGGCAGCAATGCGAGCAGCCGCGGCGGCAGGCCGCGATCCCCTCCAGAGGCTGCGCCCAGGCGGTGGCGGCTCGCTGCAGCGACACCACACGTTGAGCCACCGATCGCGCGCGCTGAGCGGCATGGACCAGCCTGGTGGCGGATAGAGCATTGGTTTGAAGTCGCTGCAGCTTCTCCTCGGCACGCGCGACCGCGATGGGCCAACGCTTGCGCAGGTCTGCTGGCAGGCGATCGATCTCGCGCGGGTCCATAGCGGAGTTAGTCACCCTTCCATTCGCGAACGGGCCGATCGGCGACCCCCATGGTGATCTCGATCCCGTCCTTCAAGGCGGCAACCACCATGTCGTCGGGTGCTGCGGATGGCTTGTCCGGCAGGCGCACGACGAGCTCATCGCCATGGAGTTCGGCCTGAAGAAGACACAGGCCCACGACGGTGTAAGCGCCGCCGGTGCGCAGAGTTTTCGCTTGCTCTGCTAAGCGGTGACTCGGCTCACGGAGATGGGCATCGATTTTCGCGAGCATTTCCCTGTTCACCGGATGAGGTGGCCACCGAGCGATGTAGTCTCGTACTTGCCTCAGGAAGGCAAGCGTCTCTGCATGTCGTTCGTCACTGGAGAACTGCGTCATTTGCGAGCTGCGCGTTCAACACGGCTACCACTGCGCAGGGGCTCTGTCCAACCATGCTGGCCGCATCTCGCCTGGCTTCTTGTCCAGCGGGCCGCGCTCGGCGTTGCGCCAGGCGACGGCGTGGACGCGGGTGATGTGCTGCATGAGGGCTTCGCTGTCGCTGGGCGTAAGCCTCAGCCGAACCTCGGTGTTGCCGCCCTCGCCGAGCCGGGCGACGACCGACACGTCCCGGTAGCCGAAGGCTTCGCCATAGGTGTGCAACGTGGCATCGAACGTACCGCCCTCGTGCAGCGGCGCCGGCGTGCCCACGGGCTGCGCCGCGCGCATCGCATCCGCGCGAACCTTCTCCACGTCCTCGACGCCCCATTTTCTCGCCATCCCCTCGAACAGCTTGCTACCTCCCTCGTCGATGATGTCCCCGATGCCTAATTCCTTTGCCAAGGCTTCGAACCTCATGTCGTCGTCGAAGTACTTGTGCACCTCCTGGCGCGTGACCTGCGCATCCATGCGCAGCACGGTCATGCAGTCCTCGAGGAGATCGCCGTCGATCGCGCGCAGGTCCGTGAGGTCAAAAGGAAAGCGCTGGCCGTTGTACAGGCCCAGCAGGAAGAGCGCGATGTAGCGGCACTGGCCCGAATCGCGATTGGCCACGGCGAACAGACGCTGCAGCGCCGCGACTCCCCTCGTTTCGATGATGTCCCTGTCCACTTCCGCTCCTAATTTAGTGATGCAAGCATGTTAGCAATCAGGAGGGGGTGCAGCTTGCCATCCCGGGCTCCCGCCGCCGCGAACAAAGCACCGGACCTTCGGTGCACGCCTGTGCGGGATCGGGCCTGCCAGGGATGGACTAGGGCTCCACCATGGAATCCGGAGATCCGCGAGCATTCAGTCCGAAACGTCGTCGCCCTTCGACAGCTCCGTGATGCGCTGCAGCACGAGGCCCCGCCAGCCCGGAAGGTCCGGGTCAACGTCGAATCTGGCGCGCACATCGACCTTGGCCTGAGCCTCGTACCTTCGGATCGCCTCGGGCGTCGGGCCGGGGTGGCGGCGTGGAGGCGCCGGCTGGCGCACCGGAAACGGTGCTCGGAACCGGTGCGGTGGCCCGCCCGAGGCTTCGCGGGCGATCGCTGACTGGCGCAGCCGCTGCAGCTTCTCGCGCGCAGCGGCCTGCGCCGCTTCGTGCTCGGCCTCGAACTGAGCGATCAATTGCGCGGCGTTCTCCTGAAGCATCCGGCGCTCCGTGTCCGTGAGCCGACGACCATCTGAAGATCCATAGGCCGGGTTGGCGCCAATCACACCTCCGAACAGCCGCTTGAAGCACTCGGACCCAAGCACCTGCAGCGATCCGTCGATGGACACCACGTGGATCCGCTTGTAGACGGAATGACCACAGCCGCTCGCCTGGCAGGCGACCCGCAACTCCGGCGATACCTCGACGATTGCCAATAGCCGATTGCTCACGCGAACCCCTTCCGGTTAGCGCCGCGGCCCCCCGCGGCGAAAGAATGCGGCATGCTACGGGGCTTCGCTCCTGCCCAGCTCTACGCCCGTGAGAGCGGCACGTGCCAGAACACGTACGAGGTCGACCTGGCCGTCTCTTTCACCAGGTGCGTCTGGCGGTCGTTGAACACGAACCACTGGCCGGGCGCGGTTCGATGGGACTGTCGGCCCTGCTTGAAGGTCAGGCCATCGTTGGCCAGCACGAGCACGAAAACGGCCCCTTCGTCGTCCTCATGCGCATCCGTTCCGTGGGTGCTGTAGACGCGGGAACGCTGGTCCGGCGCCCGAACGAAGCCGAGCTCGAGCAGCGCGCCGGCAGGAAACAGCGGCTCGCACATCTGCATCCAGGCGGCGTCCGGCAGCCAGACCACACTCTCGGCGCAGAACTCCTCTGCCTCGGCTTGCGCATAGGCGAGGGCACCGGCCTCCCGGGCGGCGGCGGCTACCTCATCCGGCAAGACGATCTCTCCTTGGATGGCGCCCCATGCAAGAGGCCTCGCCCTGATGACTTCGACTCCTGCCATGTGCGTCAACCCTCTCCTCAACCGTCCACTTTCTTCGTATCCATCATCCGCGCCACAGCGCTGACCTGCGCCGCGCCGGCGCGGAAGTAGCCTGTCACGACGTCCATGCTGCGGTGGCCGGTCATGGCCATGGTCTCCTGTAGCGGCATGTTCTGGCGGCCGGCCTCCGTGACGAACCCCGACCGCAGCGAGTGGGCCGAGAAGTCCTCGCCCACGCCGGCACGCGAGCAGCGCGTTTTCACGATGTTGCGGATGGCCGTGCCGGTGAGGCCGTCCTCGCCGAGCCGCCCAGCCTTGCTGATCCGGCGGAAGAGGGGGCCTGACGTGATGCCGCTGGCTTTCAGCCAGTCCTCCATTGCTTCAGCGGCGATGCCGACCACCGGCTTCACGTCCTCTGGCTTCACCTTGCCGCTGTGGTTCGTCTTGGAGTTGGCCAGCGTGTAGAGGTAGCCGCCCTCATCGGCGCGGCGCAAGTTCTCGAATGCCGCCTCCGAGACCTCGGATCGACGGCGGCCGCCAGACGACCAGGCGAACAGAAGGAGGGCGCGGTCGCGCTTTCCCTTGAGCGAGTCGTCGCAGGTCTCCAGCACAGCCTCCAGCGGCTCCTTGGTCAGCGCGCGCTGCTTGTGTGGCGTGGCGTTGCGCTTGGCGTAGGCCTTGCGGGTCTTGCTCAGGAGCGCCTTGACCGTCGGATCGATGCACGGGTTGGGCTGGTTGGCCAGGTGGTGGGCCATCGAGAGGACTGAGACCCGGTGCGTCAGCGTGTTCAGTGCCGGCGCGCCGAGCTTGCCCTTGAAGCCGCCCTCGACCAGCGCCTCATCAATGTGGGCCGGCAGCTGGCACGCGAGGCCTGCCTTGGTCGAGCGCTCGGCGTGGTCGACGATGAACTGGACCACCACCGGTACCGGAACCGGCAGATCCAGCTGATGGCCGTAGCGCAGGCCGTACCAGGCACCCCAGTAGCGCATCGCCGTGCGGTACGAGGCGCGCGTGTTGCTCGATTCGCCCTCGGCCATCAGGTCATGGGCGGCTTCCTCGGCCATGTCGGACAGCCGGGCCGGGTCGAGCAGGGCGTGGTTGCGCCTGAGCGGGGTGAGGTTGGCCTGCGGCGAGCCGTCGCCGGCGCGTTGCACGGTCAACTGGCCCATCTGCTGTCCTTTGTCGTCTGAACTCATTCGGCACCTCGCACCGCACGTTCCAGCAATGAAGCCTGCGCGGGCGTGCGCTGCGGGGCGACGCGCGGCAGCGCCAGGCCGCGCTTGCCCAGCTCCACCAGGATCTCCCCGAAGGAAAGGCCCGTGGCGCACGAGACATCCCGCGAGGTCGCGGTCCCGCCCGCGTACTGGGCCAGCAGCAGATCGAGTTGCGATGGATTCGGCATGGGCCGCGGTTCTAGCAATTCGTTTGACATTTCGTGCGGGCTCGACAGAGGGAACGTGGATGCGGCCAAGCAATTCCTTTGCGCGCGCTACCCGCCCACAGAGCGTGGGCCTTGCATGCAAATGAATTGCTGGAACCGAAACGGTCTTTTTTTACATGCGCTGTATGATGTGTTACGCACACTATACCGCACTTTCGATAACTGTTTATTATCGAAAGTTTAAAACCACTGGATGGATGGACATGCTTTCGCGCGCGTCCGAGCATCCACAGCCCCCCGGAAAAGCCCATGGAAACCACCTCGAAATTCAGCACCTTCCCGCCGCTCGGTGGCCGCGGGGTTCAGGAGGCCCAGGTCTGGGAAGCGGCCGATGCGCTCGTGCAGGAAGGCCTGCGCCCAACCATCGAGCGCGTGCGGCAGAAGATTGGCAGCGGCTCGCCCAACACGGTGAGCCCCATGCTGGAGCGCTGGTTCGCCACGCTCGGCAAGCGGCTCGATGGCCGCGGCGCGAACCTGGCCGAGGGCGAGGCGCACCAGCTCCCGCTGGCCATCGTCCAGGCCGCCAAGCTGTTCTGGGAGACCGCGCGCCGGGAAGCTGACCAAGCGCAGGTCCAGCGCGCCGAAGCCGCCCGCCGCGAGATCGAACTGCAGCGCGAGGCGCTCGCCCAGAAGGAATCAGACCTCAGCCAGCGCGAGGCGGCCTTCGAGCAGGCCCGCGTCGCGCTCGAAGAGGCTTTGGCCTCCTCTCGGCAGGCGGTCGCGGCGATCGAGGCCCACATGCACACGCAACAGCAGGAATCGGCGCGACTCTTGAGCGAGTCCGAGGCCGAGGTGCGGCGCCTGCGCAAGGCCCTCGACGAGGCCTTGGTCAGCAAGGAAGCCTTGCGCGAGAAGGCTGCGATGGAGCTGGCCACGGCGCAGCGCGATGCCAAGGAAGCCGAGCAGCGCCACGTCGCGCACGAGCGGCGCATGCTGGCCGACGTGGACCGCGAGCGCGTGGCCGCGAAGCAGGCGGCCGCTGATCTCGCCAAGGAGCAGAAGGCGCGCTCGACCGAGCAGGAGGCCGCCCGTGCCGCCCAGGCTGCGGCAGAGCAGGCTATCCAGGCCGAGAAGGCTGCGCACCGCGAGGCGGCCGCCACCTGGTCGAAAGAGCAGCAGGAGATGCGAGTCGAGCTCGCAACCCTGCGCGAGCGGGCCGCCGGGGCAGAGCAGCGCGCCGCAGATCTGGGCGAGCGGCTGCGGCGCCAGGAAGAGCAGGCCGAGCGCGAGATCGCCCGGTTGCACGAAGAGCAAGCGACGACGGCAGCTGCGCTGCGCCAGCTCGAGGCAGGGCTGGCCGAGAAGCGGGCAGAGGGTGACGGCGGGAAGCCTCAGTCCGGCCGGACAGCGCGGAGCAAGAAGCCATCCGAATGAGCATGGTCGAGCCGACGTTGGACCTGCCGTTGGAGCTTGAACGCGCCTTCGCGAGGCACTCTCGATCATGGCCGAGAGGACGATCGCGGGTTCGAAAGGACACGCGCCGAGGCGCCGGGCTTCTATTCCGAGCGCAGCCATGCGCTGGCGCTCGCCATGCCTATTCGAAGCTCGAAGACCTATTCATCCAACTACTGGAAAAGCGCGGCTTGATGGTTCGTAGAACGGGTGACTGGCGCCCTCTCCTCCTCCGGGCCGTGGTGGCAGACGACCCAAGTGGTCGCCCCGCCCTCCTCGGCCAGGACACCTACGAAGCTCTCGCCTCGATGTTGAAGCTGCACCAGGCCCATCAGCCGGGGAGCGGCGCCGTGAAAGCCCGCCCGGCTTCTCGCGGCGCTGCCAGCCATGCGCGCGACTATTGCGCGGTGCATCGACGACCTCTTCCGATCCTCCCATTGAGCTCGGCCAGCGCGAGGGCCTCCTTCGAGCACGACCGCGTGGCACTCTAGGAAGCGCTTGCGTTGGCCCGGCAGGTCGCCGCGAGGTGCGGCGCCTGCGAGTCCTGGACGAGTCCGTGGCCAGCAAGGAAGCCCTGCGCGAGAAGGCGGCGCTGGAGCTGGCCACGGCACAACGCGATGCCAAGGAAGCCGAGCAGCGCCACATCGTGCACGAGCGCCGGCTGCTGGCGGACGTCGACCCGTCTGAGGCGACGCGGAGCATCGTTCGCCTACCCCCTGGTACACAGATGAAGTGAATCACGTCAGCATCGAGTTAGTGATTGGACCTCTAACCCCCTTTGCAGCCTGATCTCAGCTTCTACCGCCTCGCGAGAATCAGGCGGTGCAAGCCGAGTTACCAAGTCGTAATGGGTGAAGGCGATGTATTTGCTTTTCTGCTCCAAGATCCTGGCCAGATAAAAATGCGCGCGATAGTCGGAATCATCGATGGCGAGACCTTTCTCAAAAAGCGCTTCGGCGAGATCGGCGTCTCCCGTTTTCCCAGCCTCAAACGCCGCAGCGAAAAGCTCTGCGCGGCGGCCTTCGTTTCACGCGGACTCTTTGGCTTCCCTTGTAAGGGGGGGAATACGCACAAAGCCATAGAGCAACATGATTCGACGTCCATCAACTGACGGCAGCAGTCGTGCCGCAAGGGTCTTGACCTCGCACACGTCTGCGGTGCGCTCTTGCTGGCCGAAATCACAGAGAATCGGTTGACCCGCATCCACTCCCCGAACCAACACTGCGTTCTCGCTGTCACGAACGCACACGGATACCGCTGACGTCTGTCGCCCGACGGCGGTTTCACAAAAAGCCGTCCCCGACTTTCCGGTTCGCGCTGTAGCAACTCACTGTCACAGGAGCCGTTCGTATGGTTTGCCCGATCGCCGAAGAGGCCGCAAGGGCCTGAAGGAACAGAACTGCAAGTAGGGCTGACTTCACCATAGTGCCCGCTCCGGGAGGATTCATAGAGCCGATTTCAGTTATGCCGGTCAGGGGCAACATGTAATCGGCGCTTTTCGAATGCCGACGTTTGAGAAGCGTGACCTGCCGCTTTTGATGTCTTTCCACTGATAACGGAATGCCCCCGCGTTCACGCATATGCTGTCGCTGCCAGGCGCTGCCCACGGATTGCTCGTTGCCGTCTCAGCGGATGCGACCACGGTCGAAGAGGCTTTTGGCTGCGAAGCCCACGGATTCTGCGGCGAGGAGTCGCGAGGCGGGGCTTCGGGTCGATCATTGCTGCGAAGCGTATTGGCGGAGCTCCTGATTTCGCCGCGCGGAGTCCACGGATTGGTGATTGTCGGACTCGCGACTGCCGGTTCATTGCCGATGGAATCAAAGCCGGAGAAAATATCCTTCAAGTTGCTTTCGGTCTGCCTTTGCTGCATCCTCATTACGTTCAGGCCGTTTTCCTGAATGTACTGAGATGCCTTATTGGAAGGGAGGCTCTTAAAACCGCCTGGCGGCGGCGCACATGCTGATGCGCGGCAACTTGCGCGCGGCGCCGAAGATTGCAGGTGCAGTGCGCCGGCGTCAAATTCATGATCCGTGGGAGATGAAGCCTCCTATGCGGTGCGCAGTGGTGTCGCTTCGAGTTCTGGGGACCGACTCGGGGTGAAGTTTGGTCTGCCAAAACGTTCCGGTCTTTGAAACGCTCCAAAAAAAAAGCGGGCCGTTCCGTCCCCTTGCCGGCGGCCAGCAATTCCCGCGGCGGGTGACACAAAGCCGAAGATTGATCGGTCCTTCACTCGGCGACCGGGTCGCCGTCGAGCATGCGGCCTGCCTTGCGATCGAGTGGATCCTGCGCGCGGTAATAGCCCATGAAGGTCTCGTAGTGGCGATGGCCGGTCATGGCCATGGCGTCTGCCGGGTCCATCTTGCGCCGGCCCGCTTCGGTCACGAAACCCGATCGCAGCGAGTGTGCCGAGAAGTCGCCGGGAAGGCCGGCCTGCAGGCAGCGGCGCTTGACGATCTTGCGCACAGCAGTCGGGTCGAGCGGCTCATCCAGCACCTTTCCGCCCTTCAGGATGCGCCGGAAGATCGGGCCCTCGGTGATGCGGCTCGCCTCGAGCCAGGCGTCCATTGCCGCGGCGGCCCTCCCGGAGATCGGCTTGGCGTCATCCGGGTTCTCCTTGCCGTCCTGGTTTGTCTTCGAGTGGCCCAGTTTGTAGAGGTATCCGCGCGAATCGACCTTGCGGAGGTTCTCCATGGTTGCATCCGCGACTTCGGAGCGCCGGCGGCCGCCGCTCGACCAGGCGAACAGGAGGAGAGCGCGGTCGCGCTTGCCGATGGGCGAATCGTCACAGGTGGCCAGCAGCGCCTCCATCGGCTCCTTCGTGAGCGCCGCCTGCTTGTGGGGCTTGACGCCGCGCTTGGCTTTCCCGCTGCGCACGTTCTTGATCAGCTCGCGAACCTGGGTGTGGTTGCACAGGTTGTCGACGTTGACGTTCTGGTGGGCCTTGGACAGGACGGCGAGCCGGTGCACGAGGGTGTTCTGCGCATAGGCGCCCAGCTTTTTTTATAGCCGTGCGCTACCAAGAGCTGGTCGACCTCGGGCGGGAGATCAAACACCAGCGGAGCCTTCTTCAGGGCTGCCACCTTCCTGCGGGCTTTCTTGCCAGCAGGAGCTGCTGCTGCATCTTCATCGGCGTCCTCGAGGACCTGCTCGCGCTCCGCGTGATCCACGATGAACTGGACGACAACGGGCACAGGCACGGGCAACTTGAGCTCTTGGCCATAGCGCGCCGCAAACCATGCGGCCCAGTACCGCATGGCGCCCTGGTAAGACCCGCGCGTGTTGGCAGATTGGCCCTGGCGGATCAGTTCACGCGCGGACTCTTCGGTGAGCCGCGACAGGCGGGCCGGATCGAGCACCGGGTGAACCGAAAGCACGGCGGGTAGAGATTCTGGTTTTAGGGTCTTATAAATTTACTTATGAGACCTAAACCTAGCGAACCGGGCCGAGCCATGCAATCAGCAAATACGAGCGTCTCGCGACACCCCTCCGGCGCCGCATCGCGGCCGCGGCCGGGCCGGCCGGGCATCCAGCTCGAGGACGTCCTCGGCGCCGCTGATGCGCTGGTCGCCGAAGGCATAAAGCCCACGATCGAGCGGGTTCGCATGTGCCTGGGTGGCGGCTCGCCAAACACCGTGAGCGCTCATCTGGACGAATGGTTCGCCCGACTGCCGGCGCGCCTGGTCGGCATGCAAGCACCAGCAGCTGCTCCCCGCGACGATGACGCCCCGCTCTCCGTCGTCCAGGCGGCCCAGCAGTTCTGGGACGTCGCTCGCCGCGAGGCCGACCAAGTGCAGGTCCAGAAGTCCGAAGCCACGCGCCGCGAGCTGGAGCTTGAGCGCAGCGCCCTCGTGCAGAAGGAAGCCGACCTCCAGCAGCGGGAGACCGCGTTCGAGCAGACGCGCGTGAAGCTCGATGAGGCCCTGACCTCCTCGAAGGTGGCGCTCGAGGCGATGCAGGTTCAGATGCACGCGCAACAGCAAGAATCGGCGCGCCTGCTGAGCGATTCGGAAGCGGAGGTGCGCCGCCTGCGCAAGGCGCTCGACGAAGCTGTGGCCAGCAAGGAAGCCCTGCGCGAAAAAGCTGCGATGGAACTCGGTGCCAAGCAGCGCTCCGCTGACGAAGCCGAGGAGCGCCATGTCGCGCAGGAGCGGCGTCTCCTCTCGGAGATCGACCGCGAGCGCATGGCCACGCGCCAAGCAACTGCCGAGCTCGCCAGGGAGCAGAAGGCCCGTGTGGCGGACTTGGAGGCGGCTCGCAGCGTTCAGGAAGCAGCCAAGCAGGCTCTTCACAGCGAGAAGGCATCGCACCGTGAGGCGGCCGCCGCCTGGTCGCGCCAGCAACAAGCAAGACAGGTCGAACTTGCGACCCTTCGTGAGCGCGCCGCTGGCGCCGAGCAGCGGGCAACCGACCTCGCCTCCCAGCTGCAGCGCCAGCACGAGCAATCCGAGCGCGAGATCGGCCAGTTGCGAGAGAGCCAGGCAGCGACGACCGCCGCGCTGCGCCAGCTCGAGGCCCGTCGCGGGCATGACGAGAAACCACAGGCCGCGCGCTCGGCTAAATCGACCAGGGGCACAGCCCGGTGAACACCCTCCCCCTCCCTCGTCCCACACGCCAGTACGATCGGACTGGGCATCCTTCCTCGGCGCGGACCAAAAGCGACGACGTTCACGACATACGCGACAATTCCCTGATCATGGCCAACGGCGATCAACTCAAAGCACTACTGCGCTCCCACGCGGACGGGGACGATCGCCATTTCTACTCTGTGGCGATGCAGATGGCTGCTCATGAGGCGAAGCAGGGCCACGGGAAGCTGGCCGAAGAGATCCGCCAACTCATCGACGCCGCGAAGGCCCGCGGCAACGTAAATGAGGCGGGCGGCGCGATCCCAATCGCCCGGCCAAAGGGCGAGCTCGCCTCGCTGCTCAGCGTTTCCTATCCGACGCGAAAACTGACCGACTTGGTCCTCGCCGATCCGCTACTCCATAGCCTTCAGCGCGTACTCAAGGAACAGCGACACCTTTCCAAGCTTCGCAGCCATGGACTCCACCCACGGCGCAAGCTTCTTCTTGTCGGTCCATCTGGCACCGGCAAGACGATGACCGCTTCGGCGCTCGCCGGAGAGCTCGGCATTCCGCTTTTCGTGGTTCGCTTGGACGCCCTCATTACCAAGTACATGGGCGAGACCGCGGCAAAGCTTCGCCAGGTCTTCGACTCCTTGTCCTCCACGCGGGGCGTTTACTTCTTTGACGAGTTCGATGCCATCGGCAGCCAGCGTGGCATGGCGAACGATGTGGGGGAGGTCCGCCGCATCTTGAACAGCTTCCTGCTCATGATCGAGCAGGACGACTCCAACAGCGTAATCGTCGCCGCGACAAACCATCCGGATATCCTGGATGAGGCCCTCTTCAGGCGCTTCGACGATGTGGTCGAATACCACTTGCCAACGCCCCCCGAAATTCTGGCGCTGCTACGCATGCGCCTCGGTGCATACATCGAGTCAAAAAAGGACCTCAACGACCTCGCCGCGGAGGCAACCGGGCTCAGCCATGCAGAAATCGCACGCGCTATCGGCGATGCAGTCAAAGAGGCGGTGATGCACGACCAGGACGCTATTCCGGCGGAGGCCTTGAGCAGGCTGCTGCAACAACGCCAAGCTGTGTCCCGACGCACTGCTGGCAATAAGAAGTAAGCGCAACCGTTCTGCATGGCCACTGAGAATTCGCAACGGCGCAAGCATCTCCTTCCGCAGAACACCCGATCGACCGAGGGGTACACCGCGAAGAGCACTGGTGGTGGCGGCAAAAACGTCGTTCCGCCGCTTCCGCGGGCAGAGCATGCGCAGAACCTGCTCGCACAGCTCGCACAGGTAGAAGCTGTGCAGCAACAGCGCGTGGCTGAGCAAGTTGCTGCCGATGTGAAAGTGGCGATTGGTATCCAGCTCGAGTTTGAGAGTCAGCAGGGAGTACTGCTGGCCGCCGAAAGCTTGGCAAGAGACAAGCGGGGCATCGAGCTCATGAATGTTCGCGAGCAAGATGATCAGGTCTTCGCCACTGTGTTTGTGCCGCAGGGCAAGCTTTCGCATTTCGAATCCCTGCTCGTGTCCTACGCGGAACACAAGACGAACAAGAAAGGTGAGCCACGCGACCATCAGTCCTTGATCGATGCGATCCGGACGGTGCGGGTTGCAACGTTCGACTCACTCTGGACCGACAGCCCGGAGGCCCTGCCGGCCAACGACGCCGAAGCGATCTGGTGGGAGGTATGGCTTCCCGGCGGCGAGAATCGCCTCACGGTCATTGACGAGTTCCGTAGGTTGGGCGAGCTGGCCGGACTTCTCGTGCGCGAGCGGGTGCTGCACTTTCCCGAGCGCTCCATCGTGCAGGTGCACGGCAGCAAGGCTCAGCTCTTGGAGTCACCGCTCGTCCTGAACATGGTCGCCGAGTTGCGTCGCGCAAAGACGACTGCAGAGTTCTTCACCGCGCTGGCGCCGAATGAACAGGCAGATTGGGGCGGGGATCTAGAAGGACGGCTTCAGCCAGATCACGCAGGCAACTCCTACGTCACGTTGCTGGACACTGGCGTCAACCACGGACACCCGCTACTCGCGCCGATGCTTGACGGCGCAGACCGTCACACCGTCGAGCCTGGTTGGGGGCCGGATGACGTTCACGGTCACGGAACAGAGTTGGCCGGTTTGGCGCTGTTCGGGGACCTCACGCCGGCGCTCGCAGAAGAATGGCCGATGTCCGTCCCCCATCGCCTGGAATCGGTCAAGATCCTGCAGGGCCCCGGCGATAACGACGGGCAGTCCTACGGCGCCATCACGGCGGAAGCAGTGGCGCGCGTGGAGATCACGGCGCAGGATCGTCGGCGTGTCTTCGCGATGGCTGTGTCTTCGACGGATGGTCGCGATAGAGGACGCCCGTCCTCCTGGTCAGCAGAAGTCGACCGGCTCGCGTGCGACTACGACGGACAAGGCGAGACGCCACGGCTGTTCGTGCTCTGCGCGGGCAACACGCAAGATCCCAGCGCCTGGAGCGAGTACCCGGCCAGTCTCGCCACCAACCTCATTCATGATCCTGGGCAAGCGTGGAACGCCTTGACTGTGGGCGCGTCCTCGGAGCTCACCACCATCTCGGAGCCTTTCGGAGGTCAGTACGAAGCTCTCGCGCCCGCAGGAGGACTAAGCCCCTACACGACAACGTCTTCGACGTGGCAGACGGGCTGGCCCTTCAAGCCGGACATCGTCATGGAGGGCGGCAATGTAGCGATCGATGCGACGGGCTTCACTAGCGAGCTGGATAGCCTGTCGTTGCTGACAACGAGCCATGAACCGCATGACCGGCTTTTCTCGCTGAGTTGGGCGACGAGCGCCTCGACTGCCCTCGCGGCGGGCATGGCGGCAAGGGTCCAAGCCGCGTACCCGACATTCTGGCCAGAAACCGTCCGGGCGCTGATGGTCCACTCTGCGCGCTGGACGGCCCCCATGCTGAACGCCTACCTGCCGAACGGGGTACGCAACCAGGCAAACACGCGGCAACTGCTGAGGCATTGCGGCTATGGCGTCCCCAGCTTGGAGCGCGCGTTGTACAGCGCATCCAACTCGCTGAATTTGATTGTCCAGGACCAGCTGCAGCCGTACCACAAGGTCAAAGGCGAAGTCCGCACACGCGACATGCATTTGCATGCCCTTCCTTGGCCGATCGAGCAGTTGCAGGCACTTGGAGACGCGGAGGTGATCCTGCGGGTCACGCTGTCGTATTTCATCGAGCCAAACCCGGGCGAGCGCGGCGGCATCGACAAGTATGCCTACCAGTCGCACGCCCTGAGGTTCGCGGTCCGCCGACCGCTGGAAACCGAGGCGTCCTTTCGTGGTCGCATAAATGCACAGGCAGCGGCTGGAGAACAAGGCCTACCCGCGGGCGGCGGCACGGACACAGGCTGGACCATCGGCGAGCGCACGCGCGCCCGTGGTTCGATTATCAGCGACAGCTGGACCGGTACAGCTGCCGAGCTGGCCAACAGAGGCCAACTGGCAGTGTTTCCGGCTATGGGGTGGTGGCGCAATCGTCCCAGCCACGGTCGCTTCGAACGCGCCGCCCGCTACGCGCTGGTGGTGTCGATTGAGGCACCTCAAGTCGAGCAGGACTTGTATGCGGCCGTCGCGCAACAGATTGGCATTCCAATCGCGATCGTGACCGCCGTGTAGGCCTTGAGCGCGTCCGACCTGGAAGCCGCCCGTGATGCCAGGAAGCAGCATCGCCAACCTCGCAGCCCAGCGGCTGGACTGCGGCGATGGACTACCCAATTGAGAGGCGAGAGGCGCAGTCGTCCAATACCAAATATTGGGCTTGCCAGACGAGCCCACCAAGGGAACATTCCATTTACACCGCGTGTCGCGAGGTCAAAAATGACCGCATGGACCTTCCCTCCCGTGATCGACGACCCGGCGATACGCCGATGGCTTCAGCGTGCCGCTACTTGGCAGGCAAAGTCGTTTCGACGGTCATCTTGCTGATTGGTGCTGCTGCCTTGATCGGCTGGGTCGCCGTCGAGCTCTATGTCGCAATCGTGACGCTCGACTGATCGGCTCGACCGCCGGTTCGTTTGCGGCGGAGCCTTCTCCCGATTTAGGAGCGACACGGCCGCCACGACTGCATCAATGTTCGTGCCGATGGTGCGCATCAGGCACATGGCCGTGGGAGTGCCGCAGAGGCTCGTGCGTGTGCCGACGGCTGTGTGGTCCATCGGGCGGCACATCATGGGTATGCGTGTGATGTCCATCGTCGTGCGTGTGAGCGTGCTCATGATCCAGCGGATCGTGTTGATGCTCGTGCCCGTGCGACTCCGCAAGGTGAAGAGTCACGCCCAGCATCATGAGTACGCCGCCCACGGCCATGACCCACGTTCCGCTTCGGTCGCCAAGTGCGATCGCGAGCGCTGCGCCGATGAACGGCGCGAACGCAAAAACGGATCCGGTGCGCGCCGCGCCGAACGCGCGCTGTGCCAGCAAGTAAAAGCGCAGGCTGAGGCCGTACCCGGTCGCGCCGACGAGGAAGAGCGCGGCAGCGGCGCCCCACGTGGGCAGCGGATCGCCGAAGAGCAACGCCAGCGCGGTCGTTGCGAGAGCGCCTATCACGGCCTTGCCCAGGACAACCTGGCCGGGATCACGTTCTGCGAGTCCCCGAGACAGTGTGTTGTCCGCGCCCCATGCCGCAGTGGCCAGGAGCACCGCCAACAGACCCCAGAGCTGCGTGCCTCCACTGCGGCCTTGATCGAGCACCAGTGCCACACCCCCCGCGAGCAGCAGCAGCATGGCGGCCCCGACGCGGCGATCCATCGTCTCCTGATAGAGGTATCGCGCCAGCACCGCCGTGAACAGCGCCTCCAGCGTCAGCATGAGCGATGCGCTGGTGCCGCTGGTGTGCTGAAGGCCCCAGGCCAGCGCCACCGGCCCCAACACAGCGCCCAGGGCCGCCATCAACAACAAGCGCGGAACGTCTCCACGCACGAGTCGGGCCTCCTTTTCCGCGCGCTGACGCGAGAACGCACCGACGGCAGCGGCACCTGCATAAAGCAAAGCCGCCGTCGTGAATGCGCAGAGGCCTGTTCCGAATCGCTGGACCAGCGGCGTGCTGATGCCGAACAGCCCGGCTGCGAACAAGGCCAGGAGGCCGCCGCGCAGCGCGGGTAAGTGGATGAGGCTGTGCTTCATGCGCAATTGCCTTCAAGTGTCTTAGTCTTCGACAGCCACCGGCGGAACATCACAGTGCCGGATGTTGACCTGCACCCTATCCCCGACCTTGATCGTTTCAGCTTCGGACAAAGGCGCGACGTGGTGCGCATATCGGCTGGGCGCTTCAGAGTAGCGCACCAGGGCGTAGCGCTCCCTCGCCGCAGCATCGGGGGCCGCCATCTCGCGGCAATCTCTGGCCATTCGCGCGGCGATGGCCGCGCCCGCGTCGATCTGCACGACCCGTCCCGGCCGCCAGCCCTCCAGGAAGCGAGCGCGCTCGGCGAGCAGGCCGGCGCAGCCCTGTAAGAGGCTGCGCCCCTGCAATTGCCAACGCCGCGCTGGTCGCCGATAAACGCCCGCGGATCACCTCAGTGTGAACCGCACGGTGATGGTCTTCTTGTCCGCCGTCCGCAGCGCCGCTACGACCTTGGAGCCCTTGCCCAGCTTGACGCCTTTCGCTTCCAGCTTGTTGCCGCCCGCGGACTTCAGATCGGCTTCGGATTTTTCGGCGCCGTTGAGCACTGTGAGCTTGCCGCTCGTGCCGGCAGTGTCGAACTCGTCTTCATGGTCGAGCACGTAGATCGTCGCGCCGTCGCCGGCTGCGACCAGCTCGAACGACAGGTCGCTCGCGCTTTGCACGATGCCGCCGTGCTGCGCTTTCGCAGCACCATGCGCAAACGCGCTGTTCACGCTCAGTGTGGACGCGGCCAGGACCACGGCGGCGGCGAGAAGGCGCAAGGGAGAGTTTTTCAGGATCATCGGTTTTTCCTTTGGTCAGGGGAAGGCGCGCTTTGACAAGGCGGCGCCGCAAAGCCTTGGGGAATGGAAACGGGTGTCAGGGCCACCTCAGTACGACTCCTGCGGTACCGGCGGGAGGCCAGGTCCGGGTGACTCCACCTCGAGCAAGCGCTCGGTGCCGCGGCGGCCGAGCAGCCAGAACAGCACCGGTGTGAGCAGCGTGTCGAGCACGGTCGAGCTGACCAGGCCGCCGAAGATCACCACGGCGACCGGATGCAGGATCTCCTTGCCCGGCGCGTCGGCGGCAAGCAGCAGCGGCGTCAGCGCGAAGGCCGCCACCAGAGCCGTCATCAGCACCGGCGTGAGGCGCTCCAGCGAGCCGCGCACGATCATCGGGATGCCGAAACTCTCGCCTTCGAAGCGGCAGAGGTTGATGTAGTGGCTGACCTTCAGGATGCCGTTGCGCGTGGCGATGCCCGCCAGTGTGATGAAGCCGACCATCGAGGCCACAGACAGGCTGACGCCCGCCAGCCACATGGCCACCACACTGCCGATGAGCGCCAGCGGGATGTTGGCCATGATGATCCCGGCCAGCACCGCGGATTTGTAGCGCGCGTACAGCACGAGAAAGATTATCGCCAGCGAGATCAGCGACAGACCGAGGATCAGGTTCATCGCCTGTTCCTGGGCCTGGAACTGTCCTTCCAGGCTCACGAAGGTCCCTGGCGGCAATGGCGTCTTGGCGATCACGCCCCGGATGTCCTGGATCACCCGGCCCATGTCCGAACCGTCGGTGTTGGCGTAGACCACGATGCGCCGGCGCCCGTTCTCGCGGCCGATCTGGTTGGGTCCGTCGGTTTCCTCGACTGTGGCAATGGCCGAGACCGGCAGGCGGCCGGCCGGCGTGTCGATCAGCGTCGCGGCAAGGTCCTGCGGGCTGAGGCGGCCGTCCGGCAGGCGCAGCACCAAGTCGTAGCGACGCAGGCCGTCCACGATCTGGGCACCATGCGCGCCATCCGTCAGTGCCTGCAGCACGCGCACCGCTTCGCCCGGCGAGAGGCCTGTCTGCGCGAGCTTGCGATGATCGAGCCGGACCATGATCTGCGGGATCAGCACCTGCTTCTCGACCGTCAGATCGACCAGGCCGGGAACGCCCGAGAGGCCTTGGCGCATCTGCTCGCCGAGCCCGCGCAGGGTGTCGGTGTCGTCGCCGAAGATCTTCAGCGCGATCTGCGCGCGCACGCCCGACAGCAGGTGGTCCAGACGGTGCGAGATCGGTTGGCCAATGGCGACCTGCGCCGGAAGCACCGAGAGCCGCGCCCGGATGTCCGCCATCACGGTCTCGCGGTCGCGCGCGGAGCGCTTCAGGTCCACATCGATCTCGGCCGCGTGCACGCCCTCGGCATGCTCGTCGAGCTCGGCGCGCCCGGTGCGGCGCCCGACCTGGGTCACCTCGGGAACCTCGGCGATCAGCGTCTCCGCAAGCGACCCCATGCGGTTGGCTTCGGCCAGCGCGGTGCCGGGATTGAAGATCATGCCGAGCACCAGAGAACCTTCGTTGAAGGCCGGCAGGAAGGCCCGCGGGAAGAACGGCACGCTCGCCGCCGCAGCGGCCACTGCCACCGCGGCGATGGCGATCAGCAGCTTGGCGCGCGCGAAGGACCAGCCCAGCACCTTCTCGTCCCAGCGCTTGAGGCGAACGACCAGCGGACTGTCACCGCGATCCAGGCGCTTCATCCTCGGCAGCAGGTAGAGGCACAGCACCGGGGTCACCGTCATCGACACCAGCATGGAAGCCAGGATCGAGACGATGTAGGCGATACCCAGCGGCGAGAAGAGCCGCCCCTCGATGCCCGGCAGCGCGAACAGCGGCACGAACACCAGCACCACGATGGCCGTCGCGTAGACGATGCCGGACCGCACCTCGACGCTCGCCCTGCTCACGACTTCCATCGTGGAAAGCGGATTGCCGGCCGCGCGGTTCTGCTTCAGGCGGCGCAGGATGTTCTCCACGTCCACCACCGCGTCATCGACCAGTTCGCCGATCGCGATCGCCAGGCCGCCCAGCGTCATCACGTTGATGGACTGCCCCAGCAGCTTGAACACCAGCGCGGTGACCGCAAGCGCCAGAGGGATCGCCACCAGGGAAATCAGCGTGGTCCGCGCAGAGAGCAAGAAGGCGAACAGCACGATCGCCACCATGATGGCGCCGTCGCGCAGTGCCTCGCTGACATTGCGGATCGATGCCTCGATGAAGTCGGCCTGGCGGAACAGCACCTTGGGCGCGGCCAGGCCGGGTGGCAAGCCTTGTTGCAGCTCGCCCAGCGCGGCCTCGATGGCGCGCGTCAGCTTCACGGTGTCGGCGGCGGGCTGCTTCTGCACGCTGACGATCACCGCCGGCAGGCCGTTGTAGCCGGCGTCGCCGCGCTTCATGCTGGCAGCGAAACGCACATTGGCCACCTGCTCCAGCAGGACGGGGCGACCCTCCTTCCAGGCAACGGCGATTCCGCGCAGGTCCTCGACCCGGTTGGTGCGGCCAAGATGGCGAATCAGGAACTCGCGGCTGTTGAGGTCGATGAAGCCGCCGCCCGCATTGCTCGCGAAGCCGCGCAGCGCCTGTTCGACCTGGGTCAGGGAGACACCGTACTGGGCCATGCGCGCCGTGTCGGGTTCGACGCGCAGTTGCCGCACGTCGCCGCCGATCGGGATGACCTGGGAGACGCCGGCGACGGACAGCAAGCGAGGGCGCAGCACGAAGTCGGCGTACTCGCGCGCGCGCATCGGGTCCGCGGCCGTCTTGCCGTTTCCTTCCAGGGGCAATGCGATCAGCATCACCTCGCCCATGATCGAGGACACCGGCCCCATGGCCGGGGTGATGCCCGCGGGCAGCTGCTCGCGCACCAGCGCCAGGCGCTCGGCCACGAGCTGGCGGTTGCGATAGATGTCGGTGTCCCAGTCAAACTCGGCGTAGAGGATGGACAGCCCCACGCCGGAGGTCGAGCGCACGCGCGTCACGCCCGGCATGCCGTTGAGCGCGGTCTCCAAGGGGAAGGTGACGAGCTGCTCGACTTCTTCGGGCGCCATGCCGCCGGCTTCCGTGAGCACGGTCACCAGCGGCTTGTTGAGGTCCGGAAAGACGTCGACCGGCGTGCGCCAGGCGGTGATGGCGCCATAGACCAGCAGCAGCGCCGCCAGAGCCAGCACGAAGAGGCGCCCGCGCAGGCTGTTATGAACGATCCAATTGAACATGCAGAGGCTCCGTTCAGCGGATCTGCGCGATCAGCGGAGCACCTTGCACCACGACGCGATTGTCGGCGCCCAGGCCCTGGGTGATGACCACCGTCGAGGCGTCCAGCGGGCGGTATTGCACCGGCTGCGGGATGTAGCGCTCGGCGCCGGACTTGATCCAGACGATGGGCTCGTTGGCGCTGTTGCGCACCACGGCTTGCGCCGGCAGCACATAGCCCTTGATGCGTTCGTTGAGCGATGCGACGACAGTCACCGGCTGGCCGACCGCGAGCGGCATGGCCGAGCCGGATTTTTCGGCCTGGGCCCGGAAGGTCAGCGGCAGCACGCCATCGCGAAGACTGTGGGCCGCGCCCAGCAGCTTGAGCTTCACGCCAGGTGCGCCCTGAAGCGTTGCTTCGCTAACACGCGCGGGCAGCGCCGGATCAGCGGTGGTCGCCTCGACCAGCACACGGGCCGGATCGATCACCTCGAACAGCACGTCGCGGGCCTCGACGATCTGGCCGGATACGGCATCCGCCCGTGCGATGACGCCCGACACGGGCGCCACGAGCGCTTCGCGGGCGCCGAGGCTCGCGCCGATGCTCTTTTCTCGAGCGGACAGGCTCTGCATCTCCGCGCGGGCGGCCTCGATGTCCTTGCGAGGCACCGTGCCCTCGAGCGACTGCAGGCGCTCGACGCGCTGCGCCGCCAGTTGCCGGCTGCTGCGCAGCTCGGCCAACTGCGCCTGCTGGCTCGCCAGCGCGTAGGGGTCGGCATGGTGTCGCACATGCGCGAGCACCTCGCCTTGACGCACGGCCTGGCCAGCCACGGGCAGGCCGCGCGCGCCCGCTTCGATACGCCCGCCATGGATCGCCTGCACGCGGCCGCCGGCGTTGGGGTCCATGACAACGCGGCCGGGCAGTTCCACGGTCGCTGACGCTTCGCCTTCTATCGCCAGGATGGTCCGGATGGCCATGCGCCGCTGCGCCAGCATCGGCACCTGCACGCTGCCGTCGGGCAGCCGTGCGAGGCCGGATGCGGTGCTGTTGCTGCCAGGCGCATCCAGGTGCTCACCGTTGGGTCCGTGTGCACCGGGAGCTGCGAACAAAGCCGCAGGGGCGAGCGCGCCGACCGCCAGTGCGACGACGGTAAAGCTTGCCGAGCGACGCGCTGCCGAAGCGCAGACTTCAAGCCGAAATCCGTGCGTCATTGAGCACCCCCGATCGTGTCCCGCGCGCGAGCGCCACGGTTAAGGACGTAGATGGCAACGCCGCATGTCAAGAGCGCCAATGCGATCCAGACTGTGGCCGGAACGCCATGCCCACGCTCGTCATCGTGGGAGTGGCCGTGCCCCGCGGCTGTGCCTTCAGTGTTGAGGGTGCCCTCCAGGAGATCCGTGTCGGCGCCGGCGAGCACCGTGATCACGAGCGGATGCGCTCCGGGAGCCTTGAGAGCTTTGAGAAAGGCCGGGTCGTCGATCGCGTAGTCGCCGTGGTCGGAATGGAATTTCGCAACCGCCTTGACCGCGCCGGACTCGACTTCCACCTTGGCGTCGAGCACGGGCTCATTGGTTTCGAATCGGTTGATGAGCATCGACAGTTCGTCTTCTCGCAAGTGCGCTACCAGTTCGAACGTCTCTGACTTGGCCTCCATACGGGGCGCGGCGCTTCCAACGCTCGCTGTTTGCGCTGGGCCGTCGAGGTGTTCGCCGTTCGGACCGTGGGCGCCCGGTGCAGCGAAGGCGCTGGCGGACAGCAGGAGCACCAGAGGCAGCACGACGGCCAGCATCAGCCGGTACTGCGTTGGTTGGGGGGAATGGAGAAGGTCAATCATGGGAGGCGTCCAAGTGCTTGTTGGAGTTGGGCCTGGGCCAGGCCCAATGCCGCTTGCTGGCGCGCGAGGGCCGCGTCGGCCAGCGCAGCGGCATTGGCAGCGCGCAGCAGTTCCGGCAGGGAGGTCTCTCCTGCCTGGAACGATTTGTCGATGAGCTGGGCGCGCTCGCGCAGCAGGCCAGCGCGGCTTCGCGTGCTGTCGAGTTGATGCGCAGCGCTTTGTAAGGCGGCCCGCGCTACGCGGACGTCCGCTTCCTGTCGTTCACGCAGCCGCTGTTCCGTGGTTTCGGCCACATCCAGATCGCCGAAAGCCGCCGCTTGCAGCGGCGCATTGCGACCATCGGTGCCGAACGGGATCCGAAGGCCGATGCCGATGCCGCGTTGGGTGCTCTCGCCCATTCCCGGCGCCTCTTCGCGATACCGCAACGTGACTTCGGGCGGGTCCCGCCTGGATGCGTTGACCACCTCCACGCGCTTGCGCGCGCGCTCGACGGACTGCGCGGCCAGGCGCAGCTCGGGGTGCTCGACACCGGCCGCGAGATCATCGGCCGCCGGCGAGAGCGGCGGCGGGGGCAAGTCCGGCATCGCGTCCAGACCGGTCAATGTTCGCCACTGGGCCCGAAGGACCTGCAGGCGCTGATCGATTTCGCTTCGCAGCGCCTGGGCCTCCAGCAGCTCGGCGCGTGCGGCCAGGGCGTCCGATCGCGCAAGATCTCCGGCCTGGACGCGACGCTGCACGTCGCCGGCAATCCGCTGCAGGTATTGACCCTGGGCGGCCGCCGACGCCGCTTCCGCCTGTGCCGCCGACAGCCGCCAGGCGGCCTCACGTACCTGACCGGCAACGCGCAAACGCGCCGCCTCGGTGCTGACGTCAGCCAGCTTCAGCTCGGCATCGGCCGCAGCAGCACGTGCATCGCGCTGGCCCGGCAGCCACAAGGGCCAGACGAAACCTACTTCTGTTTCCCGACGCCCGGCATTGGAATGCGCACGGTCGTTGAGGTGGTTGAGCTCCATCGCTGGAGACGCGGCCCAGAGGCTGGCGGCTGCGGTCTGTTCGGCGCGGGCGCGCCGGCCCTGGGATTCGGCCTCCCGAAACTGGACGGCGCGCTGCCAAGCGGCCTCGGTGGCCTGGGCCAGGGTCACGCCGGCAGCGCCCGGTTGAACGGAAGACGGGGATGGTTGTGCGGCGGCGGGCGCGATCGCCCCCACCAGCGCACTGCCTGCAATGGCACAGGCCACAAACCACGGGACTGATTTCACGGAACTCCTGACTGACTCGGCGGCGATCGGACTCCCAGAACGAACACACGCGGTGCGTGCCTGGATCTGGGAGCAGGAATCGCCAACATGAAAACGGCTCAGCCGCGCAGGCGCGCGGCGAGCAGTGGCGTTTTCAGGCGGTCAGGCGTGGAGGTCGTTGAAGGCGATCGAGCGACGGCCAGGGCGCGGCCATCTGGTCGACCATCAGGGGTCGCGCCGTTTCGGCAGGTGCAAAGGAGAAAGAAGTAGAAGCCCAGATGGCTGAAGCGCCCAAGCAGCCGTCGGCCACCACGTGTTGCACCGACTCGTCCGAGTCATCCTGGGCCACAGATCCATCATCGTCGTGATGATGCGCCTCCCCCTGCCAATGCAGGAAGGCGTGGGCCACGGTTTCCGCCTCTGCAAATGCGGTGGCCTGGCCGGCGATGGCGAAGGCCTGGCAAAACGCAGAGAGCAGGAGGAGGACGAGGGCAAGCCTGCGGCGCATTCTGCAAGTCTAGCCGAGGCGGCCCAGCGCACGCCCAGGTGCGTGCGTTGCAACGGGCGGTTTCGTTGCTCTGGAGATATGGGAAGTTCTGTCGCCGACGCCACGCGTAGGAACTTGTTCGCTGTTCAAGCAACACGGAGCCCGAAGGTATTTGGAAGACGCACCCCGATCTTGGGCGCGGCGACGGCCATCAAGCGGGACTCACCGCGCTGCCTTCATTCGCTCGTACTCTTTTCGTTTCATAGCGAGATAGTCGCTTCGGTTCATTTCATGGAGTTGATGCGAATACTGTTCGGTGCTGTCGAACCACTTGGCGAGACGCTCTTCGAGCTGCTGGTCGTCGGGCGCGTCCAGGTAGGAGTCGATCGCGAGATAGTAGCGCATCGTATTGCGCTCCACGACGCCTCGCATTCCTCCTACGTATTCCGGCCGGCCGGCTGAATCCTTCCCCGTCGCGGTGAACCCCACCTTGCCGCTTCCGACCGTTGCGATGTAGACCTGCATGGCGAGCCGCGCCACCATCCCGTCGGCGTAGGCGTAAGCGAGATGGATGAAGGTCTTGCGATCGTCGAGCGGCGTGGCCTTGAGTTCGATGCGGTAATCACGGGTCGCGAACGGACCGCGGGCAGCGCTCAGTTGCACCGCCAGGTAGTCGGAGGTGATGGTGGCCGGCCGCCAGGCGAAGTCAATGCGCTGTGCATCGGCGAGCGGCTGGTCGTACTTGCGGCCGATCGCGACGGCGAGGGTCGTCGTTCCAGAAGTTTCCCGCACGGCGCAGTGCTTTGTGTTGAGGTGCAGCATGAGAATCTCGCACCAGACGACGGACATGCTTAACGAGTTGCTTACCTTGGCGAATGGATGATCAACGACCGCATGGGCGTCGCCGCTCAGCCGGTCGGCCGTCTCGTTAGATTCGATCACCAGCGGGCGACCAAAAGCGTTTCGCTCGAGCTGCGACCGGCTCGCATTGAACTTTGCCAACAAAGCGGCGGCGCCGCTGCCTTGTGCCACTGCGATCGACGGCAATAGCAGACAACAAAGGCAGAGCAGCACGGCCTTTCGGGCGACGGTTTTCATCATGGCGCCGAATACTTTGGGCCGCCCGCACCGCCAGACGTGACAGACGATCCGCTCAGATGCTGTGGGTCACGGCGTAGCCCGGACTGTGGCGCGCGCGTTGCATCCACCCAGCTGCGGAGCAACCCAGCACCGGCGTACGCCTTGACCCTCACCTTCACGCCCGATTGCCACCTGCGCCTTCGGTCCTACGCATGTGTCGCCTCATGTCCGATGCTGCTCGGTGGGGTGGGCGGCCTACGTTTAACTGGACATCGTGTCTGCAAGCACCAGCGAAAGCAGCTTGCCGACAAGGTGCCGCGCCCGACCAGGCCCCTTCGCCTTCAATGCTCTTCGCGCTTTCGGCGATACAGAACCGCAGGCGGGCTTTCCTCCCACTTAGCTCTGCAGGAGATAATGAAGAATATCGTTACAGCTCTGATTTGCGTGAGCATTGCGCTGGTAACTGGTGGCGCCGCGGCTCAAGATGCGTCGAAGAAGAGCGACTCCGCTGCCAGAGGCAGCACGAAGAGCAACATGACCACGCAGGAGTGCAAGGATCACATGGCGATGGCCAAAAAAGGCGAGATGAAGAAGGACGACGCGCACATGAAAATGTGTGCAGACATGATGAAGAAGGACGGAAAGACAGGCGAAGCGAAGAAGAAGTAGCTGGCCGCGGCCCTGCTTACGGCGGTCCGCTCGCGGCATGCAAGCGACGTCGCAACGCAAAAGGCTCGCAATCAGGTCCCCTCAAGAAACACTTGTCCCGCCCGCTGGAGGTAACCGGCGCTCCAGGATGAACTCCCAGATGACGCTACGGCATGCCGAACGAGCTATGCCGTAAACATGATCGTCACGTTTTGAATCTTTAGGTTACGATTAACACTTAAGGATTCAAAATAAGACGCTTCATAGAGCGTCGTGGAGGTGTTGCCATGGCTGCACTGCTGTCCGAATTGCCTGACCTGCGCGCTCATGAACAGCCGCTGGCCGAAGTGTCACCTGAGGCGCTCTGTCTTCCGCCTGCCGACTTCGTCAGCATCCGGGGCGTGTGCTTGCCGCGTGGGGAACTCGTCAACCCAGCGCTCTTTGCACCCGGACAGCGCGAACGGCTGCGCGAACAATTGGTGAGCGCAATACCGTTCCCTCACCTCGTTCTTGAGAACACGTTCCATCCGACACTGCTCGAACTGGTGGCCGAAGAATTCGACGCGCTTCCGAGCACTTACTGGGCTGAAGTCAAGACTCCATATGAGTCGACGCGCCGCTCGGTGCTCGGCGCGGCGCTGGGCCCGGCCTCGCAGCTGTACTTCGACATCATCAATTCCGGCTGGTTCATCGACTGGCTGTCCTCCATCACCGGCGTGCCCTACCTGCTGCCAGATCCGAAGCTCTTTGGCGGCGGCCTGCACGAGAGCCGCACCGGCGCGACTTTCGCGGTGCACCGCGACTTCAACCGCCACCGCCATCTGGGGCTGAGGAACGAGATGGTCTTCATCACCTATCTCAACAAGGGATGGGACCCGGCCTGGGGTTCCGGGCTCGAACTCTGGGACAAGAAGCAGGACCGCTGCTTGACCACCGTGCAGCCCGAGTTCGGCCGCACCATTCTGCTGCCGCACGGGCCGATCAGCTACCACGGCCATACCAAGCCGCTGCAGGCGCCGGACGGCCGGCCGCGCCGCTCTGTCGCCGCCTACTACTACACCAGCCCGCTCGCCGGCAAGCAGCACGGGGACGAATCGGCCTCGGTCTTCATGAAGATGCACAGCATGGACCGGGCCAAGGCCGTCGCGCGCATGCTCACGCCGCCGGCCGTCTGGATGCTGGCACGAAAGATCGCCGGCCGCGGCTGATCACCGGAAGGAGACGGGCCGCAGGCCAGGGGTGCTGGCCTTCCATGTTTCAGAAGCATGAATCGGCGCGTACATGTAATCCCTAAGTATTCAGATGTAAGAACTTCACGCACAGTCACGGCTGCCGCCGTTTCGTGGCGCGAACAAACGCAAAAAGTGCATCGGCATATGTCGATAGGCGGATGCACGGAGGGGCTAGCTGTACTTCTTGGTGGTTTGCAGCGGGCGTTCGTTCACGCAAGATTCGGCATGAATTGATACTTTGTTCGTAAGAAGAACGGCCAAGCCGAGCAAGTCGGTACAGGTTGTCCTGATTTGTAACAGAGGCTTGATCGAGGAGGCCCAATGGAACGTCGCGCGCATTCCGCTGCCGAGTCAGAACCCGAGCCGGGGGCGACTTCGGGCGACAAGTACGGGCACGATGGGTTTTCGCCAGGTGAGTTCTCGGCGACAGCGCTTCCGTCCGATCGCCGGCGAACGCCGCAATCACCTTCGTCGATGGCCGCGATGAGCCTCAGCCTGGGCAGCGACGCAGTCGCATCAGCCACCCGGCTTGCTGAAGGCGCAGCAGCCTCGATCGAGTCGGTTCTTTTCTGTGTGTTCGCGGGAATGGTGCATTGGCTGACCCAACAGCAGAGCGTCCTCGTTGGCGCACTCCCTGCGAAAGCACCAGGCAAGCTGCTTCCGATGCACTTGCCAGTGGCTCCGGGCATGACCTTGCGCCAACTCGTGGAGCGCAGCGACGCAGCCCTGCGTGAAGGCACTCGGCACCCCGAGAGCCTGGCCGAAGCCTTGCCGTCGGCGGATCAGCTCGGCACAGCACGCCCGACCACCTTCTTTGGCTATGCCACCGAAGCGGTACCGCCCCCCAACCTGCAGACCGACCTGGTGCTGCAAGCCGTCCATACCCCTCTGGATCTGACCCTGAACTCGGCCTTCAACAGCGAGCTCTTTGATCGTTCCACCATCGAGCGCTGGCTTCTCATCTACCGCGCTGCCTTGGTCCGCTGGGGCGCCAACACCGAGATCGCACTGGCGGACGCCTTTGCGCTCACCGACGTCGATCGAGCACTACTTGCATCGTTCAACGCGACTTCGATGGCCTTGGAAGTGGGCTTGCGCATCGAGGTCCTGATCAAGCGCCAGGTCGCCGCCACGCCAGATGCCATCGCCATCACCGCAGGTGGCGTGAAACTCAGCTTCAGGGAGCTGGCTCAACGCGCGAACGGACTCACCGAAGCACTGCAGGCACGTGGTGTCCGCGCCGGCGACCTCGTTGGCCTGTCGTGTGACCGGAATGAGCACATGGTGGTGGCGCTCTACGGCATTCTGCAGGCCGGCGCGGGCTATGTGCCGCTGGATCCTTCGTTCCCCCCGGATCGCCTGGATTTCATGGCCGGCGACGCAGGGCTTCGGGTGATGGTCGTTGATGGCTCGACCGTCGGTTCCTGGTCAGGAAAGGCGGTCTCCCTCGTGCGCGCCGATCAGGTCACGCCCAACGCCGTGGTCCCGACATCACAGGGCGACCCGGAGGCGGTTGCCTATGTGATCTACACCTCTGGCTCGACAGGCCGACCCAAGGGTGTGCGCGTGCCGCATCGCAGCGTATGCAACCTGTTGACCAGCCTGCGCAGCGTTCCAGGAGTCCGAGCCGACCACGTGACGCTCGCGGTAACGACGCTGTCCTTCGATATCGCCGTGTCAGAGGTGCTGCTGCCATTAACCATCGGCTCGCGCATCGTCATGGCCGACAAGGACCAGACCACGGACGGCATGCTGTTGCGCGCTCTCATCGAGCGTGAAGAGGTCACCTTTGTCGACGCAACCCCGTCGACCTGGCGTTTGCTGCTCGGTGCAGGTTGGCCTGGTCGCGCGGACATGCTGGCGATCTGTACCGGCGAGCCGCTTCCCCAGGACCTCGGTCGGAAGCTGCTCCCGATGGTGCAGCAGCTTTGGAACGGCTATGGGCCAACCGAGACGACGGTTTGGTCGAGCTTTCACCGGCTTGAGCAGGTCGATGCGGTCGTGCCGATCGGCCGCCCAGTTGCGAACACCCAGTTCCACGTGCTGAATGCGGCGCTTCAGCCGCTTCCGGTCGGCGTGGTCGGCGAGCTCTTCATCGGTGGCGCGGGCGTGACGCTGGGCTACCTGAATCGCCCCGAGCTCACATCGGAGCGCTTCGTAGCAAATCCTTTCGGTGGACACGACGGCGCGATGCTCTACAGAACTGGGGATCTGGGGCGCTGGCGTGGCGACGGCGTACTCGATTGTCTGGGCCGCAATGACCATCAGGTCAAGATCCGTGGTTATCGCATCGAACTCGGCGAGATCGAGAACGCTCTCTTGCAGCATCCCGGCGTGCGCCAGACAGTAGTCATCCCGCGCGAGGACCAACCCGGCAGCGTGCGGCTGGTAGCCTATTTCACGACAGAGCGCTCGCCGGGCGTGGAAGCGCTGCGCGCGCACCTCGGCACGCTGTTGCCGCCCTACATGGTGCCCAGCGCGTACGTCGTGCTCGAGGCACTTCCGCTGCTTCCCAACGGCAAGCTCGACCGCCGCTCGCTGCCTGCGCCGCTGGCAGAGCGTCCCGACCTGTCCGAGCCTTATGAAGAGGGCCGCAGCCCTGCGGAACGGCGCGTCTGCGCCGCCTTCGCAAGGGCACTCGGGATCGACAAGGCGGGTCGCTCGGACAACTTTTTCGATTTGGGCGGCGACTCACTGCTGGTACTGGCGGTACTGGCCGACTTGCAAAAGTCCAGCACACAGCCGCTCTCGGCCAACCTGTTCTTCCAGCAGCCGACACCGCGCGCATTGGCGCTGAAACTCGAAGGCGAAGCGCCCGCCCCACAGCTCGCCGCCTCAGAGCGGCCTCGGTCCAGGCCTTCTACCGACGCGGACGAGCCGATCGCGCTGATCGCCATGGCCGGGCGCTTCCCCGGTGCGGCCGGCGTCGAACAGTTCTGGGACAACCTCTGCGCAGGGCGCGATTCGATCAGCTTCTTCGACGACGCGACGCTGGACGCTGGCGTCAGCGCAGCGCTCCGGGCCGACCCCAGCTATGTGCGAGCGCGCGGGGTGATCGACGACGTCGAGTGGTTCGATGCCGCCTTCTTCGGCATCAACCCGAAGGAAGCGCAGCTGATGGATCCGCAGCAGCGCCTGTTCTTGGAGATCTGCTGGGAGTGCATGGAACGTGCGGGCTACACGCCTGACCAGTGCCCGGGATCGGTCGGCGTCTATGCCGGCATGTACAACGCCACCTACTTCCTGCAGCATGTCCAAAAGCGACCCGAGCTGATCGATGAGCTGGGCGCGTTCCAGGTGATGCTCGCCAACGAGAAGGACTACATCGCGACGCGCGTGGCGCATCGGCTGAATTTGACCGGACCCGCCATCGCGATCCACACCGCATGCTCGACCTCGCTCGTTGCCGTGGCGCAAGCGTTCCACGCGCTGCGCTCGGGTCAATGCGACATGGCCCTGGCCGGCGGCATCGCGATCACCTGCCCGCCGCGCAGCGGCTATCTCTACGAGGAGGGCGCGATGCTGTCGCCCGACGGCCACACGCGCAGCTTCGACGCCAAGGCCAAGGGCACGGTGTTCGGCGATGGTGCGGCCGTGGTCATGCTCAAACGACTGGGCGACGCACTTGCCAATGGCGACCCGGTCTACGCCGTGCTGCGCGGCGCGGCGGTCAACAACGATGGCGGGGCCAAGGCCAGCTTCACGGCGCCGAATATCGACGGCCAAGCAGCCGTCATCTCGGCGGCGCTGGCTTCGGCCGGGGTCGATGCGCGCAGCATCTCCTATGTGGAGACCCATGGCACGGCCACGCCAATGGGCGACCCGGTCGAGATCGAGGGCCTGACACGGGCCTATGCACGACACACCTCGGATATCGGCTTCTGCCGCATCGGTTCAGTCAAAAGCAACGTGGGTCATCTCGTCACTGCAGCGGGTGCTGCCGGCCTAATCAAGACGGCGCTCTCGCTGCATTACGAACGCATCCCGGCGTCGATCCACTTCGAAGCGCCCAACCCGGCCATCCGGTTCGACGCCACTCCCTTCCGGGTCAACGACTGCCTTCATCCATGGCCGCGCGGGGAAGCCCCGCGGCGCGCCGGTGTCAGCTCATTCGGTGTCGGCGGCACCAACGCCCACGTGATCGTCGAAGAAGCTCCGCTGCGCGCGGATTCGGATGTGTCGGCCACACCTCAGTTGCTTGTGCTCTCGGCCCGCACGCCGACGGCATTGGCGGCGGCGCGCACGCGGCTGGCCGATCACCTCGATGCCCATCCCGGCATCTGTCTACCCGATGTGGCCCATACGCTTCGCGTCGGCCGCAAGGCCTTCGCGTATCGGGCCTGCGTCGTCGCACGCTCCCCCGTTCAGGCGGCAGCCGCGTTGCGCGCGGCCGACGCATTGGGAACGGCCAGCGGGACAACGGCGGCGTGGGTGCCGCAGCCGGTCCTGATGTTCCCGGGCCAGGGCGCGCAGTACGCCGGCATGGGCCGAACGCTGTATCTGACCGATGCGGTGTTCCGTACGGGGTTTGACGAATGCCTGCAGGCCTTCGAAGGCGTGCTCGGCTTCGACCTGCGCGAGCGCATGTTCTCGGACGATGCGGCCGCGCTCGCGCCGACCTCGGTCACGCAGCCCGCGACCTTCGCGCTCGAATACGCGCTGGCGCGCCAGCTCATGGCGCTCGATGTGAAGCCGGCCGCGATGATCGGCCACAGCGTCGGCGAGTTCGCCGCCGCCGCGCTGGCCGGCGTGATGCGGCTCGAGGATGCGGCGCGGCTGGTCGTGCGGCGCGGCGCTCTGATGCAGGCATTGCCCGCCGGCACCATGCTCTCGGTGCGCCTGCCGGCCGCCGAGCTGCAGCCGCTCCTGCCCGAAGGGATTTCGCTCGCGGCCGACAACGGCCCGGCGGTCTGCGTGGCCGCAGGTCCGAGCGACGCCATCGAGAAGCTGCGCGCCGACCTCGAAGCCAAGGGCATCGTCGCGAAGCTGCTTTCGACCTCGCATGCCTTCCACTCCGCGATGATGGAGCCCGCCGTTGCGCCCTTCGAAGTGCTGGTGAGCGAACTAAGCCTCTCGGCGCCGCGCCTGCCGATCTACTCGACCCTCACCGGCCGGCTGCTGACGGCCGAGGAAGCGACCGACCCGCGCTACTGGGCCCGCCACCTGCGCGAGACGGTGCGCTTCTCGCCCGCCGTGCGCGAAGTGCTGGCCCAGCTGGCGCATCCGCTCTTTGTCGAGATCGGCCCGCGCAACACGCTGGCGATGTTGGTACGCCAGCACGCGAGCAAGTTGCTTCCCGCGCCGGCCATCGAATTGCTTGGCGACCGACCCGATGGCGAGTGCAGCGCCTGGCGGCTGGCCGCCGGCCGCATCTGGACGATGGGCGCCGAAATCAATCTCGCCGCGCTCGACGAGCGTGCAAACAAGCATCGCGTGCTGCTACCCACCTATCCATTCGAGCGCAAGCGTTTCTGGATCGACATTGCCGCCTGCGAAGCGCCCTCAGCTTCTCTTGCTTGTGCCGCCCTGCCCATCCCTCTTTCAATTCCGGAGTTGCCGATGACAACCGCCGCTACTGTTGCGCCTCCACGCCGCGCGTCCCTCGTCATGCGCCTGCGCGAGCTGTTCGAGAACCTCTCGGGCATGGACATGAGCGGCGTCCATAGCGGATCACCCTTTGTCGAGATCGGCCTCGACTCGCTCACGCTCACGCAGGCTGCCATACAAGTCAAGAAGCATTTCAAGGCAAACCTGACCTTCCGCCAGTTGATGGAAAGCTATCGCACCTTCGACGCACTGGCGGAATTCCTCGATGAAACGCTGCCGCCAGATCCTGTTGCGGCCTCGGCGCCAGTGGTAGCTGCCGTTCCCCCAGTCGCAGCCGCCGTGACTATGCCGCCTGTGACGGTGGCTACGCAGGCAGCGCCCGTCCCGCCGCTGGCCGGTTTGACGAACGGCAATGGCATCCTCCTGCAGCAGATCATTGCCCAGCAAATGCAACAGACCCAGTTGATGCAGCAGCAACTCGCATTGCTGCTGGGCGGGCAGATAGTTCCAACCAACACCTCGCCGCCACCGACGGCGGAGCAAACGACGCCCATGGCCACCGCCGCGGCCACAGCGTCAAACACCCCCGAGCCGCCTGCCGAGGAGCCGCCTGCCGCGCCGAAGTACGACGTCAAGAAGGCCTTCGGCGCGATCGCACGCATCCACACGCAGAGCAAGGAGCCGACCGAACGCCAGAAGGCACGGTTGGCCGCCTTCATGCGCCGCTACGTGGAGCGCACGCAAAAGAGCAAGGCCTTCACCGCGCGCAACCGCCCGCACATGGCTGACCCGCGCGTGGTCAACGGCTTCCGGCCCGCGACCAAGGAAATCACCTACCAGATCGTGGTCGAGCACTCCAAGGGCTCGCATTTGTGGGACATCGACGGCAACGAATATGTCGACACACTCAACGGCTTCGGCATGAATCTCTTCGGATGGCAGCCGGACTTCGTCGTGGACGCTATGCGCAAGCAACTCGACGCCGGCTTCGAGATCGGCCCTCAGCATCCACTGGCCGCCGAGGTCACCGAACGCGTGTGCGAACTGACGAAGTTTGACCGCGCGGGTCTGTGCAACACCGGCTCGGAAGCCGTGATGGCCGCCATACGCATCGCGCGCACCGTCACCGGCCGCAGCACCGTGGTGCTCTTCACCGGCTCCTACCACGGCACCTTCGACGAGGTGCTGGTGCGCGCGGGCCGCAATGCCAAGGGCATGTCCGCCGCGCCGGGCGTGCTGCAGGGCATGTTCGGCGACGTGCGCGTGCTGGACTACGGCACGCCCGAGGCGCTCGAATTCATCCGCGCCAATGCCGAGGACCTGGCCGCCGTGCTGGTCGAGCCGGTGCAGAGCCGCCGGCCCGACTTCCAGCCGCGCGAGTTCCTGCGCGAGGTGCGCGCCATCACCGAGAAGTCCGATACCTGCCTGATCTTTGACGAGGTCATCACCGGTTTCCGCTCGCACCTGGGTGGCGCGCAAGCGGTGTTCGGCGTTCGCGCGGACCTGGCCACCTACGGCAAGGTGATCGGCGGCGGCATGCCGGTCGGCGTGATCGCCGGCAGGCGGCAGTACATGGATGCGCTGGACGGCGGCCCCTGGCAGTACGGCGACAACTCGGTGCCCACCGTGGGCGTGACCTACTTCGCCGGCACCTTCGTGCGGCATCCGCTGGCGCTGGCCGCGGCCAAGGCTTCGCTCGATTTTCTCAAGCAGGACAACAACAAGCTGCAGACCCAGCTGAACCTGCACACCGCGGCCATGGCCGACGAGCTCACGGCCTTCTGCCGCGAGGTCGGCGCGCCGGTTGAGATCCGCTACTTCTCGTCGCTGTGGCGCGTGAGCTGGCTGGAAGACCATCCGCTGCAGGACCTGCTGTTTGCGATGATGCGCAGCCGCGGCGTCCACATCCTGGACAACTTCCCCTGCTTCATGACCACCGCGCACACGCAGCAGGACATCGCGACCATCAAGTCGGCCTTCAAGGAATCGATCGCCGAGATGCAGGAAGCCGAGCTGCTCCCGCGCCGCGCCGTGACGAACTTGGCCTTCGACGCGTCCCAACCTCCCACGGCCAACGCCCGCCTGGGCCGCGACAAAGACGGGAAACCCGCCTGGTTCGTGCCCGATCCCCGGGCACAGGGCCGATTCACAAAGTACCAAGCATGACCGAAGCAATTGCTCCAGCCGCGGCAGAGAACGCCACGGACGTGTTCGATCCTTTTGCCTCCGGGCCGATCGAGCGAGTTGTCTTGACCACGGAAGCTCAGCGCGAAGTCTGGCTTGGTGATCAGTTGAGTCCGGAGGCATCGCTGGCCTACAACGAAGCAGCGCGCTTGCGGCTCAAAGGTACCCTGAACAAAAACGCCCTCTCTACGGCGCTGGACCGCCTGGTAGCGCGCCACGAATCGCTGCGTTCGACTTTTTCATCCGACGGCACCGAGCTCCTGATCGGCGAGCCGGCCCCGGTCGCGCTGGCGGAGCATGACCTGGGCATGCTCGATCCGGGCGCCCAGAAGCGCCGCCTGGAGGACGACGGCGTGGCCGTGGTGCTCGAGCGCTTCGACCTGGAGCACGGCCCGCTGTTCCGCGCCGCGCTCTACCGGCTCTCGCCCATCGACCATGTGCTGGTGCTGAGCGCCCACCACGCGATCTGCGACGGCTGGTCCTGGGGCGTGATCAGCCAGGACCTGGGCGCGCTCTATGCCGAGCAGACCGGCGCCGGCCCGGCGCTGGAGCCGGCCGCCCAGTATTCCGACTACGCCGCCTGGGAGATCCAGGAGGCCGACAGCCCCGAGATGGACGCCCACATCGGCTACTGGCTCTCGCGCTACGCCGGCGGCAGCCTGCCGGTGCTGGAGCTGCCGCTGGACCGCCCGCGTCCGGCGGTGCGCACCTTCAACGCCTACCGCATCGACCATCTGCTGGAGCAGCCGCTCATCGATGGCCTGCGCAAGTTCGGCGCCGCTGCCGGCACCAGCCTGTTCGCCACCATGTTCAGCGCCTTCGCGGCCATGCTGCACCGCCTGACGGCGCAGGACGACCTGGTGGTGGGCATCGCCGCCGCCGGCCAGATGCCGAGCGACATGCCCTCGCTGGTGGGCCACTGCGTCAACCTGCTGCCGATTCGCGTCGCGGTCGACGCGCAGGCGCCCTTCGACAAGCTCGCGAGCGAGTGCGGAAGCGTCCTGCTCGACGCCTTCGAGCACCAGACCCTGGGCTATGGCGCGCTGCTCAAGAAGCTGCCGGTGCCGCGCGATCCGAGCCGCCTGCCACTGGTGAACGTGCTGTTCAACGTGGACCGCGATGCGGCCCCCAACGACGGAAACTTCCCCGAGCTCAAGGTCGAGCAGAGCACCATCGGCCGGCGCTACGAGAACTTCGAGCTGTTCCTGAACATCACGCCGGTGGTGGGCGGCATGCAGATGGAAGCCCAGTACAACGCCGACCTCTACGACGACGCGACGGTGCGCGGTTGGCTGAACATGTACGAGCAGCTGCTGCAGGACGTCGTGCGCCAACCTTCCCAGCCGGTGGGCCGGCTCGCGCTGCTGTCGGACGCGCAGGCGCATGCCCTGGTGGCGCTGCAGCCGGCGCCCACACCGCTCGAAGGCGCGCCGCTGATGCACGCCGGCTTCCTCGTCCACGCAGCCTCCCAGCCCGAGCGCCCCGCCCTGCGCGACGGCACCCAGCGGCTGAGCTACCGCGAGCTCGACGAGCGCTCCAACCGCCTGGCCCATGCGCTGCGCGCGCGCGGCATGGGCCGCGGCGAACGCGTGGGCCTGTGCCTGGACCGCGGCTTCGACATGTTCGTGGCGCTGCTCGCGGTGCTCAAGAGCGGCGCGGCCTACGTGCCGCTGGACCCGGCCTTCCCGCAGGCCCGCCTGGACTACTACGCCGAGGATGCGAAGCTCGGCCTGCTGCTGACCTCCTCCACCATCGCCGCCGCGCCCAAGGCCTGGCGCGAGGACGCGTCCGATCGCGTGCTGCTGCTCGACCGCGACACGGCGTGGCTCCAGCAGCCCGCCACGGCCCTGCCGCCCGGTCCGCTGGATGCGCAGGCCGAGGACACGGCCTACGTGATCTACACCTCCGGCTCCACCGGCAAGCCCAAGGGCGTGTGCGTGCCGCACCGCGCGGTCGCCAACCTGATGCAGACCATGCAGCGCGAGCCCGGCATCGGCCCGGACGACCGGCTCGCCGCCGTCACCACCCTGTCCTTCGACATGGCGGTGCCCGAGGTCATGCTGCCGCTGGCCGCCGGCGCCGAAATCGTGATCGTGCAGCGCGAAGTCGCGATGGACGGCAACCGCCTGCGCGCCACGCTCGAGTCCGAGGAAATCACCATCCTGCAGGCCACGCCCGGCATGTGGCGCCTGCTGCTGGACGCGCAGTGGTCCGGCCCGCGCGGCTTCCGCGCCTGGATCGGCGCCGAGCCGGTGCCGGCCGAGCTCTCGCTCGAGCTGATGGACCGCACCAGCGAGCTGTGGAACCTCTACGGCCCGACCGAGACCACCGTCTGGTCCACCGTCTGGCGCATGGAGCGCCCGATCGTGGCGGCGCGCGGCGTCTCCATCGGCAAGCCGATGGCCAACACCGGGGTCTGGATCCTCGATGCCAACCTGCAGCCCTGCCCCATCGGCGTGCCGGGCGAGATCTGCATCAGCGGCCTGGGCGTGACCCTGGGCTACCTGGAGCGCCCCGAGCTGACGGCCGAGCGCTTCGTCACCACGGCGATCGACGGCGTGCAAACGCTGATCTACCGCAGCGGCGACCGCGGCCGCTGGCGCAACGACGGCCTGCTGGAGCACATGGGCCGCTTCGACTTCCAGGTGAAGGTGCGCGGCTACCGCATCGAGCTGGGCGAGATCGAGGCCCGCTGCAACGAGGTCGAGGGCGTGGCGCGCAGCGTGGTGATCACCCGCGAGGACCAGCCGGGCGACGTTCGCCTGGTGGCCTACCTCGCGCCCTCGCCCGGTGCCGAGATCGACCTGGCCGCGCTCGACCGCCATCTGCGCAGCCGTCTGCCGCAGTACATGGTGCCGCAGCATGTGGTGCCGCTGGACGCCATCCCGCTGCTGCCCAACGGCAAGGTGGACCGCAAGGCACTGCCCAAGCCCAGCGCCACGCACCAGGATGCCGGCGAGCGCCTGGCGCCGCGCAACGAGCGCGAACGGATCGTGCTGCAGACCATGGAGCGGGTGCTCAACCTCCCGGGCCTGGGCATTCGCGACGACTTCTTCTCGCTGGGCGGCCACTCGCTGCTGGCAGCGCGACTGACCACCCTGCTGAGCCGCGAGTTCGAGCTCACCGTGCCGTTGCGCATGCTCTTCGAGGCGCCGACGGCCGAGCGGCTGGCAGCGGCCATCGAGGGGCTGAACGGCAGCAACGCGCCGCGCAGTGCGCCGATTGCGCACGTGGCCGACCGCCGCAGTGCGCCGCTCACGCCGATGCAGGAGCGCATCCGCTTCATCGAGGAGCTGCATCCGGGCCGGCCGACCTACAACGCGCCCTCGGCGCACCGCCTCGGCGGGCCGCTGGACGTGAAGAAGTTCAAGGATGCGCTTTGCGAGATCATGCGCCGACAGCCGGTACTGCGTTCATTCATCGATCGCGACCCGGCCACCGGTGTCCACGTCATGCGAGTGGCTGCAGGCGACGTCGACCTGGACCTGCCGATAATCGATCTCAGTGAACTACCAGCCGATCAACGAGAGGCTGAGCTGCTCGATCGCATGCAGGAAGTTGCGGACAGGCCGATCAACATTCATCGAGCGCCCCTTTTTCACGCAGCACTCTATCGGCTCGGCGACGATGACCATGCATTCGTCTTTGTGCCTCACCACCTGATCTGGGACGGCTGGTCCTTCGACGTGCTGCAAAGTGAGCTGGCCGTCATCTACGGCGCCTTATTGCGCGGCAAGCCGCATGGCTTGCCCGAGTTGGCTCTCACCCACGGTGACTACGCGGCGTGGTACACGAACTGGCTTGCGCAACCTGAGTTCGACATCCATCTGCGCTACTGGAAAAATCGCTTCGCCAACTCGCCCACGCCGAAGGCGCCGCGCACCGACATGCCGCGTCGTGCCGGCATGAGTGGACAAGGCGGCACCTACTGGATCACCGTCGACAAGGTACTGACGGAGCGCCTGCGCGAGATCGGCCGCAGTCGGGACGTTACGCTCAATATGCTCACGATGAGCGTCTACATCCTCATGATGAGCAGCATCATTGATACTGCCTCAATCGTCATCGCAACACCGGTGCGCGGCCGCGAGGTACCTGAAGCCGAATCAGTGATGGGCTTCTTCAACAACGTGCTGCCGCTGTCCTTCCAGGTCGATCCCTCCCTGCGCTTCGGCGAATTCATGCGCTACATCAAGCAGGAGTTGATCGCGGTGATGAGCCACCAACTGGTGCCGTTCGAGCGCCTGGTCGGCGAGCCCGAGTTCAAGGAGCGTGCCCAGGGCGTGGGGCTCTACCAGGCCTTGTTCTCCTTCCAGGATGCCCGCGAACGACCGCAGGACATCGGAGATCTGAAGCATCAGCAGATGCACTTGCTTCAGCGCGGCGCGACCGACGACCTGGGCATCTGGCTGATGGACAAGCCTCGTGGCATCGAAGGCGCCATCGCCTACAACGCCGACATCTATCAGCGCGAGACCGGCGTCGCCTTCAAGGAGCGTTACCTGGAGTTGCTGCAGCGAGTGGCCCAGCAGCCCGATGCCACGCTGGCCGCGCTCTCGACGCCTGAGGGCTCGGACAGCGCGCTCTACTTGCAGCGCCTGGCCGCCGGCGAGGCGCCGGAGCGCACCCTCACCCGAAGTGAGGAGAGCCGGCCGGTGCAATCGCAGCAGCCACAGGCGCTGCTCCTTCCGGAGCAGGCCAAGCTCGCCCAGATCTGGGCCAGGGCACTCAGCACGGACGTCAACGACATCCGCACCAATGACAACTTCTTCGACCTTGGTGGCGACTCGCTGCTGGCGATGCGCGTAGTGCAACAGGCGGAAGAAGTGATGGGCTTCCGCGTTGAACCCCGCCGCTACGTGTTCGAAACCCTCGGGCAACTCGCTTTCGCGACCGCCGATGCACCGATCAACGCTGCGGCAACCGACAGCGAAGGCAAGCGCGGCAGCCTCCTCGGTCGCGTCTTTCGGTGGGGCCGCAAAGGATAAGGCGCTATGAAGGGGATGTCGCGTGCCGGTCAGCCGATGTTCGGTCCCCGGTGGTACGGCGAACACAAAGTGGATTCGGATATCCGCTTTGAATCGTCAATCTTATGAATCATCAAGTCGAAGAGGGAAACATGCTTGTCAGCCATCTGATGCCAACCACCATACGCGAATCTTCATATCGCAAAAAATTCCTGGAGAACCGCGAAGAGAACCTGTTCATGGGCTCCTTCGAGAGCTTCGCCGGCGCCGAGGCCGGCGCGCCGCCCTCAAAAGCCGTGGGCTACGACAACGCCCCCGCGGAGGCTTTCTACAGCCATCAGGTCGCGTTCTATGACTACCCGGGCCTGTTCTGGCTCGGCCGCTCGCTTGACGACGGCATGCGCAGCATCTTCGACCTGGGCGGCCACATCGGCATCAAGTACTACGCGTTTCGCCGCATGCTGAACTACCCCGTTGACCTGCACTGGACGGTCTGCGACGTTCCCACTGTGGTCAAGGCCGGGCGGGAGTTCGCAGCGAAGCGCGAGGCTACCTCCCAGTTGGACTTCACGACTGATTTCCGCGATGCAAGCGGCTATGACTTGCTCTACGCCTCGGGCAGCCTGCAGTACCTGCCACAGCGCATCTCCGAGATCATCGCGGCGCTGCCCGTGAAGCCGCGGCGCATCGTTCTGAACACCACGGCCGTGCATCCGGAGCGCACGCTCTACACGCTTAACAGCATCGGCTTCGCTGTCTGTCCCTACCGCATCCAGCACCACGACCAGCTGCTGGCCGAGCTGGCCGCGGCCGGCTACAAGCGGCGCGACGCCTGGCGCAACGAAGGAAAGTTGATCGAGGTGCCCTTCGTCGAGGGCGGCGACAAGCCTTACTACGCCGGTTGCTGCTTTGATTTGGCGTAGTGCCTTCTGTTGACCCGAGAACCCAAGGAAAAAAGGCTATGACAACTGGGCTGACTCAAACGGTGCGTGACCTTCTCGAAGGTCCTATCACGAGGCCTGCGCTCCTGCGCTGGCGCCGCCAGCAGTTTCTTTCTCCCCTTCAGGGAGCGGGCGCCTATTTCGGTGTGTATGAAAGCTTCGACGAAGCGCGAGCGTGCTTGCCAAAGAATCCGGAGTTCGATCATGAGGCGTTGGCAGCGGAATATGTCACCATTCGTGCGAAGAAGGTCTTCGCCTATGACTACCCCGTGATGTTGTGGTTGGAGCACGCCTTCCGTGGTGGTGCCTCGAAGGTGCTCGATATCGGCGGCTCGGTGGGTGTTCACTACTTTGCCTATCGGCGCTACATCGAGATGCCTGCCGAACTGAGCTGGCACGTCGTCGAGGTCCCATCGATGGTTGCGGTCGGCCGTAAGATGGCTGAGGAAAACCAGGCCCGAGCGCTAACTTTCACCGAAGATCTTCAAGAGGCCATGGTCGAAGAGGCCTGCGACATCTGGATTGCTGCGGGCGCCATACATTACCTCGAAGATGCGAGACCCAACCACCTTGTTTCACGTTGTGCCTCCCGACCTCGCCATGTGCTTCTCAACAAGTTGCCCCTCTATGGAGGTGAAGACTTCATCACCGCCCAAAACGTTGGCGAAGGTTCGATCGTTCCGCTGCATGTCTACAACAAGCGGCGGCTTGTGCGGGACATGGAGGCCCAGGGCTATATCCTCAAGGACGAATGGCCGGTGCATGAGCGCGGCCTCTATCTCCCGGGCCATCCGCAGCGCTCGTTCCCATGGTTCACGGGCCTTTACTTCGTAGACCAAGCTGCTTCCGAATGTTCGGAGCAACGTAAGCGGCTAGCCATCCCGTCTTGATTTCGGTGTACGCGCAAGGATCCACTACTCCACTTAACTTCTTGGTGGAGTAATGGACACTACAGTTGCTCTTAGCGCAGGTCGTCGGCGGCGACGCAAGCACAGCCCGGAGTTCAAGGCTCACGTGGTGGCGGCGTGCAGTAAGCCGGGCGTTTCGTCAGCGTCCGTGGCCATGGCCAACGGCATCAATGCGAACCTGGTGCGTCGATGGGTACGTGACGCGGAAGTCCCACCGCGCGGACCGGCGCCGCTCGATGCGCCCAAGGCGTTGCCCAGGGCCGCTTCGGCCCCGACGACTGCGGCATTCGTGCCCGTTCAACTGCCCGCTGCGGGCGGGCCGGCTGAGCCGCCCAGTGACATCCGCATCGAGCTGCGACGTGGCGCCATGAGTGTCGTCGTGACCTGGCCAACTGGGTTGGCCAGCGAGTGCGGCGGCTGGCTGCGCGAGTTGCTGCGGTGATCAAGGTCGAAGCCGTCTGGCTGGCCGTGGAACCGCTGGACATGCGCTCGGGCACCGAAGCTGCGTTGGCGCGTGTCGTGCGCGTGTTCGGCGCCGCCAGGCCGCATCACGCCTATTTGTTCGCCAACCGTCGGGCTAACCGAATGAAGGTCCTCGTGCACGACGGCATCGGCATCTGGTTGGCAGCCCGACGCCTGCATCAAGGCAAGTTCATCTGGCCCAACGATGCCGCGCCCACACTTGGCTTGAGCCGTGCGCAGTTCGATGCCCTAGTGCTTGGCCTGCCTTGGCAACGCGTCGGCGAGGCTGGCGTCATCTGCGTGCTGTAGCGCGGCAGCGCAATTGCCGAAGTTGCTGATGCTCGCCCCAGTGTCCTGGGGCATCATTGCCTTCCGTGAGCGACACGGCCACCAACCTTGATCACCTGGACGCGCAGCAACTGCGCGAGATGGTGCAGTCGCTCATGGGCCAGGTGCAAGCCAACAAGCTGGAGATCCAGCGACGCGACCACGAGATTGCGTTCAAGCAGGCTGCCATCGACAAGCTCACGCACGAGATGGCCGTGCTCAAGCGGCTGAAGTTCGCCGCCAAGTCCGAAGCCTTCACTGCCGAGCAGAAGAGCCTCCTAGAGGAGAGCATCGACGCTGATCTCGCGGCACTGGAGCGTGAGTTGGAGCAGATCGCACCTGCCAAGACTGCGCCGCAAGACAAGCAGCAGCCCAAGCGCCAGGTGCTGCCAGTGAACCTGCCGCGCCGCGAGATCCACCATGAGCCTCAGAGCGCCACCTGCGCATGCGGCTGCAGGCTTGAGCGCATAGGCGAGGATGTGTCCGAGAAGCTCGACTACCAGCCCGGCGTGTTCACGGTGGAGCGCCACGTTCGCGGCAAGTGGGTATGCGCGCGGTGCGAGACCCTGATCCAGGCACCGGTGGCGCCGCACATCATCGACAAGGGCATCCCCACGGCAGGACTGCTGGCCCAGGTGCTGGTGGCCAAGTACCTCGATCACCTGCCGCTGTACAGGCAAGAAGCTATCTTCGGCCGCGCTGGCCTGGCCGTCCCTCGTTCCACGCTGGGCGCCTGGGTTGGCCAGTGCGGCGTGCAATTGCAGCCGCTGGTGGACGCGCTCAAGCGCGAGATGCTCGAGGACCGCGTGCTGCATGCCGACGAGACGCCGGTGGCGATGCTCAAGCCCGGCAACGGCAAGACACATCGGGCCTACCTCTGGAGCTACTGCACGACGGCCTACAGCGCCCTGCGTGCCGTGGTGTTCGACTTCGCCGAAGGCCGCGGCGGCCAGCATGCCCGAGCCTTCCTCGGTCTCACGGGTGAGCATGGCTGGTGCGGGACACTAGTGTGCGATGACTTCTCGGGCTACAAGGCATGCTTCGAGCTCGGGGTCACAGAGGCGGGCTGCCTTGCGCACGCGAGGCGCAAGTTCCATGAGCTGTGGGCCAACCACGGCAGTCCGGTTGGTGAGCGGGCGCTGAAGTTCTTCGGCGAGCTTTACGACATCGAGCGCGACGTGGCCGCACTATCCACCGAGGAGCGCAAGCGCATCCGCCAAGAGCGCTCTCGCAAGGTGGCCGATGCGTTGCGCCAGTGGCTCACCGCGCAGCGACAGAAGGTGCCTGAAGGGTCAGCCACCGCCAGGGCCATCGACTACAGCTTAAAGCGCTGGCAGGCGCTGACGCGCTACATCGACGATGGCGACCTACCTGCGGACAACAACCGGGTGGAAAACCAGATCCGGCCCATCGCGCTCGGCCGGTCCAACTGGCTGTTCGCCGGCAGCTTGCGCGCCGGCCAGCGGGCCGCCGCGGTCATGAGCCTGGTGCACTCGGCGCGCCTGAACGGGCACGAGCCGCACGCGTACTTGAAGGACATCCTCGAGCGCTTGCCTACGCAGCCGGCCAGCCGCATCGACGAGTTGCTGCCCCATCGGTGGCAGTGCGCAGCAACCTCCTGATCTGCGCCCGTCGTCAAGACGGGTTCGCCGCGCGCTTACGGAGCAACCAAGAAATGGTGCTGACAGGCCGTCCCTGGTGCATTGATGGCAGGTCGAAGGCAGGGGACCCAGCGGATTGCCTTCGGATGGAAGCATGAAGCTTGTCTGTGGACGCGAGGGCCGCGCTGCTCCGTCCGGTCGAAGCCAGATTTTTTAGCGCCTGAAGCGCCAAGCGCGCCGCTTCCCTCGGCCGCGACGAACCCGGACTCGCTTGCGATCCGGCGGTGGCGGCTTGCGGGTGGTGAGCCAATAGACGATCGCCCCAAAGACAACGGTGGAAATCACCCAGGTCAGCAAGAGTGTGTTGGCCAGATCTATCGGAATCCAACGTCCCCCCAGATTCATGCGCGTCTCCGAATAGGCCACAGGTTGAACATGGGAGGATTCTGCCTCTTGTCGCGCTGCATCGGCGAGGACGCGGAGCGGTCGACGGACGGGACTGCGATTGTCGACCCTACTCTCTCAAAGGGAACGAGATATCTCAAGCAACGGCTTCAGCCCAGTTCCGAACCGAGCGATTGCTTCGCGGTGACTCTTGAGTTCGCTATAGGGCAGATAGCGAATTCCCAGTTCCGCAACCCGAGAGAAGGCTGGTCGCCGTAGCTGAGCCTGGACATCGTCGCGACGGTTGTCAGGTGCAACAAGAAACATGGCGCTGGTGGCTCCGAGCTTGCTACCCAGCGCAAGGTCGAGCATTCGGACGATGCCGGAGTAGATGGATGTGGAGTGCTCAACCTCGAAAGCAGCAGCGACTCTCGATCCATCGGCTTCTACCCACATCACGTCGATCAGCGGCACCGAGTCGAGCCCACCATTCGTTCCATCCGGCAAATGCGCAAGGCATCCGTCGGCAAGTCGTCCGCCTGCGTAGGGTCGGCCTTGGTCGTTGGAGGCAATCCAGACTCCGAACCCGAGCGACTTGCCCAGATCGCGAAGCCAGCCTTGAATTTCGGTATGTGTGGCATCGCTGTCTCGTTCAGCCATCCATTGCTTGTATGCGGCGGCCGACTCCTCGCGGACCTTCTGCAGGTCGGTTTTCCAAGCTTCAAGGGCGCGTGCGTCGTCGGCGCGCGGAGGCGCCGCGTACCGGCCGCTGCCTATGTCGAAGAGCAGACCAGCCAACGCGCCCATGTCGTTCGACAATGCGTGTCGATGCTGCGTATTCAAGCGAATGCAGCCTTCGCGCATCGAAAGATAATGGTCCCAGCGCCCCAGCTTGACGTTGCTGCCGGTGACCGCGTTGTATCCCCTGACGATGGCGGTGTTGAATGGCATGACCAGGGTCGGGTGCACGAAGTAGAGCAGGTTCGCAACTGCCGGGCCCAAACCCTTGATTTGTATCGCATCGATCCGGCGGATCGCCTGGATGATCTCTTCGGCGCTGTCGCAGCAATCGCATGCATGCAGCAGGCGGGCAAAGGCGCGTTGATTGGACGCGTTCTCGTAGATGTCGGGGATACGCAGCTTGGGCTTCCAGAGGAAGGCGTGGTCTGCTCCCTTGAATATCTGGCGCTGCTCAGCCACGGAACCGACGACCGTTTCGAGCGAAGAGCCTCGGAAACTATTGCCGAAAGTACCAGCCTCAATGTCCTTCACGACCTGGGCAAGCCCACGACGGATGGATCGAAAGTTCTTGAGCCGTTCGTCCCACAGAAACCAGGAGTTGTAGGTGCCGAGGGAGTCGGTCTTCCAGTGAGCAATGAGAACATCGAGGCCGATTGACATCGTCTATTTATTGTTGCGCGCGAAGCCTGTATTCAATCACGAGCACCGCAGCAAGCGACGCTCGTCTGGCCTGGCCCATGATGCTGAACCCGCCCCATATGTGCGTTTTCCTCAGTCTTCCGGGCGAAAGTTCAATTTGGCGCCACATTACAAATATGTAACCTGCCCTCCAAGGCAGCCGGGTAAAATTCTCCGATGCGTCGCTTTCGCGCCTTCCTGGTTTGGGCTGCCATGTTCGCCGTGCTCTTTCAAGGGTACGCGGCGGCGTCCATGGTGTGCGCGCCAGCGCATGCTGACGGCAGTGCCGCCCTGGAAATGGTGGAAGTTGGACCGCACGATCATGGCAAGCATCACCATGCGGCGCCCGATCAGGATCATTCCGGCGACCACGAAGACCTTTCTTCGAAGTCGGCCGATGATCACAAGTGTGGCACCTGCAGTGCATGCCACGCCGTCGCTTTGACCACCACCCAGTTCAGCACTTCTCCGCAGCCTCTGCCGGATGCGGATCTGGCAGAGCCATTCATCGCCGTAGCGAGCACCTCGCCCGGCGTCCTCGACAAACCCCCTCGGGCCTAGTCGCGTCCGCACGTCTGCGATCGCATTCGCAGGCCCTCATGCCACGCCAGTCGTCGCGTCCGTGTTTGGCGCGATGCATTCCGTCCATGAACTTCCGAGGATTCCATGTCTTTTTCTTCGCCAGCCCGTTGGCTGGCCGCATTGCCCGCCCTCGTGGCCCTGACAGCGATCGCCCAAACGGCGCCCGCGCCATCTGAGCCACCACCGACCCAACCACCGACGTTGCCCTACCGATCCGCGTTCGAGGGCTATCGCTCCTATGCGGAGGAAAAAGCCATTCCGTGGAAAGAGGCCAACGATACCGTTCATCTGCGCGGCGGCTGGCGCGCGTATGCCAAGGAGGTCAGTGAAGCAACCAGCCCCGTAGACGGTCCGCCGGCCAAGGCGGCCTCCGATCCGCATGCCGGCCACGCGATGCCCGCCAAGAAGGAGCAACCATGAGGCATGTGTTGCGCCTGACAGCCATTTCCGCCGCCGCCGTTTTTCTCGCGGGCTGCGCCACTGTGAGCGTCGACGACGCGCTGCAGGAAACGAACACCAACGCCCAGGCCTTCACGCAAGGCAAGCTGGAAATCAGCCGCACAAAGGAGGAGCGCGATCGTCGCTCGGCGCTGACCGAGGAGTTACTGGCCAAGCCACTGTCCCAAGCCGACGCGGTGCAGGTTGCGCTCGCCAACAGCCCGGCGCTTCAGGCCTTGATTGCAGAGAACTGGGCGAACATTGCAGCAGCCAATCAGACCAGCCGACTTCCCAATCCGATTTTCACGTTCGAGCGCGTGCGCCTCGGCGACGAGCTCGAGATCGGAAGGCTGTTGTCGTTCGGCCTGGTGGACCTGATCCTCTTGCCCCAGCGGCTGGCCATCTCGAAAAGCCAGGCGGCGCAGGCGAAGGTGCAGCTCACGGGGACCGTCGTGGACCAGGTCACGCAGGTGAGGCAAGCCTGGGTGCGCGCCGTCGCAGCTCAGCAGTCACTTCAGTACGCGGAGCAGGTCAAGGAATCGGCGGAGGCCAGCGCGGAACTGGCGCGCCGTATGCAGCTCATCGGCAACTTCAGCAAACTCCAGCGCGCGCGCCAGCAGGTGTTCTATGCGGACGCGGTGACTCAGCTTGCTTCTGCGCGCCATGCGGTCACGGCCACACGTGAGGAGTTGGTTCGCGCGCTGGGTCTGGCGGATGCCCAGGCTGCCAAGCTCAAACTGCCCGAGCGGCTGCCAGATCTGCCAAAGACGCCTCGCGAGCCTCGCGAAGTAGCCGCGACTGCCAGCGAGCAGCGCCTGGACGTGCAGCTCGCCCGGGCCCAACTGGATGTTGCCGGAAAGTCGCAAGGGATCAACCTGCTGTCGACGTTCATCGACGTGGAAGTGGGTGGAAGGCGAGACACCATCTTCGACAACGCCGAAGGCACGAAGAGCACCCGTCGTGGCTTCGAGCTCGACATCGTGTTGCCGCTGTTCGACTGGGGTTCTGCCCGACGCGACCTTCTAGATGCGCGATCTCTTGCCGCTGCCAATCGCTATGACGCAACGGTGCTCGGCGCGAGATCGCAATTGCGAGAGGGGTATTTCGCTTATCGCACTGCCTACGACATCGCCAAGCACTACCGAGACGAAATCGTGCCCCTGCGCCAGACCATCGCGGACGAAAACGTGCTTCGCTACAACGGGATGCTGATCGGTGTGTTCGAACTGCTGGTGGAAGCGCGCGCCCAGATCAGGAGCGTGGCTGATGCGATTGACGCGCAGCGACAATTCTGGCTGGCTGACGCTGCCCTCTCGGCATCTGTCATTGGTAAGCCCATGTCCATGGCGGCGCCGATGCCCAGCACCGGCTCAGAACCAGCTTCGGGCGCTGCCCACTAAGCGGCCCCTCACATTGATTGATATGAAAAACAGACGCAATTTTCTCACCGGGGCAGGTGCCGTCACCGGCGCCATCGCCGCCGCTTCCGTGAGCAAGGTCGCCATGGCGGCCTTGCCTGAGCCGGTGCTTCAGACCAAGCCAGACACGATGCCTCCCTTGGCGCCGACGACGGGGCGCCCCTACAACCCCGTTGTCACGCTCAATGGGTGGTCGCTGCCCTGGCGCATGAACAACGGCGTCAAGGAGTTCCACTTGGTGGCCGAGCCCGTAGTGCGCGAAATGGCCCCTGGCTTCAAGGCCAACCTCTGGGGTTACAACGGCCAGTCACCCGGACCGACCATCGAGGTGGTCGAGGGCGATCGCGTGCGCATCTTCGTCACCAACAAACTGCCAGAGCACACGAGCATTCACTGGCACGGCCAACGCATTCCCAACGGCATGGACGGTGTCGCGGGCCTGAACCAGCCGGCCATCCAGCCCGGCAAGACCTTCGTCTACGAGTTCGTTGCACGGCGCCCTGGCACGTTCATGTACCACCCGCATGCCGACGAGATGACCCAGATGGCAATGGGAATGATGGGCTTCTGGGTCACCCATCCGAAGGGAAAGCACCCCCTGATCGACGAGGTCGATCGCGACTTCGTGTTCCTCCTCAATGCATACGACATCGAGCCCGGCAGTGCGACGCCGAAGATCATGACCATGCTGGACTTCAATCTTTGGTCGTGGAACAGCCGCATCTTTCCGGGCATCGACTCGTTCAACGTCCGACTGAACGACAAGGTTCGAATTCGCATCGGCAACCTGACGATGACGAACCACCCCATGCACCTGCATGGCCACGAGTTCCTCGTCACCGGTACCGATGGCGGCCCGACCCCGAAGAGCACGCGCTGGTACGAGGTGACGACCGACGTGGCGGTCGGGCAAATGCGCCAGATCGAGTTCCTGGCGGATGAAGAAGGCGATTGGGCCTTCCACTGCCACAAGAGCCACCACACGATGAACGCCATGGGCCACGACGTGCCGACCATGATTGGTGTCGACCACAAGGACGTGGCCAAGAAGATCACGAATCTCGTGCCCGATTACATGGTGATGAGCGAGCGCGGGATGGCCGACATGGCCGAGATGGACATGCCGCTGCCCGACAACACCGCCCGAATGATGACGGGCGAAGGCCCATTCGGCTCGGTCGAGATGGGCGGCATGTTCAGCGTCGTCAAGGTACGCAAGGGGCAGAAGCCCGGCGACTACTCGAACCCGGGCTGGTTCAAGCACCCGCAGGGCACGGTAGCCTATGAGCTGAACGGGCCCGTGGCAGAGCCACCTCGGGCGCGCAGCGCGGGCGCCTCCGCCATGCCGGCCAAGAACATGCCGGCCAAGAACATCGAAGTGCAGGTACGCAAGCCCAGCGGGCACTCCGGCCATTGATCCCTCCCTCGCTCTCCAAACCACCCTGAAACGAAAGGACTCTCATGAAAACCCTCCGCTACACGGCCTTGGCCGCATTCACCGCATTGGCGGCCGTCGGCGCCTACGCTGGCGGCAACCACGCCGGCGGTCACGGCCACGATGCCGCCGACGCCATTGGCAAGCCAGGCGTGGCGGCCAAGGCGACGCGCACGGTGAAGGTCGACATGACCGACAACATGCGCTTCACCCCGGCCAGCATCGACGTGAAGCAGAACGAGACGGTGCGTTTGGTCGTCACCAACTCCGGGAAGATCAAGCACGAACTGGTGCTCGGAACCGAGAAGGAGCTCAAGGAGCACTACGAGGCGATGAAGAAGAACCCCGAGATGGAGCACGCCGATCCGAACATGGTGACGCTGGCTCCAGGGAAGACCGGCGAGGTCGTCTGGCAGTTCACGAAGGCCGGCAAGATCGACTTCGCGTGCCTGCAGCCGGGCCACTACGACGCAGGAATGAAGGGCGCCGTGAACGTGGCCAAGACGTCCGAAAAGCACGCAGCCAAGTAACGCGAGCCGACCGGCTCGGCCTATTGACACCTGGCCGGGTCGATTGCGCAGTTTTCTGTTTTCCAAGGAGTCAACATGCTCAACATCCGTCTGGCGTTCATCGCCCCCATGGCCGCCCTCATTTTTGTGGGCTTCGCGCATGCTCAACCGGCCAGCGGCAGCGCAGCGCCGTCCGCGAGTTCCACCGATGCCCCTGCCTCCGCGGAGCTTGCCGATGGCGAGGTCCGAAAGGTCGACAAGGACAACAAGAAACTCACGCTCAAGCATGGACCTCTGAAGAACCTCGATATGCCCGGCATGACGATGGTCTTCCAGGTGAAGGACGACGCGATGCTCGACAAGGTCCAGGCCGGCGACAAGGTCCGATTCCAGGCAGAGAAGATCGATGGCAAGTTCACCGTGACCAAGATCGAATCAGCGCGCTAGGCCAAGGTCTCGCAGCTCATCAGTGTGCCCGGCCGATGTCGGGCTGCATCGTCGGGACGGCACGTCCGTCCTTCTCGCCGGATCTCCGGCAACTCGACCCAAGGAGACAGACATGCCACCTAAGAAGTACGCCCAGTGCATCGATGCCTGCAATGCCTGTGCGACGGCCTGCAATCACTGCGCCGCATCGTGCCTGCGCGAGGAGGACGTGAAGATGATGGCGAAGTGCATCGCGCTGGACATTGATTGCGCCGCAATCTGCCAACTCGCGGCGGCTGCGATGGCCCGCGACAGCGAAACCGCCGCTGCGATCTGCCGCCTTTGTGCCGATATTTGCCAGGTCTGCGGCGACGAGTGCGCCAGGCACGACGCGCAGCACTGCCAAGCTTGTGCGAAGGCATGTCAAAAGTGCGCCGAAGAGTGCCGGAAGATGGCCAAGTAGACCCCCTTTGTAGCCCCGAAGCGTCGCCAAGCTGGCGTCACCGGGACACACGTTGCGCTCTGGGAGGCAACTTGTGCTCTCGCCGGCAAGAGCATTGACCTTGCGCTCAATCCCCGACAACAGAACGTTTGGAGGACCGGATGCAGGCAAACGTAGCGCGCCCACATTCGGCGCGGGCCATGCTCGAGATCATGGGGCGTCAGCTGCCCAATGTGTGGGCCACACACGAGATGCTGCGCTCAACCGGTCGGCTGAAAGCTCAATGGCCGGATTGGTGCTACGCGCCGCTGGCGGTGGCGGAACCGCTTTGCGGCGGACGACCTGATCTTGCATTCAAGATCACTGCCCTGGCTTCTTGGCGCCTGACGCAAGGGATCTACAGAGTCGATCAGACATTGCTCAATGCGTTACTCGATACGCCTCTGGATGACGACATTCCCATCGACGTGCTCATGAGGATGCCCGAATGGTGCATCTATCTTGAGCTTCCGAATATCCTGACTCCGACAGGCCCGGCGCGAGGGGTCTGGGTGTTCATGGAGCCGTCGCACCTTCATTCCAACAGGCCTGTTTTTCTCGGCATGCTGTTCGATACCGAACGTGACATCGCGAGATCTCTCGAGGATGGCGCCATGTACCCGTTCTGCGTCAGGTTGAGCGGCGAATCGATCGCTCAAGCGCTCGCCCAGACCTTCTGTACCGCTGCGTCAGAGTTGGAATCGTTCAAGGCAGCAGTCACCCCCGTGATCTCCGTCCTGCTGTACCTCTGCGCGCAGAACGCGGAGATCACTCGCCATGGCGCCGACGCCTACCCGGTGCGGCCGGTGCCAGTGCGTACCCGCCGACGAGGCCTTCGCATCTTTCCACCGCCCGCGCCGACGGTTTGGAGTCTGGGATACCGCATAGGCGCCGCCCTGCGGGCTTCCCAGCCGCGAAACCGTGATGATCACGACCCAGGAAGCGGTCGTCGGATCGTTGCCCACATTCGCCGAGCCCATTGGCACACGATTCTGAGCGGGCCTCGCAAGGATTTGCCCCCCGAAGCTCGCCAACGTGAGTTGCGTTGGATGCCACCAGTGGCGGTGAACCTCGACATCGGTGCAGAACTGATCGCCACAGTCCGCCCGGTCAACAACACCGTGTCGATCGAATAGAACCGGCGAGGAGATCGGCCATGACTCACCAAAGTGCCTCGCACGTTGTACGTGAGTTCTTGGAAGGCCCGCTCACTCGACCCGCACTGCTGCTATGGCGGCGCCAGCAGTTTCTCTCCCGTGAGGGGCACGGCTTCTACTTCGGCTTGTTCGACAGTTTCGAAGCAGCTCGCGATTGGCTGCCGAAGAACCCGGAATTTGATCAGGACGCGCTGGCTGAGGAGTACGTGAACATCCGTACGAAGAAGATCTTCGCCTATGACTATCCGGTCATGTGGTGGCTCGACCGCGCCTTCCGTGCGGGTGCCACCAGAATCCTCGACATCGGCGGTTCGGTGGGCGTTCACTACTACGCGTACCGCCGATATCTCGACATGCCTGCGTCGTTGACCTGGCGCATCGTTGAGGTGCCTGCCATGGCTTCAATCGGCCGAAAGTTGGCTTCCGATACTGGCTCCAGCGCACTGGACTTCACCGAAGACCTTCAGCGCGCCGTGACCGAAGGAACCGCCGACGTTTGGATTTCCGCGGGCGCCATTCATTACTTTGAGCACGCGACACCAGGACTCCTTCTCAAAGACTGCAAGACCCGACCACAGCATTTGCTCCTGAACAAGCTGCCGCTCCATGAAGGCGAAAGCTTCATTACCACGCAAAACATCGGCGCAGGATCTTTTGCACCCATGCACGTCTACAACAGGGGGCGCTTCATCCGCGACATCGAAGCCATGGGCTACACGCTCAGAGACGAATGGCCCGTCCACGAGCGCTCGCTCTATCTACCTGGCTATCCCGAGCGCTCGTTTCCCAGCTTCACGGGGCTCTACTTCTCGGATCGGTCCGTCAAGGGGCCTTCCAACCAGCGCTGACGTATTCGAAGGCGCGCGCCCAGTCAGCAGGGGGGATCGCCAGCGTCGGTGAGAAGGGGTAAGCGGCTAGTAGCCGCGGCACCTTGATTGCGACGGATCGTTTTAGGATGCTCGTGTCCACTACGTTCGGTGGACACGTGCACACTATTTCCAACGAAGCCAGCGCTGGCCGTCGACGCCCGCGCACACATAGCGCCGAGTTCAAGGTGCAAGTCGGTCGCGGCATGCAGCTCGCCTAGCGTATCGATCGCTGCGGTGTCCGATGGCCCACGGCTCATCGGTAGGCAACGGCGCCTATCAGCCCATCCCCCAGGGCCTAAAGTTCAGGCGGGGAAGGGTTATTCCTTGATCCAGGTCAAAGCCAACACGTACGTGCCGTCGCAACATTGTGACGCTCTCAAACATCGAAGCCATGAAATCGCTGAAGTCCCGAACGCCTCATTTCTGCAGTCCAGGCGGGTGCACAGAACGCGCCATGAGGGAATCTGCATGCAAGTAATCCAATGTGCGCAAGCCGCCGGTGTCAGCCCTGACACAGTGCGTCACTACGCGCGCCTCGGCCTAATCAAGGCTGAACGCAGGACGGAAAGCGGATACCAGCAGTTCTCCCCAAGCACCGTGGCGCGCGTTCGCTTCATCCGCAGCGCAGTTGGCTTGGGGTTCAGGTTGAGCGACGTTGCCGAGCTCCTCGGCATGAGCGAGCAAGGGCAATTGCCTTGCCCCAAGGCACGCACAATCCTCGCCGATCGGCTGAACGAGAAGCAGCATCAGGTCGAACACGAGATGGCGCTGTTCCGTCGCATGAAGCAGGCTCTGAAGGCCTGGGCGGCGATGCCGGATGGCGTCCCGGAAGGTCACCACGTTTGCGGCCTCATCGAGGGCTTGCCTTGGAACGCCGATAACGAGTCCGACGGCAAGCGCCTTCGATCGTTGAAATGATGACCGATGCCTCTGGGGCCAGCGCGCAGCCGCGCCGCAAGTGACGGCCCTCCTTTTTCCAACTTGATGCACAGGCGCCTTACCGTGCACGCCCCTCGCCTCCCCTCGCTCGCATACGTCATCACCTTGTCTAGCACGGTCGCCGTCGCCCAGCCTTCGACGCCTCCGAGTCGGCGCCGAGCATCTCGGCATCGACGCGTGATGACTGCCGCAAACCGATGGCGCGCCATGACCATCTTGCCGACAAGGGCACTACGAGGCCAATGTCGGGTCCCTGTGCCGGCAAGCCTTCGGCCTCCACCGCGAAAGCCCAGGCAAAGCCCATGCACGAACACGCCCCGTTCCACAAGAACCATTGACCCGAGCCCGTGGGCTTCCGCAACGGGCAGATCAGGAGCAATGAAGTGTTACCCAATCACCAAGACCCCGAATCCGGCGGCGGCCTCAATTGGTCCCGCATCATTCAATGGCTGCTGTGGTTGGGCCTGGCCGCCGCGGTGGCCTGGCTGTTCTTCGGGCACAGCGCGTACCTGCTGCAGATCGCGCCGTTCCTGATTCTGCTGGCGTGCCCGCTGATGCATGTCTTTGGACATGGCGGGCATGGCGGGCATGACGGGCACCGCCAGCATGGGGGCGACGACAGCTCGACAGACCGCAAGCCCACGACGGGCTCAAACACAGACGGCGCCAGGCATGTGCGCTGAGTGCCACAACGCCCTGAGGACCGCAGTGTCGGCATCTGGCGCAGCGGGATATCCGGCGGCGCTCGCGGCCGACGGCGGGGCCGGCTCACCCGGTACCGGCCGACATCGGTCCATCACGCTGCGCCGGCGGTCTGACGCACGGCGACCGAACCGGCCTTCCTATGGGATGGTGCTGTGACCATTGATCCCGCGGTCCGTCGCTTGGCACTCGGCGCCTTGATCGGCATCGGCGCTGTGCTGAGCGCATCGGCTCAGCCCGCCGCGCTGGGCGCGAGCGTCGACAGCCTGCTCGATCATGCGCGGGGCAACAATCCCGAGCTCGCGGCGATGCGCCTGGAAGCGGACGCGGCGACGCAGCGCGTGCAGCCAGCCGGCGCCTTGCCCGATCCCGTGCTGCGCGTCGAGCTCGAGAATATCAACAACTACGGCAGCGACGCCCGCCCGAATCTGTTGCCGGCACGTGTCGGCGACACGAAGTACACCGTCATCCAACCGCTGCCTGCCTGGGGCAAGCGGGACCTGCGTCGCGACGTGGCCGCGGCCGATGCGCAGCAGGCCGGCGCGCGTACAGCGGCCACGTGGAGTGAACTCGCAGCACGTATCAAGGCGGCCTACCCGCAGTACTACCTCGCTGCCGCCAACGAACGGCTGACGCAGGAAATCCTTGACCTGATGGCACGGCTGGAGCAGGTGGCGCAAGCGCGATATGCCGGCGGGCTGGCCGCGCAGCAGGACGCGATTCGCGCCCAGCTTGAGCAGACCGCGATGCGCTCTGAACTCATCGCACTGGACAACGAGAAGCGGCAACTGCGCGTGCGACTGAACACGCTGCTCGCCCGCGATGCCGCGGCGCCCCTCGCCGAACCGCAGTCGCTGCGGCCGCTGCCGGCGCTGACTGTGCTCGACTCATCGGCGCTGGCGAGTCGAGCACGGAACGCGAATCCGTCGCTGCAGGCGGAGGAAGCACGCCTGCGTGGGGCCGAGAAGAACCGCGAGTTGACCCGGCGCAACCGCTATCCGGACTTCCAGGTCGGCGTCGTCCCCACGCAGGTGGGTTCGCGCATCACGACCTGGGGCGTGATGGTCGAGGTGAACATCCCGCTGCAGCAGTCCTCGCGCCGCGCGCAGGAGCGTGAAGCCGAAGCCATGGTCGACGCCGCACGCTCGCGCAGCGAGGCCGTGGAGAACCAACTGCTCGGCGAACTGGGCGAGAGCCTCGCCGGCATCGAAGCGGCGAAGCGCAGCGAAACGCTGGTCGCGACGCAGCAGCTGCCGCAGGCCGAACTGAGCTTTCGCTCCGCGCTGGCCGCCTACGAGAACGGCAAGGTCGACTTCGCGACCCTTCTCGACGCGCAGCGGCAGATCCGCAAGGCGCGCCTGGACCGGCTCAAGGCCCAGGTCGAGGCGCAACTGCGTCTGGCCGAAATCGAACGCGTCCTAGGAGAAGACCTGTGAAGACCTCGGTATCGTTGTTGGCGGTCGTGCTGCTCGGCGCCGTGGGCGCCGGTGGCTACTGGTTGGGCGGCCGGTCGCAGGGCACGTCGTCCGCACAGATGCAGGCGGCCGGCGACGGTGGATCGGCGATTGCAGGCGGTTCTGGCAGTGAGCCCGCTCGAATGACGAACCCGATTTCAACTCCAACCTCGAAAGGATATGACATGGAAACGATCGAACTCGAAGTGCAAGGCATGACCTGTGGCTCATGCGTCGACTCCGTGAAGCGCGTACTGCAACGCGTACCGGGCGTCTCCGGCGTGGATGTGAACCTGTCGCTCGGCCGCGCCCGCGTGACCACGATCGGGAACGCTGCCGCGGCCCTCGGGGCCCTGACAGCGGCCCTGGATGCGGCCGGCTATCCGTCCGCTCCTGCGGCGGCCATGGCACTCGATGCTGCGCCATCCTCGGGTCACACACACACCGGCGGCTGTGGCCACGCAAGCGGCCCGAAGAAGCAGGGTGGCTGCTGCTGCGGCTGAGCAGCCTTCAGGAACATCGAAGTGAACAAGAACAACAAGAACAAGAACAAGGCCAAGGTCAAGGCGAGGAACGACGCGCCCGACTACGACGTGCAACTGCACCTGCTGCAGATCGAGCTGGTGAAGTTGCAACGCCACTTCATCGGCTGCGACGACCGCATCCTCCTGCTGCTCGAGGGGCGCGACGCGGCGGGCAAGGACGGCACGATCAAGCGCATCGTGCAACCTATGTCCGCGCAAGACCCGTGTCGTCGAGCTGGGCAGGCCGTCCGATCGCCAACAGGGACAGTGGTACCTCCAGCGTTACGTGCCGCTGCTGCCCGCGCGCGGCGAGTTCGCGCTGTTCAATCGCAGCTGGTACAACCGCGCCGGCGTCGAGCGGGTGATGGGCTCCTGCACGGCCGAGGAGTACAAGGAGTTCATGCAAAGGGTGGTGCGCGCGGACAAGGAGCAAGCGCGGCTGAACCACATGCGGCACGCGCTGCGGCGCCTGCACTACCCCGACAAGAACCCGGAACTGCTGGCCGTGGACGAGGCGGTGATCCTCGACTGGGCTGTCGACGCGGCGCTACCTTCCTTGGGCTGATGCGAGAACACCATGAACACACGTCCGATCGATAACGACCCGCTCGCGCCTGCGCTCACGCCTGCGGCTTGGCCGCTGGTTGCCTGGACACGCTATACCGCCGACGCCTGGTGGCGTGGGATCGCCGCGATGGACACGCTGCGCCAGCGCGCCGACAACATGCTCGATCATGAAGCCGCCGGCATGCCACCGCTGCTGCACTTCGATGCCGAGCCGGTGGCAAACGCGCGGGACTTCGCTTCACCCTGCAACTACCGCCTACTTCGAATCACTCGGTGCGGAACGGATCGGCTGGAACGCCATGTGCGTCGAGACTCCGCGCCGGTGATCGTGGTCGATCCACGGGCGGGCCATGGCCCTGGCATCGGGGGCTTCCGGCGCGACTCCGAGGTTGGCATGGCCCTGCTGGAAGGGCACCCCGTCTACTTTGTCGTCTTCGATCCCGAGCCGGTCGCGGGCCAGACCATGGGATCGGTCGTCGAGGCACTGGCGCGTTTCATCGATATCGTTGCCGAACGCCATCGCGCGCGCGCTCCGATCATCTATGGGAATTGCCAGGGGGGCTGGGCCGTCGCTCTGGCACTGTCGCACTGCAACCGCGAGGCAGGCCTGGCTGTATTGAACGGGTCGCCCCTGTCTTACTGGGCGGGTGAGGCCGACGTCAACCCGATGCGCCTGATGGGTGGTTTGGTCGGCGGTGTCTGGCCGGCACATCTGGCGGCGGATCTGGGCCACGGCCACTTCGATGGAGCGTGGCTGGTCCAGAACTTCGAGGCTCTGCGGCCCGAAGGGGTCTGGAAAAAGTACGACCAGGTGTTCGCAGAGCCGCAGCACGAGAAGGCGCGCTTTCTCGAATTCGAACGCTGGTGGAACGGCTTCTACAAGCTGGGGCGTGAAGAGATCCTGAGCATCATTCGTGACCTGTTCATCGGCAACCGTGTCGAGCAAGGCGTCGTGGTGGTCGACGGCCACTGCCGTGCCGACTTGTCGCAGATTCGGACGCCGCTCGTCATCTTCTGTTCCTATGGCGACAACATCACGCCGCCCAGCCAAGCCCTCGCGTGGCTGAAGACGGTTTTCGGCTCGACCGAAGGCTTAGTCGGCGCCGGACAGCGCGTCGTCTATCTGCTGCACGAGCACGTCGGCCATCTCGGCATCTTCGTGTCGGCCGACGTGGCACGCCGCGAGCACCGCGCCATCCTGCATCACGCTTCGGTCATCCAGGCATTGCCGCCGGGCCTCTACGAGATGAAGCTCGAGTCCGCCGCTCGGACCGAAGACGCCGATCGCGCGACCTTCGAGCCCCGACGCATCGAGGACCTGCCCTTCGAGCCCCGTCCGGCTGCGTTCGAACGCGTCGCCGAAGTGTCGCGCCAGCTGGACGCCCTTTACACCCAGTGGCTGTCACCCTTCGTACAGCAGCTTGGCAGTCCAGCCACGGCACGCTGGCTGGAGGCTTGGCATCCGATGCGCACCAGCCGCCTGATGTGGTCCGAGCGCGTCGCACCGGCCGCTGCGTTGTTTCCCATCCTGGCATGGGCAGGTCAGACGCTGGGCCTCAGCGATGAAGAACGCGCCTTCAATCCCTGGTATCGGGCGGAACGCAGCGCGGCCGATGGCATCGGTAAATACATCGAGTCCTGGCGCCACTTGCGCGATCGCATCGCAGAGATGGCGTTCCAAAGCCTCTACGGAACATGAGGGCCGCCGCCAGACGGCGCGCGGACCGCTGCCGACTCACGGTCAAGTTTCTGCACGACAAAGGCATCTCGCAGCCCCCATCCCGTCCTCTCTCCGGCTCGGTGAACTCGGTGGCACTGATGAGCAAGCCACGAGCCCTTGAATCGCGACAGCTGCTTGGCATTTGTATACCGTCCGGGTCGCAGATCAGTCCCCCTGAGGACGAAAGCTGACGATGCTCGGCCCTCATGCTCACCTGGCTGCGCCCGTCGAGAAGAACCGAGGCCGAGTCCAGTGACGGCATGCCCAGACCTTGATCCATATCAACCGCTCTGCAATGCTGTCGAATAAGCTGTGCTGAAGGATTCATGGTGAATCCCCCGAAACTCGGCGTAGGGACTGCAACATGGCGGCATGGCGAAGCAAACTGGCAAGGAGCGCATGGACTGCGTTCCTGCTGTTGTTCGCTGTACGGGCCATCGCAGGCACGGCCCTGTGCGAGATCTATGGCGAGCACAGAGCGCCACCCGTCTCGCCGGATGCGTCGTTCATCCATGCGCCGCAGAAGGCTCATCAGCCACACAAGCACGCCTTGCGAACCGAGCAGCCGTCGAACGACAGCAAGGGACATGTCTGCGAAGAGCCGGCGCCCCTTACCGGCGGGCCAACTTTCGTCTCGGCCATCAAGTGGTCCCTGACGGTCGATGCGAACGCTTGGTCGCATGCACCGGTGCAGAACTGGGAGCCGGTCGTCGCGATGGTGAGCGTTGCGCCGCCACAATTTGCGCATCCGCCACCGCCGCGCGCCCCGCTGGACATTTCGCCTCGCCTGCGCATTTGACGAGTCGGGAGTGGGGGCAGTCTGATCGTGCGCGCGGATTTGACCTGCGCCCACGTCGCGTGCTCAGGATGGCCCGCACTTCCCACTCCTGTGTCCAGCGAGAGTGCTAGCGCTTGACCTGTGTGCCGCACCCAGGTTGCACACTCAGCTTGCCCTCCCTCCGCACGAACTACCGGCACAACCGAACCACGCGCAGCCACCACACGAGCAACTGCCCGAGCCAAGCCGATTCCTCCAAGAGGGTCGGCACCCGGCCCAGACCGAACACCGACAACGCGAATCATGGCCAACCATTCTTTCCGTCCCGATCCGACCACCAGCCGCCGTTCGCAACGCGGGGCCGCCCTGACCTGGGTGTTCTTCGGCTTCCTCGCGGTGGCCGCCTTCTTCCTTGTTATTGAGCACCGTGCACACCTGATGGGAGCCCTGCCGTTTCTCCTGCTGGCGCTGTGCCCGTTGATGCATTTCTTCCATGGTGGACACGGTGGCCCCGGCGGCCATCAGGAGCACGGCCCCACAGGATCTGGCAGCGCCGATGCCCTCGACAAAACCGGCCTTCAAGGCCGCCCCGATGCCACACCCATCCCTCCGGCCGCCCCGCATCAGCCGCACCAGCACTGAGCCAACCGCAAAGGACATTCCATGACGCAAGACAACGCCCCGGCCTACGGACTGTGGTCCCTGGTGGTCATCAATTCCCTCGTCTTCATCATCTTCGCATTCAGCTTCGCCAAGCCGCAGTCCGGTCGCGACTGGCGCTCGTTCGGCGCCTTCTCCAGCTTCCTGGTGGCGCTGTTCGCCGAGATGTACGGCTATCCCCTGACCATCTACCTCCTGTCGGGATGGCTGGGCACGAAATTTCCTGGCGTGGATTTTCTCTCGCACGACGCCGGCCACCTGCTGGAAGTGATGTTCGGCTGGCGCGCCAATCCGCACTTCGGACCGTTCCACGCGCTCAGCGCCGTCTTCATCGGTGGAGGCTTTTGGCTGCTCTCCGGCGCATGGTCCGTGCTGTATGCGAGCCAGCGTGCCGGGACGCTGGCGAAGACCGGCGCCTATGCCCGGGTTCGGCACCCGCAGTATGTGGCGTTCGTGCTCATCATGTTCGGCTTCCTGCTGCAGTGGCCGACCGTCCTGACCCTCGTGATGTTCCCGATCCTGTGCGCGATGTACGTCCGCTTGTCCTTGACGGAAGAGCGCAACGCAGCCAAGACCTTCGGAGCTGAATGGGAGCGCTATGCGAGTCAGACGCCGAGGTTCTTTCCCAAATTGGGCGCGTCAGGGGCGACGCAGCCCCGTGCGTGACGATCGCGCCGACGCGCCGACGCGCCGACTCTCCCGCGAAACACCAAGGGCATGACGTGACACCGGCTGACCCCGCATTCCGCTGCACGTGGCTGCGATGGACCGTGGCCTTCTTGCTGCCCTGGGTGTTGCTGTTCATGGCCCGGCCGGTCCTGCGCCACCCGATGCTGTGGGTCAGTACGCACGAGACCGGCCGGGAGCGTCAACCGCGCCAAGAACCCACCCCGAGTACCAGACCATGAAGCTCGATTTCTTGGGTGCCGCCGGCACCGTCACCGGCTCAAAGACCCTCGTCACGAACGAAGGGAAGCAGTTGCTTGTCGACTGCGGCCTGTTCCAGGGCTACAAGAACTTGCGCGCCATGAACTGGGAGCCGTTTCCGTTCGAACCCACGAAGCTCGATGCCGTGGTGTTGACGCACGCACACCTCGATCACGCGGGGGCACTGCCGCTGCTCGTCAAGCGGGGCTTTCGCGGGCCGGTCTTCGCGACACCGTCGACGATCGACGTGTGCCGGGTCCTGTTGCCCGACAGTGCGCGAATCCAGGAAGAGGATGCGGAGTACGCCAACCGCCACAAGCTTTCCAGGCACCAACCGGCCCTGCCGTTGTACTCAGAGGAGGACGCGCAGCGCGCGTTGCGCCGTCTCGAGCCGCTGCCGCTAGAGCAGCGAGGGGATGTGACGGGAGGCATGCAACTGCGCCTGCGGCAGGCTGGTCACATCCTCGGCGCCAGCTCGGTCGAACTGACGGCGGGCGACACGACGGTTCTGTTCTCTGGCGACCTCGGACGCCCCGACGATCGCATCATGCGGGCCCCGTTGCCGATAGCGCGCGCCGACCATGTGGTGATCGAGTCGACCTACGGTGACCGGTTGCACGATATGCAGGACGTCGAGGCCGCTTTGGGCGAGGTGATCAGGCGCACGGCGGCACGCGGCGGCATCGTGGTAGTCCCTGCCTTTGCGGTGGGGCGAGCTCAGGCCCTGCTCTACGCGATCTATCGTCTAAAGACCCGTGCCGCCATCCCCGACTTGCCGATCTTCCTGAGCAGCCCGATGGCGATCGACCTGACCGAGATTTATCACCGGCATCGCGCGGAGCACCGACTGTCGGTGGAGCAATGCAGCGGCATGTGCCAGGTCGCGAAGATGACACGTACTGTCGATGAATCGCGTGCTTTGAATTCGCTGCGCTACCCCGCGGTTATCGTGTCGGCCAGTGGCATGGCCACGGGCGGCCGGGTGCTGCACCACCTGAAAGCCCTGGGTCCGGATCGCCGCAACACCATCGTGTTCGCCGGCTATCAGGCGGGCGGCACGCGAGGCGCCCGCCTGCTTGCCGGCGAGCGCCGCCTCCGCATCCACGGCGAAGATGTGACCATCAATGCCGAGGTTGTGTCGCTGCCTGGCATGTCGGCGCACGCCGATGCAGAGCAGCTCGTGCAGTGGCTGGCTACCGCGCCCCAGCCGCCGCGCGGCATCTACCTCAACCATGGCGAGCCGGGTCCGGCCGACGCATTGCGGCAACGCATCGAGCGTGAACTGGGATGGCTCGCAACGGTGCCCCGGCTGGGCCAAAGCGTAGAGGTTGCATGATGAATGCATCGGGCTTGCGCCTGCGGCTGCTGGGCATCGACACGCTGCAGGAGCATGTGATTTACATGCGACGCGACTGTCATGTCTGCAGGGCCGAAGGTTTCGAGGCCCAGACGCGCGTAGAGGTGGCCCTGCGAGAGCACCGCATCATCGCGACGCTCAACGTTGTCGACACCGAATTGCTGGCGCCGGGCGAAGCCAGCCTGTCGACCCGCGCATGGCAGGCTCTTGGCGCCGCGGCGAACGATACCGTCAAGGTGGCGCACGCGCCGACGCTCGACTCGCTGAGCGCGATGCGCTCGAAGATCTACGGCCACCGGCTCGACACCATGGCGCTCGACGCCATCGTCGGTGACGTGGCTGCAGGCCGCTACTCCGACATGCACATCGCTGCGTTTCTGAGCGCCTGCGCCGGCGGGCGCATGGACTTGCAGGAAACCATCGACCTGACAAGCGCCATGGTCAAGGCCGGCGACCGTATCGACTGGGGCCGTACGCCGATCGCCGACAAACATTGTGTGGGCGGCCTGCCTGGCAATCGCACGACGCCGATTGTGGTCGCGATTGCGGCGGCGGCCGGGCTGACGATGCCCAAGACCTCGTCGCGCGCGATCACCTCGCCCGCGGGGACGGCCGACGTGATGGAAACGCTGACGCGCGTCGACCTCAGTCTGACCGCGATGCGACGTGTAGTGGATCGCGAGGGCGGCTGCTTTGTCTGGGGTGGGGCGCTGACCCTAAGCCCGGCCGACGACATCCTGATCCGCGTCGAGCGCCCGCTCGACCTTGACAGCGATGCCCAGCTCGTCGCCTCCGTGCTGTCGAAGAAGATCGCCGCCGGAGCGACGCACGCCCTGATCGACATCCCGGTCGGTCGGACCGCCAAGGTGCGCAGCGAGGAGGACGCGAATCGGCTGCAGACCTTGCTAGAGCAAGTTGCTGTAGCCCACGGGCTGCAACTGCGCGTGCTGCGTACGCGCGGCGCCCAGCCGGTCGGGCGAGGCGTAGGCCCCGCGCTCGAAGCGCATGACGTTCTGGCCGTGCTGCGCGGCGCAGCGGCGGCGCCGGTGGACCTGCGCATGCGCGCACTGGTTCTGGCCGGCGAATTGCTCGAGTTCTGCGGCCACAGCACTCCCGGCACGGGCGAGTCCGAGGCCTGCCGCCTGCTGGACAGTGGCGCGGCTTGGGACAAGTTCCAGGCCATCTGCGAAGCGCAAGGCGGGCTGCGCGAGCCCGGCGTCGCTCCACTGCGCGAGCCGATCGTGGCCGAACGCACCGGTTACGTCTGCGGCATCGACAACCGTCGGCTCGCGCGGGTCGCCAAGCTCGCCGGCGCCCCGGGTGCGCCGACCGCCGGCCTCGTGCTGCACGTGCGGTTGGGGGACCCTGTCGAGCGCGGCATGCCGCTGTTCACGCTGTATGCGCAGGCGCCTGGCGAGCTGGCCTATGCCCGCAGCTACCTCGATTCCCATCCCGTCGTCACGCTGGGCGACGAGGTGACGCCATGAAGCCGGTCGTGGTCGCGATGCCTGGCAACGAGCAGCTCGCCGACGACCTGGCCGCTCACCTTTCGCTGGAACGCGGCGCGGCCACGGTACGGCGCTTTCCTGACGGTGAGTCTTACGCGCGCGTCGAGTCAGCGATCGAAGGACGAGTCACTCTCATCGCCTGCACGCTGGACCGGCCCGATGACAAGCTGGTGCCGCTGCTCTTGCTGTCAGCGGCGGTCCGTGAGGCGGGCGCGTTGTCAGTGGGCCTTGTTGCGCCATACCTGCCCTACATGCGGCAAGACCGTCGGTTCCATCCGGGCGAGACGATCAGTGCCCAGCATGTCGGAGCTTGGATCTCGCACTATGTCGACTGGATGGTGACCGTCGATCCGCACCTGCACAGGATACCGGACCTGTCTCAGGTCTACAGCGTCCCGTCACGTGTCGTCCATGCCGCGGACAGTGTGGCGCAGTGGGTACGGGCGCAAGTGCGCAATCCACTCTTGATCGGCCCCGATGAGGAAAGCGCCCAGTGGGTCAGCGATGTGGCACAGCAGTCCGACGCACCCTTCGTCGTGCTGACCAAGACGCGCCGCGGCGACCGCGATGTCCAAGTGTCGGTACCGGACGTCGAGCGTTGGCGGTCGCACACGCCCGTGCTGGTGGACGACATCGTCTCGACTGCCCGCACCATGATCGAAACGATCGACCACCTGCGCCGGGCCGGGCTCGCCGCACCCGTGTGCGTGGCGGTCCACGCGGTATTCGCTCAGACGGCGTTCGAGGAACTGCGCGCGGCCGGCGCGGGCGACATCGTCAGCTGCGACACGATCCGCCACGCGTCCAATCGCATCTCGCTCACTGCGGCCATTGCCGCCGGCGTGCGCGTGTTTTTGCCCTGATGCCAATAGATGATCCTGGAGATTGCCATGTCATCCGTCCGCTCCAAACTCGCTGGTCTCTTCGCGACGGTCCTGCTTGCACTGGGGGCCCCCCTTACCCTGGAGCAATCGCGCCTGGAGCGCGAGGGCGTGCTGCGTTACTGGGCACTTGTCTCGCTGGCGTTGCTGTCATTCGGCGCGGCGTACGACCTCTACGCCAGGTGGTTCATCTTGGCGTGGCGCCTGTTCGCCGCGCCGATGAGTGCGGTCATCTACCTCCACTTTGCATGGCGCGGCGCCAGACGCTCCTTGCCACCCTATCCGCCCAGCGCCACCGTGTCCGGTCGGTTGGCCAGGCCCACTTGTCTAACCTGATTCACGGGAGAGAACATCGATGAACACAACCGACGCGGCCAAGGCCTACATCATCGGCGGAGGCATCGCCTCGCTGTCCGCGGCCGTCCTGCTGATCCGCGATGGAGGATTCTGCGGTGCCAACATCCGCATTCTGGAAGAGTTGGAGGTGGCCGGCGGCGCCCTGGACGGCTCGGGCGACCCGGTCAAGGGGTACGTCACCCGCGGCGGCCGCATGTGGACCGAAGAGGCATACGTCTGCCTGTGGAACGTGCTCGACTCGATCCCAACGCTTGCTAATCCGACAAGATCCGTCAAGGACGACGTCTGGGCGTTCAACAAGGCTTGGCGTTCAGGTTCGCATGCGCGCCTCATCGGCAAGGATCACACGATCCTCGATGCCACCGATCTGGGCTTCAACCTGCAAGATCGCCTCGAAATCATGCGCTTGCTGGCGATCCCCGAGCGAATCATCGGAACCAAGCGCATCGAGGACTGCTTCTCGTCGCATTTCTTCGCGACCAACTTCTGGGCGATGTGGCGCACCACCTTCGCCTTCCAGAACTGGCACAGCGCCATCGAGCTCAAGCGCTACATGCTGCGGTTCATGCAGGAGTTTCCAAGGATCCACACCCTGGCGGGCGTGCGGCGAAGCGCATTCAACCAGTACGACTCGCTGGTCCGTCCGATCGAGAAGTGGCTGACCGACCAGGGGGTGCAGTTCGAGTACGGAACCAAGGTGATCGATGTTGACCTCGCCGAGAGCGACGGCCAGCGAATCACGGCGATCCATTGCACGCGCCACGGCAAGGAGGTCTCGTACGCGGTTGGGCTGCGGGACTATGCGTTCATCACGATCGGCTCGATGACCGCCGATTCGCGACTGGGAGACAACGATCACGCACCCCAACTCGTGCGCGATAAGACCGATGGTGCTTGGAGGCTGTGGGAGACGATGGCACGGAAGCTGCCGGGTCTTGGTCGACCCTACGCCTTCAGCGGCAACATCGACGAAAGCAAGTGGGAGTCTTTCACGCTGACGATGCGCACGCCGGCTCTCGTTCGCCGGATCGAGGATTTCACCGGCAACAAGGCCGGCACCGGTGGCCTGATGACCTTCAAGGATTCCAGCTGGCTGATGTCCATCGTGGTGCCGCGCCCGCCGCACTTCGCTGGTCAGCCTGACGATGTGTTCACGCTTTGGGGCTACGGCCTCTTCATCGACAACAAGGGGGATTACATCGACAAGTCGATGGCCCAGGCGACCGGCCAGGAAATCCTGACTGAGTTGATGCACCAACTGGGATTCGAGGAGATCCTCGACGAGGTGCGCCGCAGCACAACTGTCATCCCGGTGATGATGCCCTACATCACCAGCGAGTTCTCGCGGCGCGACGTGACCGACCGGCCGCCGGTGATCCCGCACGGCGCGAAGAACTATGCGCTGCTGGGCCAGTACGTCGAAATCCCGGAGGACGTGGTCTTCACGGTCGAGTATTCAGTGCGTTCGGCGATGCACGGTGTTTACGGACTGCTCGGCCTGAAACGAGACATCCCGCCCATCTACCACGCCCTCGCCGAGCCCATGGTGGCCCTCGACGCACTGAAGACGCTGATGGGATGAATGTCCGCAACGGCCACCCTGGAGGCGCGGTTGTCTTGCCCTTTGAGAATGAAACCCGCATGACCACAACAATGAACTTCGAGGTCGGCGGCATGGTGTCGTCGATGTCGGCCCATGGGGTCGAAAAGCAGTTGTCGCGCCTGCCCGGCGTGACCGCAGCCCAGGTCAACTACGCGGCCGGCTCGGCAAGCGTGACCTTCGACCCGGACCAGACGACGCCAGAGGCTATTCGCATCGCCATCGAAGCATGCGGCTACCACTGCGGCGGCGAGGCCACCCCTCGCCATATCTGCGGGCCGCACGCTACGGCGGGCAAGCCGCACGAGCACGAGCATGCAGGGCATGTGACCCAAGGCGCGAAGCCGGCCGCAGCTGGGCACACGATGGACCACGGCACGATGGATGCCATGGCCCACGAGATGGGGCACGGCCCCGGCATGGACGCGCGCGGCATGGCACGCGACATGCGGAACCGATTCTGGATCTGCCTCGCGTTCACGGTGCCCATTTTCCTCTATGCGCCGATGGGCATGGACTTCATCAAGCTGAGTCCGCCGTTCGGCCTCGACCTGAAGCTGTGGCTGTTCGTGCTGGCCACAGGTGCGGTGATCTATCCGGCATGGCCATTTTTCGTCGCCGCATCGCGTGCGCTTCGCAATGGCGTGCTCAACATGGCGGTTCTGGTCGTGCTGAGCGTCGGCACCGGATACCTGTTCAGCGTCGGAGCCACCTTCCTCTTCGAAGGGGCGCAGTTCTACGAGGCGGTGTCGGTGCTGCTTGTGTTCATCCTGCTCGGGCACTGGCTCGAGATGCGGGCACGTGCCGGTGCTTCCGAGGCGATACGCGCCTTGATGGACCTGGCACCGCCGAAAGCCAGCGTCGTGCGCAACGGTGTCGAAACTACGGTCGCGACGGCCGACGTGTTGCTGGGTGACATCGTGCTCATCCGCCCGGGCGACAAGATTCCCGTTGACGGCGAGGTGCTGGAAGGCGGATCACAGGTCGACGAATCGATGCTCACCGGCGAATCGATGCCGGTCAAGAAGGCGGTCGGCGACAGCGTGATCGGCGCCACCATCAACAAGAGCGGCAGTTTCCGCTACCGCGCCACCAAGGTCGGATCCGATACCGCCTTGGCGCAGATCGTCAAACTCGTGCAGGAGGCGCAGAACTCCAAGGCTCCAGCGCAGCTGCTGGCCGACCGGGCCTCGCAGTGGTTGGTGGTGGTCGCGTTCCTGATCGGTCTCGCAACCTTCGGCGTCTGGTACTTCGTGCTCGGCCAGCCCGTGCTGCTGGCCCTCACGCTGACCATCACTGTGTTCGTGATCGCGTGTCCCGACGCGCTCGGACTGGCCACGCCGATGGCGGTGATGGTCGGGACGGGCCTGGGGGCGATGAACGGCATCCTGTTCAAGAACGCCGCAGCGCTCGAAGACGCCACCAAGCTCGATGTCGTGATCTTCGACAAGACCGGCACGCTGACGCTCGGCGAGCCCGACGTGGTCGACCTTGTCGCGGCACGTGGCACGAGCGTCGATGCGCTGCTGACCATCGCCGGCTCGGTGGAGAAGCTCTCCGAGCATCCTCTGGCCTTGGCTGTGCTCCAACGTGCCGGAAACCTGCCACTCGAAGAGGTGAGCGCATTTTCCAACATCGATGGCATGGGAACCGAAGCCGTCGTTCGCGGCGAAAGAGCGCTCCTCGGCAATCGGCTGTTGATGGACGCGAACGCCATCGACCTCAATGGCTTGGAGGCTCAATCGGGCAACCTGCAAGGTCAGGGACGCACGGTGGTCCACGTGGCCCATGGTGGGCGCCTGATCGGTCTGATCGCCATCGCCGACGCGGTGCGCCCTTCTTCGGCAGAGACCGTCAAGGCGCTCCACGGGAAAGGGGTGCAGGTGGCCATGCTGACGGGCGACAACCAGGCCACTGCCGACCGAATCGCCAAGGAACTCGGCATCGACATCGTCCTCGCGGATGTGCTGCCCGGCGACAAAGCCGCCAAGGTCAAGGAACTTCAGGCGCACGGCAAGAAGGTCGGCATGGTCGGCGACGGCATCAATGATGCCCCGGCGCTGACGCAGGCCGATGTTGGTTTCGCGATCGGTGCTGGCACTGATGTAGCGATGGAAAGCGCCGACGTGGTGCTCATGAAGAGCGACCCGTTCGATGTGGTCGGCGCCATCGAGCTGTCGCGCGCGACGCTGCGCAAGATGCACCAGAACCTGTGGTGGGCGGTGGCCTACAACGTGGTGGCGTTCCCGCTAGCCGCCGGCGTGTTTTACCCGTTCACCATCAGTCCAGAGGTGGCCGCCATCGCGATGTCGGGAAGCTCCGCGCTGGTGGCCATTAACGCGCTGATGCTCAAACGCACACGGCTGACCGGCATCCGCCGGGTCCGGGCGACTCCAGGAACAACGGGCGACACCAGGCAGACCGCCCCGGCTGCGGTCTGAAGGCGGCGCGCATGGTGAAGACAGCAGCCCTCAATGCGCCGGCAGCGCCCGACGCAACTGTGGCGGCGGGCCGGGCGATGTTGCTGCTCGGAGCGATGGTATTCGTCGTCGCGCTCGGCTACGGCGCCGGCTTGCCGTTGCTGCAGCTGTTTCTGGGGCTGTACCTCGACGGGGCGACGCCATCCACGCTCGCGTGGCACGTCGGCATGCTGGGCGGCGTCTACACCTTCGCGCTATTCCTCTTCGCGCCGTTGTGGGGTCGACTCTCGGACCGGCATGGCCGTTCCGCCGTACTGGCCGCGGGCTTCGCAGCATTCCTGATCGGCGGCGCTGCAGCCGCGTTGGCACCGAACCTGATAGTCGTGTATGCCGCTCGCTTCCTGGCCGGTGCAGGTGCCGCCTCAATTGTCCCGACAGCACAGGCGTACGTCGACGACATCAGCACGCAGGAGGTGCGCAGCCGCCGCTTTGTGCTGCTCGGCAGCACGTCGTTCATCGGCTTTCTCGCCGGCCCGGCCTTCGGAACCTGGATCGCCGGGCCAGTGATGGGCATGCCGGTCGGGCGCATGCTTGACATGGTCAACTGGCCCGCGTTTGCCATCGTGTTGGGGGGGCTCCCATTGCTGGTGCTCATCCCGTGGGGCCTGGGCCGCAAGCGCGCTGCGCCTGAGCGCGACCTGCCACCTCAGTTGTCGCCAGACCGCCGGAGGTTCGTTCGCGCCTCGATGGGCATGGCACTGCTGGCCTCGTTTGCGGTGGGTACCTTTGAAGTCGGCTTCACTCTGTTCGGCGGGCAGACGCTGGGCCTAGCCAGCGGCACGATGGCCGTTATGTTTGTCACCTGCAGCCTGGCCATGCTGGCAGCGCAGTCCACGTTGCTACTGCAAGGCGTGCGCCGCCGCATCAACCAACGCTGGGTCGCGGCCGCATTTGGCACCTCGGCGCTCGCGTTGACTTTCGCCTTTGCGGTGCCGGACGCCGCGGCGCTCGGCCTGCTGATCGTCGTGGTGTCCACTGGCGTCGGAATGGTCGGACCGGTACTGTCCTACGAGCTGCTCGAGCGCCATGCAGCCGCGCGCGGGGAACTGCTTGGCCGGCAGGCAGCGGCCGGCAACCTCGGGCAGGCGCTGGGTTCGGTGAGCGCCGGGTCGCTTTTCGCATGGCAGCCGGCGGCGTCATTCTGGGCGGCAGCGCTGATTCTTGTGCTGGGGGCCGCCATCGCGCTCGCATCATGGGGGCCGGCACGCAGTGGCGAGATCGCCGCCGGCCTGTGAACGTGGGGTCATGATGGGTGACGCCACACCGCGCCGCGCGCGACCGTGATCTCACCGGTGCAAAGCCTGACGGCGACCTTACATTCCTGGCGCTGTTCGGCTTGGTCGACATTTTCGCGCCAGGAACGCGATCCCTTCGAGGGCACGTTGACGCGAGCCTGTACATACTGGCCGGCCCGCTGCCGAAGGCTGGTCGAGTGCCGCGCTAGACCGCGCGCCACACTTTGTTTACTTCGCCTCCGGCGCAGCCGCCTCACCGCCATGCAGCATGGTTCCGTCTTTGTGAGAGCGGATCGTCTCAGCCTTTACGTCCTTGCGGCTCTTCCCTGATTTGAACGCATCGGATTTCGGCTCGGCCTCGCTATGCAACATGGTGCCGTCCTTGTGAGAGCGGACTCCTGCGGCACTCACTTCCTTCCGGCTTTTCTCCGATCTGAATGGCTCAGATTTCGGTTCCGCTTCGCTATGTCGCATGGTTCCGTCCTTATGGGAGCGGATCGCTTCGGTCCTTACCTCTTCGCGCGACTTCGGCTTGGCGCCGTCGGCGCCTTGCGCAGATGCACTGGGGGCGGCGAGCACGGTCAGGAGGGCTGCAGCAAGTGTGATGTGATTCAATTTCATGACAATCTCCAAGGGGAATGCTTCCGGAAGAAACGTGGTTACACGTAGGTTAGCGTCGGGCTTCGGTCCTCACCCGGTTCGATTACCAACGCTGAACAAAGAATAGGAGTGTGCGGTCTTCGATGGTTTGATCAAGATCAAGCCAAAGAGACACGACTGGACGCTTTTTTCCAATCATTGCCGTTCTGCCATGGATCACACGAGGCTATGCGCCTCTGCGCCTTGCAACTCCGAACTTCGTCTTGAAGTCTGCAAGTCTGCAAGTCTGCAAGTCTGCAAGTCTGCAAGTCTGCAAGTCTGCAAGTCTGCAAGTCTGCAAGACTGCAAGACTGCAAGTGGCACGGCAGTACGGCAAACAGCGAGTTCAGAATTGCACGATCCAGCTCGGCGGCACCGTCGAGCTCGACCCAGGCAACCGGGAGAACGAGTGTTGAACTTCAGTTCCAGGGATAGACAAAGCGAAGCTCAGACCAGCATCGCGAGCTCGCCTTCGCTGCTCAGGCTGTCGCACCGTCATTGCGGCGGCGGACGCGTTGAAGCGCGCTGCGCAGGCGCTTCAAAGCATGTGCTCGGGGAGCAGTACACCCAGAATGCCTCGCCAAACCCGCAGCCCCAAGTCTGTCATGGGTTCAACATCGTGCGTCACAATCTTCCCACCCTCCTCAGCTCTCCACTCGAGCCCTGCTTCGCCGCGAGCTTCGCGTCGCGCGACCTCGAAGGCATGATGAGGATCGGCCCCTTCGTCGAACAACGCCGCCAATTCGCCCGCCAGTTCGACACTGTCGACAGTGATCCAAGCCTCCGTATTGTGTAGTCGTGAGCGTGGATCCTGGTTCAGCGAGCCAACGAGGGCGCGCACACGATCCTGCACGATGACTTTCGCGTGAAAGCTGGCGGCGGACGCACGCCCCCAACGATGCGGCAAGCGGTGCTGGACATCCGGCCGTGGACGCATTTCGAACAACTCCACCCCATTGCGCAGGAGTTCCATCCGATGACGCGCGTAACCTGCATGCGCTGCCGGTGAATCTGTGGAGGCCAGCGAGTTGGTCAAGACGGCTACGCGAACGCCGCGCTCGCGCATCTCCGCCAGGTGGCGGATTCCATCCTCGCTCGGCACAAAATATGGCGACATGATCAGCAGTTCGGCCGCTGTGCGAGAGCCACCTTCACGGTCGTCAATCGATCCGTGCTCAACTCCGGAGGCCACGCCCCTCTTTTGTTCGTCGGGCTGGTCGTAGGTCAGCTGGGCACGCCCCCATGAGAGCTGAACGGTCGCAGACCGCAGGGCGCCAAGCAGGCTGTCTTGCGCCAGCCAGTCGCAAGGCGCGAGACCGTGGCAATTCGCGGCGCGCATGCGCAATGACTGCCGCACCCGCTCGCCTTCGGCGGCGTCGGGGCGTTCGGTAAACGCCTCCATAGGGATTGCGGCCGCGCTGTTCCAGTAAGCGTCGAAGGCGTGCGATAGCTCTTTCACGATCGGGCCGGCGCCCAGCAAGTCCACATCAGCAAAGTTGGACGCAACGTTCGCGTCGAAGTACTCGTCTCCGAGGTTGCGGCTGCCGACCACCGCGGCCACATTGTCCGCCACCCACAGCTTGTTGTGCATCCGGCGATTCAGCCGTGCGCCATCAAGCACAAACTCGCTCAGTCGCCCGAGGCTCGACGTGCCACCCGAAAAGAAGGGATTAAACAGCCGCACCTGGATCGCGGAGTGTGCGGCAATTGCACGGCGCGCGAAGGAGCGCGTCCGCGCGTCGATGTCGTCGAGCAGAATCCTCACCCTAACGCCCCGCTCGGCCGCGGCGAGGATGCGCAGCAACAGCAGGTCGGTCGTCAGGTCATCACCTACGCTGTAGTACTGCAGGTCCAGCGTGCGTTCGGTTGCGTCAGCCAATGCAGCTCTGGCGACAAAGGCAGCATGGCCGGAGGCAAGGACCTGGAAGCCGGACATCCCGGGATAGGGCGCGGCCTGCTCAGCAAATGCGCGTCCGAGCGTCGTGCGCTCGACGTTGACGATTGCACGCGACGGCACACGAGGAACATCCAGCCGCCCAGTTGCGCAGCCGCTTGTCATCGTCAGCAGCAGCCACAACGCAGCCGCAAGAGTGATCCGAAGCCATCCAAGACAGCAGGATGGCAAATTTAAGGCCATTGCAGTGGTTCCATACGGGCATCCGCTCCCACGACAGTCGCGAGCGAAGGGGACGTCGCACTGCACGATGCTATCGGATCGAAGTTGACCGTCGACGCCGGCCGAAGTCGCAAGCCAGATGAGATTCGAACGGACCATCGGCCATTCCCTGCGCCGGCCAGCGGCAGTTCGCCAACGGTCGGTTACGCCGCCATTCCAACTTGCCGGTCTTCTGTGTCCAAAGCGGGACAGGAGACAGCGCCCAATGCATCACCCCAGATTTCATCCTCCAACAATGCTGGCTGTTAGATAGGACGCCAGCCAACTTGTGCCACGTCGAGTAGCCATTGTGGATTGGGAACTTGGCGACCTGAATCTCGACCAAGTCGAGTATAGGCCGGCTCCTTGACCTGAAACACAACGCCTGCGGCGCATGTCAAGGCTTGATATCGCTATCGCTTGATGAGGATCCTATTGGTTTCCTTGACGACCTTGCGCACGGATTCAGGATTCTCCATCACCAACTAGTTGTGGTCTTTGAGTTCATTGCCAGCCGATTTGGAATCTGCGCCTGTCGAGAGCTGCGAACGCGCTTGGATAGGGGCGGAATCACGGTCATGAAGTTGCCAAGGCCAGCGCCCTTCGATCTCTACCTGCAGGGCCATACTCAGAACAGTGCGGATCAGAACTACGATCGCCAGCACGGCAACGTTTTCCAGTGTCGGCGCCACGACGACAGTGCGGATGATGTCGCCCGCCACCAGAAATTCAAGGCCGAGCACGATCGCGCCGCCGAAGTCCTGCCGGAAGCGCCGGACACTCGTCGCTTTTGTACCTGAAGCCCCAGCGGCCAGCCGCCCAGCAGCGATCAGGACACCTCCCGCAATCACCAAAACACCAGTAGCATCGAACGCCAGCCCCACCCACTCCATCACTTCGCGAAAGGTGTTCATGACATCAGGCGCAAGGCCCATTCTTCCGACGAAGATGGCCTAGTTCTTGCTTTTTCCACCGCCATTCCATGGTTCAATCGTTAGTCTAGGAGTCAAAATGAAGTCTACAGTCTTGGCTGCGGTCATATTTTCCCTCAGCACTGTCGTCGCGACCGACGCGCTCGCTCAACGCCACGACGAACCCGGCCGCCAGCACGGAGTCGTCCGAAGTTCCGGCATTGGCGTGATCACTGGCATCGATGCGCAAGGAAGGAAAATTACGCTGGAACACGAAACCATCGACAAGCTCAAGATGCCGCCAGCAACGCATGAATTCAAACTCAAGAACAACCAGACTTTGGGCAAATTCAAGGAGGGCGACAAGGTCGCCTTCGATCTAGAAAAATCCGGATCGGATCTTACGGTGGTGCGGCTTCGTAAGCGGAATTGACCTGGCCCCCCGGTCGACGCAGCGGACATGGAACAGGGGTGGGGCGGAATGAAAGCTTCATGGCTTGGCCCATGGCGATAGCATGATCAGGACCACAGGGGAGGATTACCTGCCCGACTCGTCGGGCTAGTAGCTTTCGGGAGACGGCTCTTCGAAGACGGGTGAGTCTATGGGGCAAGCCGATTTGTCGCAGGGCAGCTGGTTTTCAGTGAGGCTGAGCGCACGCTGTTCGGAATGGGCCAAGAAGCACAGGCTCGGCGAGCCACCTACGCCTGGCCCAATCACTCTGGTGATCTCGCGCCGCCCAAGGCCAGGCGCCTTCGCACTCTTGAGGCCGAGAACGCGCGGCTGATGACGCTGCTGGCAGTGCATCGAGACAACGAGGGGCGCCAGGAGATCCGACAAAAAATGGCGGACGCGCAGGCGCGGTGCGAGCAGAGCGTGTGTTCGCTTGCGAACGTGGCCCGTCCGAGCGAACCTGAGCAAGGAGCTAAGGCTGCCGGTTAAAGATAATCCGGTGCCGAGGGCTCAGTCGGAGCTCTCCTGCCAAATGGCTGCCGGCGCCACTCGGCTTCTCCAGCAACGCCGGAGGCCGTGATTGCGGCGTTCGTCATCAGCGGCGGATACAACCGGAACGCAAGGATCACTCAGGTGCTGCTGAGCGGCGAAGGACGCTTCGGCCCTTCAAGATCGCTATCGATTGATATTTGTCAATGTTCCTTCCAGCGCTTGTACGACAGTTGCGCATCGTTCTTTTTTTGCGGCGATGGAAGGATCCGCCATCCCCTTCGGCCGCACGTTCAACAACCTCAAAGGAGATCATGATGACTAAGCGAATCGGGTTGCTACGAGGACTTGCCATGGCTGCATCTGCCGGAACCCTAGTGATTGCGGCCGGATGCGCTTCGCGCCCGCCGGAGAGTTCAGTGCTTTTGCCGGCCCGGTCGGAGAGGGCGGTCAGCGAACTGGATCATGGAACCATCGCAGCCGAGTATGAGCGGCAAGCGGCCATTGACGCAGCCACGGCAAAGCGGCATTTTGGCTATGCGATCACGTACCGTAGAAACAGAACCCCAGCAAGCGGTGTAGAAGTACACGAGACATTGGCTCAGCACTGCGAGAACCTCGCCCGAAGCTACGAGCACACAGCCAATGAAAATCTCCTTATTGCGAAGATCCATCGGCAAATGGCGAAGCCGGCGAACTGACGGAGGCCAGTGGGGGATCTCAGCGGATTGGACTGAGTTCTTGCGGCGGTCGCAGCGATTAGTTACTGGTCCTATCGTTATTGCAAACGGTTTCAAGTACCGACAAGCTGAGTCAGCTGGAATCAAGCGAACCGAGTCCGGGGATGTACTTCGGTGGGCATGCGTCTCGTGGCCCTCAAGCCCCTCAAGCCCCTCAACGGAGCAGGCTCGTGAGTGCAGCGTTGGCCCGCGCGAAGGCAACCGGCGACCGCCAGGCTGCTTCGCGATGGAGCCTGAAGCCGTGCTCAACCTTGCCGAGTTGCTGGGCAAGCAAGAGGACGTAGTGCACAAGTCAACCGGCGACACGGTGGCTATCGAGCGGCTACTGGCGCCGATGGTACGCCGCGTTGTGATCGCAACCCCGGTTCAGGTACATCCCACCGCCTGAGCCAAGGTCAAGTTCGTCAAGTGACAAGATGACGCTGCCGCGCTAACCATCCCATGCAGCGGGCATCTCGCCCAAGGTTTGTATACCGAGCAATACGGTGAACTCGGAGCGCAGCTGGTCCCCGGGGCGTCGAGGCTGAACGGGCGTGCCGCGATGCGTTCCCACATTCGGCAAGGTCCAATTGCCCCACTGGACGAGGCGCTGAATACCCAGCGCTGCCGCGCCCCGCCAGCCGCTTGACCTGTGTGCCGCACCTAGGTTGATGATAGGCCTCTGCCGCCAATAGATGTTGATGGGAAAGGGGCGGAATGATGCTTCGAACTTGATCTGTATCAAAGGCCGTGTGTCAGGTGCGCCCCAAGATGCATCCATGACTGATTTCGCCGCTGAACCACGAGGCCGGCTACATGTTTCATCCCTTGTTCCACCAACTCTTCCCGGACTTCTACCATGAAGCAACTACTTTATGTCTCATCTGCAATCGGCATCGCCATCGCGATTGCGGCGATTCCCGCGTATGCGCAGCGACCGGCCGCAACAATGCCGACACCGGCGAACTCGGCGACTGTTCCAAGCGGTTGCGGCAAAGCGCCAGTGAAGCGTCACGACCACGTTGACGCACAGGGTTTCGGCATCAGCAGCGATTCGAAGGCTACCGGAGCGCCGTGCGGCCAGGGCGACGCCGCATCCGCTTCCGGTGAAAAAGTCAAGAAAAAGCCGTCACACAACCACGCGCAGTTTCATAAGAACCAACCCTAAATGGTGCATGCCGCGTCGAATAGGGACGCCTCCCCGCTCGTAGGGGCCGAAAGCCGCCTTGAATTCGAGAGCAAGGCAAGCAGGGTGGGCTTCACCGTCTAACCGAAAAGGTGCCAAAAATGTCGACCAAATATTCGAAGACTAGCCTGGTCACCGCCGCAACGGCGGTCACCATTGCGCTCACCATTTCGTCCCCGCTATGGGCGAGATCACCTACGGCCCAAGCGGCGAATCCAAATGAGGCGTGGAGCGGCCTCCGTTCACCCGAAGCTTTACCTTCCGGCTTCCGTCTTGCGATGATGGATGACATGGACAAGATGGAGAAAAAGCGTGGGATGGGCGATGGAATGATGAAAGGCAACATGCCTTCGGATGGCCCTATGCCCAGCACCGACTCTTCCGGCAGTATGCAAGACCCTATGGCCGCTCCGTCGAGTTCAGACATGATGGGTCGAATGCGTGGATCCATGCCGGCGCGGCGCGGCATGGGCAATATGGCACCCTCTGCAACTCTGCCCGGGTTTCCTGGTGCCTCCCACCTGTATCACATTGGCGCGACCGGTTTCTTTCTCGATCATCCACAGCACATTACCGTCTCGACAGAGCAGCAGACCGCTCTGAACCGGATCAAGGAAAAAGCTCTCCTGGATCGGACGAGCTCGGATCGTCGGGTCGAGGACGCCGAACAGGAGCTCTGGATGCTGACGGCGGCCGATACACCGGACGCCGCCAAGATCGAAGCGAAGGTTCGCGCCATAGAAAAGCTTCGCGGCGATCAACGCGTCGCCTTCATCAGGGCGGTCGGCGAGGCGGGAAAGGTGCTTACCTCTGATCAGCAAAAGGCACTGCTCGGCACCAAGCCAAGCGGGCCGTCGCCCGCTACCGGCAAGCCCGCACAGACGCCCGCGATGGCCACGCCGATGAAGATGGAGTGATGTAGAACTTCTTACCGGGGCACACGGGTTCTCAGCGCGTGAGTTCTTTCGAAGCGGATGTGAGCTTCTCGACGCGATGTCATCTATTTCTGCCCATCGACTCGTTGCGAGGCGCTTACCGGGCCAATTGAGGGGCGCGATGAAGCGACTTGCTTGTCTGGCATTGCTGGGTTCTCTGATCGGCAACTCGCCCGCTGCCGCTCAGTCAAAAGAGACCGAGCACGAGTCTCATCATCCCGGCGCAGCGCAGCCGTCCAATCCCGATCCATCCCCGTCCGCTGCAAGTGCCGGCGCCCCCATGGCAGGCGCCTCCGCGCCTGCGCAGGCTCCCGCTGCGATGTCGGCCCAGCCGGACGCCATGCAGGGAATGATGGGAAGCATGCAGAAAATGATGGAAGGGATGGTGGGAAGCGATGGCTGCTGCGGGGGTGGCGCGGGAAAGGAGATTTACCCGTTCCTAATGAGTCTGCCCACGCTGACGCCCGAAAAGCGTGCCGAAGTGCGCCGCCTCTCCGAGGAGCGCATCTACGAAGGCACGATGCTTTTGCAGACGGCGCAGCAACGCCTGTCGACTGCGATCGCAGCGGGCGATCACAACTCAGCCGAGAGCGCGCTGCAGCAGTCCCGCGACGGCCTTGGGCGTGTGGGCAGCGGCGTTGCCATGCACAAGCTTCTTCAGGAAGGAATGCCGCCTCAGAATGTCGCTTCGCAATGGTTCAAGCGCGAGATGAGCCTCGCGTCTCCCATTGGGAGTGAAGACTCAAGGAAAGTTCTCGGCGTCTTGCCATTGCATCTCTTCGTGATGGCATTGCTCATCGCGTTCGCGCTGGCGATGGTCGCCATGTACTTCTTCAAGATGCGCCGAACTGCTGCCCTCTTCGGGCGCATCGAGCCTAATCCGGGAGCGCCGCCCCCCGGAACGTCGCCGCCCCTTGGGGGAGCACCCAACCCGTCTCCACCAGCGGGTTCGCCCCCGGGATCGACGCCGCCGACTGGTGGAACGCCGCCGCCTGCCGACGCGCCGCCGACGGGAAAAGCATCCCCGCCTGTAGGCCCACCCTCGCAGCCTTCTTCCCCTGCTTCAGCAGCCAAGCCCGCGACCGCAACAGCATCGGCAATCGACGCTCCACAGGCTAACGTGGCGTCAGTTCCCAATGCGAAGTGGCGGGGCCAACTCCGCATCGGCAGCATCATCACGGAAACACCAAGCGTGAAGACCTTGCGTCTCCAGCCCATGTCCGGTGATGGCCCCATGCCTTTCATCTTTGCGCCCGGTCAGTTCCTCAATGTCGCATTCTCGGTGGGTGGGGCGAGGATGAACCGCTCATACTCCATCTCATCCTCCCCAACGCAGCGCAACCATGTCGACCTGACCGTGAAGCGAGAACCTCGGGGCGCGGTCTCGCGTCATGTCGACGATGTGCTCAAGGTTGGCGAGCTGATCGAAGCAGGAGGACCCGTCGGAAAGTCCACCTTTACCGGAACCGAAGCGGACAGCGTCGTCCTCATCGCGGGCGGTGTGGGAATCACGCCGATGATGAGCATCACGCGCTACCTTACGGAGCGGTCATGGCCCGGAGACATTTTTTTTGTCTACGCGTGCCGGGCCCCAGTTGATTTCATTTTTGCAAAAGATCTCGCCGAGCTTCAGCGTGTCAACAAGAAACTGCATGTCGCAGTGGCAATGGAGCATCCGGAAGGGACGGACTGGCAAGGGCTACGGGGACGCCTCACGAAGGAACTACTCGCGCAGGCTGTCCCTGACATCGCTGCGCGAAGAATCCATCTTTGCGGGCCGCCCGTGATGATGGACGCGGTCAAGGCGATCCTCACTGAGCTGAAGGTGCCACCCGACCAGGTGAAGACCGAAAGTTTTGGTTCAGCCGCGCCCACCCCCGCCGCAGCCGGGACCATCGCTAAATCCACTGCCCCCGCTACCGGCCCCCTGGTGACCTTTTCGAAAAACAACAAGTCCTCCAAAATTCATGTTGATCAGACCGTTCTTGAGCTGTCCGAAGAGCTCGACATCGGGATCGAATTCTCATGCCGCGTCGGCACCTGCGGCATCTGCAAGGTGAAGATGACTTCCGGCGAAGTCGAGATGGCGGTCGAGGACGGGCTTGATCCTGAAGACAAGGCCAACGGCATGATTCTCGCCTGCCAGGCAAAGCCCACCGGGCCTGTCACTGTGGAGGCGTAGCCATGAAATGGCCTGAACGTGAAGGCATCGTCGTCACCGGCGTGCTCAGCGTATTGCTTCTAGCCTGGCTCGGCTTCTTCCTGCACCGCTCGCCTCGCTTTCCGGGCAGCGGACTCGGAGCGGTATTCGGGATAGCGGGGGCCGTGCTCATGCTCGTCCCGCTTGCCTACCCGATCGCAAAGCGTATTTCCTGGTTCAACGCTCGAATCACACCGCACGTATCGATGAAGACGTTGCTTACCCTGCACGTCTATGCGGGTCTTCTCGGTCCATTGCTCGCGATCATTCACACGGGTCACAAGTTCGACAGCTGGCTGGGAACTGCGCTGACGGCAACGATGCTGCTCGTCGTCGTCAGCGGCTTTGCGGTTCGCTATCTGCTCACCTTTGTCGCCCATGAAATGAAAGACAAGTTGGCGTTGCTGCAGACCGCCAGAGGAGATCTCGACAATGCTTGGTGGAGGCTCGACAACTCCCCGGCTGAAATGAGAGTTCTTCCAAGGACGCCGGTCTTGACAGCAGCGATGGCATCACTCGGGCTCGACGTCCGACCCGCTGGCCCTGCTGGCGAGGCAGCCCGCATCGCCGAATCAGTGGCGGACCTGGAGTACTCGGTCCGCATGCACGAATTCTTCAAACGCTGGTTTGGCCGATCTCTGACGCTTCACATCGTTCTCTCCGTCATCCTCTATGTGCTGCTCGCGCTGCACATCGGCGCCGGCGTGCAGTATGGACTCAGGTGGATTTCGTAGCATGAGCAAAGCAAAATTCATCATCTCAGCGCTCGCTACTGCCGTCATCGCAATTGGCATCGGCGTCGACTGGAGCAAGAGCGACTCACAAACACGCACGTTCTGGCAACAAGCAGTAGCCCCGGGAACGCTGTCGCAGTCGCACGCGTTTCTTGCGAACAACTGTGCCGCTTGCCACACGCCAGTAAAAGGTGTCGAGCCCAAGCTTTGCATCGCGTGCCACGCCGACAACACGGCGCTGTTGCAGCGCCAGCCCACGGCGTTCCACGCGAACGTTCAGATTTGCAGCGGCTGCCATGTGGAGCACCAAGGAACGGCGCGGATGCCGACAACGATGGATCATGCACTGCTTGCCAGGACTGGTCATCGGGAAATGAAAGCCTTCGAGCTGGGCGTGGGACTGAGCGCCCCTGACGTTGAAGCGATGGCCAGTCTATTGAATCGGCTGCCGCGCCAGGAGGCGCAGACGCGGGCGCCCGACTCCCCTTACGCCGAGGTGAAGCAGACAAGCGTTCCTCCACTGCCCATCAATCATCCGCGTCTCGGTGCCGACGAGTCGATGCTCAATTGCGCCAGCTGCCATGCGACCAAGGATCGCCATCAGGGTTTCTTCGGCACGGACTGCGTGCAATGCCACGCCACGACCCAGTGGACCATCGCCGAGTTTGTCCATCCGTCGGCGCGCTCCACGGAGTGCGCGCAGTGTCATAAACCGCCGCCGAGCCACAACATGATGCACTTCTCGATGATGTCAGCCCCACTCGCGCGGCAACCGAATGCCAAAGTGAATCAGTGCTTTCTCTGTCACCAAACAACCGTTTGGAACGACATCAAGGGCTTGGGCTGGAAGAAAGTTCATTGAACTGAGACCAACGCGGAAAAGGATAAACATGGAGAGCGATCCGCTGTTCCTCGCCGCCGTTGTCGGCATGCCGGCGATTGCGCTTTTCTCCTCCCTGTTTGTGGGCAAGGCCGTGACATCGCCGCCCCCGGGTTCTTGGTTCTATCGGGCCGACAACTATTCTGACGCTTGGGGGTACGTTCGGTGCCGTACGGACGCTGAGAAAGTTTTCGGCTATACGGATAGGCTCACTGGCCTTCGCCACAGGCAAGCTAATTCTTGAGAACATGAACGCACTCAACCCTGAAAGATCGCCATGAAGACTTCAATATTGATTTCCGCAATCATCGCCTGTGCCTTGTCGGCACCAATCGCATCAGCGCAGGAAAAGCCCGCGCCCGCCAAACCGGCAATGAACATGGACATGGGAAAACCGGCGCAGGAAAGGCCCGCGCCCTCCACGCCAGCGATGAGCGAGGACATGGACAAACAAATGCCCAAGATGCAGGCGAACATGGAAAAAATGCAGCAACAGATGGAAAAAATCGGGGCGACCACCGATCCGAAAGAACGCCAGAAGCTGATGCAGGAGCACATGCAGACCATGCAGGAAAACATGAAGACGATGCGCGGCATGGGCGGCCCGATGATGAAGGGCGGAGGCAAGCCCGGCGGAATGATGATGGGCGACAAGCAAGGGAGCATGAAAGACGGCGACATGAAGAAGCGCCAGGAAATGACGGAAACGCGCATGGACATGATGCAAATGATGATGGAGCAGATGATGAAGCGCGATGAGGCTATGAAGCCAATGCCAGATAGGTAATCAAAAAACTTTGCGGCGGTGCGCAGCAACCCATGGCGAAACTCGCCAGAGGAGATGAAATCATGTATCAGCAGCGTATTGCATACCTCGGTGTATTGGCGGGTGCGGTTGTTTTTCGGCACCGAATCGCGCGGCAACCGAACGTCAAAGTAGATCCGTGCTTCCTCTGTCACCAGGCGACTTCCTGGAACGACATCAAGGGCGTTGGCAAGGTCACGCACCATTGATCGAGTCGACTTCCCCCGCCCCATAACGACATTGAACGAGATGAAAGCATGACCTATCAAAGCGTCAACCCTTACGACGGCAAGATCGTGGAAACGTTCGCGGAAATCTCCGACGAGCAACTTGAGACGTCACTTCAAATCGCCGCAGCTTGCTTCGAGACTTGGCGACACACGACCTTCGCCGAGCGAACTGCTGTGGTCGCAAGGGCGGCTGGCATCCTGCGCGCGCGCAGCGAAGAGTTCGCCCGCCCGGTGACGCTCGAAATGGGCAAGCTCATTGCTCAGGCCCGCGGCGAAGTGGCACTCAGCGCGGATATCCTCGACTACTACGCCAACAACGCTGAAACCTTTCTTGCGCCTCGGCGCCTCGAGCCGGACTCGGGTGAAGCCGTGGTCGAAAGCAGCCCGTTCGGCGTGCTTTTCGCCGTCCGGCCCTGGAACTTTCCGTACTACCAGCTCGCGCGCTTTGCCGCGCCCAATCTGATGGCGGGCAATGTCGTGATGGTGAAACACGCGGGCTGCGTGCCGCAATGCGCCATCGCCTTCGAGAAGCTGTGGTTGGACGCGGGTGCGCCAGCCGGCGCATACACCAATCTACTCGTCTCGTATGACCAAGTGAATCGCGTGATCGACGATCCGCGGATCAAGGGTGTTGCGCTGACCGGTAGCGTGGAAGCAGGCAAAGTCGTTGCCGCGAGAGCCGGACAAAATCTCAAGAAGTCGACGATGGAGCTTGGCGGCAGCGACGCCTTCATCGTGCTCGAGGATGCAGACCTCGACGAGTCGGTCAGGTGGGCGGTCTGGGGCAAGATGAACAACACCGGCCAGTGCTGCGTCGCCGCGAAGCGATTGATCGTCGTCGAAGGACTGGCCGACCGCTTTCTCGACAAGTTTCAGACCGCGCTGGAGGCACTCGAAGCAGGCAACCCGATGGATGACGCGACGACGCTCGGACCCCTGTCTACGGAGGCGGCCCTGGTCAAGCTGCTGGAGCAGGTCAATCGAGCCGTCGCCCAGGGCGCCACACTGGTGATGGGCGGCAAGCGCATCGATCGACCGGGCGCTTTCATGCAGCGACGATCCTGGCGGACATCAAGCCCAGCAATCCCGCCTACAGGGAGGAATTCTTCGGGCCGGTCGCGCTCTTCTTCCGAGTTAAGAACGAGGACGAGGCGGTGGCGCTCGCCAATGACTCGGAATTTGGATTGGGGGCCCGGTATTCACCAAGGATGTTGCGCGCGGCAAACGCGTGGCGAGCCGCGTCGACACCGGCATGGTGTTCAGCAATCACCCGACCTGGACGACTCCAGACTTGCCGTTCGGCGGCATCAAGAACTCCGGCTACGGACGCGAGCTCTACAGCATGGCATCCAGGAGTTCGTGAACAAAAAACTGGTTCGCGTCGCTTCGATCGACGGGCCGGCATAAGCGTCGCTTCCGGTCCGATCAACCGAGCGATATCCACTGATCCACTGATCCCATCCTGAAAAGAGGAGTTGCACATGGAACGCAGGATGCAAGCCGCCGTTGTCGAGCAGTTCGGAAAACCCTTGGTGCTTCGGGAATGGGACATCCCCTCCCCCGGGGCGGGCCAGATCCTGGTCAAGACCGAGGCCTGTGGTGTGTGCCACACCGATCTCCACGCCGCGCGCGGCGACTGGCCGGTGAAGCCCACACTCCCGTTCGTTCCTGGCCATGAGGGCATCGGGCTCGTCGCAGCCGTCGGATCCGGCGTGAACAGCGTGAGGGAGGGCGACCGCGTCGGCGTGCCGTGGCTCTACTCGGCTTGTGGTCACTGCGAGTATTGCCTGGCGGCCTGGGAGACCGTGTGTGCCCAGGCACAGTTCGGCGGCTATACCAAGAACGGCGGTTTTGCCGAGTACATTGTCGCCGACCAGAACTACGTCGCTCATGTGCCTTCCGGCCTTGCGGCGAAGGATGCCGCACCGATCATCTGCGCCGGCATCACCACCTACAAGGGGATCAAGGAGACCGCAGCGAAGCCTGGCGAATGGATCGCCATCTCCGGCGTCGGCGGCCTCGGTCATCTGGCGATCCAATATGCCAAGGTCATGGGACTCCACGTCTGCGCGGTTGACATCGATAGCGGCAAGCTCGCCCACGCCAAGCTCCTCGGCGCCGATGTCATGATCAATGCCAAAGAGGGCGACCCGGCAGCCGCGGTGAAGAAGGAGACCGGCGGCGGAGCTCATGGGGTTCTGATCACGGCGCCCTCGCTCGCCGCATTCAAGCAGGGCGTCGGCATGACCCGCAAGCGCGGCACCTGCGTCCTGGTCGGGCTGCCGCCGGGCGAATTTCCGGTTCCGCTCTTCGACGTGGTAGCGAATTGCATTACCGTGCGTGGTTCATTCGTAGGCACGCGCCGCGATATGGCCGAAGCGCTCGCCTTTGCCGCCGAGGGCAAGGTCAAGGCCGATATTGAGCTGCAGCCTCTGTCGGAGATCAACCGAATCTTCGAGCGGCTGGAGCATGGCGATGTACCGTCACGCGTGGTCCTCGAATTCGCAAGCGGCTGACGCGAACAATCGCTTGCGTCGTGAGGGAGATGCGATCCCGCAGTGTAGGTTTCAGGCTCACAGGAAACGGAATGAAAAATGAATCTCAGCTCTCCAATTGAATTATTAGACATGAACCGGGAGCCGCGGGTGCCGCGCCGCCGCCTCATCGAGACGGTGCTCGCGGGCACTGCGGGTGGAGGTCTCCAGCTGCTAGCTTCCGTTGACGCCTTCGCTGCAGAGCCGAAGCCAGGACCGCAGACAGCGGCGGGAAAACCATCCGTTTCGCTGCAGAGCAGCAAGGAGTCACCGATGCAAGACGCCATCAAGGCGTGTCTCGACTGTCACAGCATGTGCCTTCGAATGGCGATGGGCTACTGCCTCGAGCAGGGCGGGCGTCACGCCGAGCAGAAACACCTTCGCCTCATGCTCAACTGCGCCGAGCTCTGTCAGACGTCGGCCAACTTCATGCTGAGCGATTCGCCACTGCACGGCCGGGTCTGCCTGATCTGCGCCGAAGCGTGCGAGGCATGCGCCAAGAGCTGCGAGCAGGTGGGGGATATGCGAGAGTGTGTCGAAGAATGCCAGAACTGCGCGAAGAGCTGCAGGACGATGACATGAATCCGCGCCGACGCTTCCTTAGAGCCAGTGCGGCCGCGGGAGCTGGGACGGCGCTTCACGCGTTGTCCCCAAGTTACACGTGGGCCGCTTCGGATCGCGCATTGCCTCTGCAGGAAAGCTCCGGCCCGGTGTCCAACCTCGTGATCGCTAAAGGCAGGCTCGATATCGATGGACAGAGCGCCACGCCAACCGTCGTCAACGGCTTGCTGCCCGGTCCCGTGTTGCGGTTTCGCGAGGGTGAGACCGCGACGATCCGGGTGACCAACCAGCTAGAGGAGACGAGTTCGATCCACTGGCATGGGCTTCTCGTCCCGCCGGATATGGACGGCGTCCCGGGGGTGAGCTTCGCCGGCATTCGACCCGGCGAAACCTTCACTTATCAATACAAGTTGCGCCAAAGCGGAACGTACTGGTATCACAGCCATTCGGGAAACCAGGAGCAGGCGGGCCTGTACGGCCCGATCATCATCGACCCCAACACACCCGACCCGTTCGCATACGACAGCGAATGCGTCGTAATGCTGTCCGACTGGACCTTCGAGGATCCAGCGCGCGTGCTGGCGAAGATGAAAAAGTTCGCTTCGTACTACAACTTCAACCGCCGCACGATTGCCGATATTTTTCGCGATGCGTCCCGCAATGGCTGGCGCGCCACGATCTCGGACCGCATGGAATGGGCAAAGATGCGAATGGACCCGACCGACATCGCGGATGTGACCGGTTCCACCTACACGTATTTGCTTAACGGGCAGACTGCAAATCGAAACTGGACCGCGCTCTTCAAGCCGGGCGAGCGCATCCGCATGCGCTTCATCAACGCGGGTGCGATGACGCATTTCGATGTTCGTATTCCGGGCTTGGAGATGACGCTCGTGCAGGCGGATGGTCAGAACGTCGAACCGGTCGCGGTTGAGGAGTTCAGGATCGCTCCGGCCGAAAGTTACGACGTGATCGTGCAGCCGCGTGCCGCAGAGGCGTACACCATTTTCGCCGAGGCGATGGATCGCAGCGGTTATGCAGCCGGCACGCTTGCGCTGCGCTCCGGGCTGCGCGCACCGATGCCCGAGCGCCGCGTGCGTCCCCTTCGGACTATGGCCGACATGGGCATGTCCGGCGATGCGATGGGGGCTATGTCCATGCCCGCCAGCGTCGGCAAGCCCACGATGGACGCGATGCCCGGCATGGCGACGCCGTCGGACTCCGCGCCTATGCAGCCGAAAATGGATGCGATGCCCGACATGGCCATGCCAGCGAGTACCGCGACTGCGAAGCCCAAGATGGATGCAATGCCCGGCATGACGATGCCGGCGAACGCCGCGCCGGCAAATGCCACGTCAAAGCAAGCCGAGCCCCACGGGCCAGACCGACACGGACCGGGCAATTCCACGATCGCCGAAATGCCCACCAGCCGGGTGAACGATCCAGGCACCGGACTCGGTGATGCTGGTCGGCGAGTGCTCGTCTACAGCGATTTGCGGCGGTTGTCGACCGGAGGACGGGAAGGTGTGCCCGAGCGCGAGATCGAGTTGCACCTCACCGGCAATATGGAGCGGCAGATATGGGGATTCGATGGAAAAAAATACTCCGAGGCCGAAGAGCCGATGCCGTTCGACTACGGCGAGCGGCTTCGCGTCACCTTGGTGAACGATACGATGATGGATCACCCGATGCACCTGCATGGAATGTGGATGGTGCTGGAGAACGGCGCGGGCGCGAAGCGGCCGTTGAAGCACACCATCAATGTGAAAGCCGGTGAACGTCTCTCGTTCGATGTAGAGCCCGACGAGATCGGCAAATGGGCCTTCCATTGCCATCTGCTCTTTCATATGGAACTCGGCATGCTGCGTGTGGTCTCAGTCGTCGATCCGAAAGCGAAGGGGCGAACATGATGCGCTCGTCGAACACCAAACGGGCGCTACGCCGTGCGGGCGTCTTGCTGTCGTGCACGATGTTGCCGCTCGCCGAGGCCCAGACACTTCCCCCGCCCATTGAGGACAGCCCGATCCGCAGTTACTTCTTGTTCGACCAATTCGAGCACACTACGGCGCGTTTCGCCGGCGGCAGCAAAGGCAGCGATGCGCTGCGCTTCAATACGCTGGGGTGGATCGGCGGAGACTACAACCGGCTTTGGATCTACACCGAAGGCACGAAGCCCTACAACGGCAAGATGGAGGATTTGGATGTACAGGTGCTCTACGGTCGCCTGGTTGCCCCCTTCTGGGATCTGCAATCGGGCGTGCGCTACTTCAAGCCAAGGTCGGATGGCCCATCGAGAACCTACGCAGTCTTCGGAGTGCAGGGGCTCGCACCTTATCGGTTCGGGGTTCAGGCGGCGGCCTTCATCAGCGAACGCGGCGAGGTATCTGGTCGGGCTGAAGTCGAGTATGAACTCCTGCTGACCCAGCGCTGGATCTTGCAGCCTCGCTTCGCAACCAATGTCGCAGTTCAAGAAGTGCGGGAACTGGGCATCGGGCGCGGCGTGAACGACGTTGAGTTCGGGCTTCGCCTGCGCTATGAGATCAAGCGCGAGTTTGCCCCTTACATTGGGGTGTCCTGGCAGAAGCGCTTCGGCGGCGCTTCGAAGTTTGCGCGGGAACGGGGCGAAGATGTGCGCGAATGGCGCGTGGTCGCGGGTGTTCGGGTATGGTTCTAGACGACCGTCGGACTTGACGGTAAGCAAGGAAAGTTGATAGAGGAAAAGATGGGCTCGAATCCGCTGTCAGTCTTGGATGCAGCCCGCACCGATTGGTTGATTGCGATCGGATGAGGTGAGCATGAGGCGCGACGTAGAAAAGGACAGAGTAGCGCGCTGCGTATCCCGCCGAAGCTTCAGTTCGTCTAGCTGGCTCATTCATGAATAGCGGGAATCGGAAAGCGCCGTTACGCATTCTAGGCGGCCCGGACACGCCGAACGGCACTCGGCGATGCCGAGAGGGCGTGGGAACTGTTCAGCCCGCTCGAGCCGGTCAATCACGCAAATATTCGTCCAATTCGATGGCAGTCTACAAGACGGAGCCATACGTGATCGCAGGCGACGTCTATCCGCTCGCGCCGCACACCGGCCGCGGCGGCTGGACCTGGTACGCGGGCTCGGCCGGATGGATGTGCATCCTGGAGTCCCTGTTGGGCCTGAGGCTCGACGCCGACAAACTGCATGTTTCCACATGCCTGCGCGCCGAATGGAACACTCCAGGTGCACCTCGGCAGACCGTCTACCACATCACCGTGCTGCAAACGTCCGCGGCGGGTGGCGCACCGGGACTGACGGTCGACGGCGCCCTGCTGCCCTGCTGCCCTGGCAGGCCATCCTTTTGGCCGACGACCGCCGGGAACACTGGGGCGAGGCGCGGATACCACCTGCGCAAATTTGAAGCAGCTGGAATACCCACGGACCTAAGACGGGAGCATCGCAATGCAGATCCGCATGATCGGACTCGGACAAATGGGCGCCAATATGACACGCCGGCTGATGCGCGGCGGCCACGACTGCGTCGTCTACGCCGCGCACCCCGCCAGCGTCGAGCGGCTCACCGCGCAGGGCGCCACCGGCTCGGCGTCGCTGCAGCAGCTGGTGACAATGCCGTCGCGGTCGCGCGCGATCTGGTTGATGGTCTCGGCGGCGGTTGTCGACCAGACCATCGGCGATCTCTTGCCGCTTCTCGACGCCGGCGACATCGCCGGCGACGGCGGCAATTCCTACTGCCCTGACGACCTCCGCCGTGCGGCCGATTTGCGCGCGTCGGGCATTCACTGCGTTGACGTGGGCACCCGGGCGGCGTCGCCGGCCTCGATCGCGGCTACGGAGGCGGCCTGGACTGTTGTCGAGCTGGTGCTCGCCGAGCATCCCCGCGCCACCTCCTACCCGCCCGGCAGTTGGGGTCCGCCCGAGGCGGACCGCCGGATCGCGGCCGATGGGGGCTGGCGCAACCCCGAACCGGCGAGGTGACGCGATGCCGCTGCCCATCGAAGACTACGCGCTGATCGGCGACTGCCATACCGCCGCGCTGGTCGGCCGCGACGGCTCGATCGACTGGCTGTGCATACCGCGTTTCGATTCGGGAGCCTGCTTCGCGGCCTTGCTGGGCGGCCCGGACCATGGGCGCTGGCTGATCGCGCCGTGTCAGGGGGTGAGCACGGTGCGGCGCCGCTACCGCGACGGCACGCTGATCCTGGAAACCGAGTTCGAGAATGATGAGGGCGCGGTGCGCGTCATCGACAGCATGCCACTGTCGAACGAGCGCTGGGACATCGTGCGCATTGTCGAGGGCCTGAGCGGGCGCGTACGGATGCGCACCGAACTGGTAATTCGCTTCGACTATGGTTCGATCGTGCCGTGGGTGCACAAGGCGCACGGCACGCTGCTCGCGACCGCCGGGCCGGACACGCTGGAACTGCACACCGCGGTATGCACGCATGGCGAGCAGATGAAGACTGTGGCCCGGTTCGAAGTCGGCGCCGGCGAACGCGTCCCGTTCGTGCTCAACTATCGCCCTTCGCACGTACCGATGCAGCCAGCGATCGATCCCGAGCAAACCTTGCTGGAGACGCAGCGCGAATGGCTCGAATGGTCGCAGCGCGGCAGCTATCAGGGTCGCTGGCGCTCCGAGGTGCTGCGCTCGCTGATCACGCTGAAAGCGCTGACCTACGCGCCCAGCGGCGGCATCGTCGCGGCGCCCACTACCTCGCTGCCCGAACAGGGCGGCGGCGTGCGCAATTGGGACTACCGCTACTGCTGGCTGCGCGACGCGACCTTCACGCTCAACGCGCTACTGCTCGCCGGCTACACCGGCGAGGCGGTCGCCTGGCGCGAGTGGCTGCTGCGCGCCGTTGCCGGCAGCCCGGCGGACCTGCAGAACCTCTACAGCGTGACCGGTGAGCGCCGTCTCGACGAAGTCGAACTCGGCTGGCTGCCCGGCTATCGTGGCGCCGCGCCGGTGCGCGTCGGCAACGCAGCGGCCAGGCAGTTCCAGCTCGACATCTACGGCGAAGTGATGGACACGCTGCACCTGGCGCGTGCCGCCGGCCTCGCCACCGAGCCGCATGTCTGGCGGATCCAGCGGGCGCTGCTCAACTTTCTCGACACGCACTGGCGCGAGCCCGACGAGGGCATCTGGGAAATTCGCGGGCCACGGCGGCACTTCACGCATTCGAAGGTGATGGCCTGGGTCGCCTTCGACCGCGCCGTCAAGGCGGTCGAACATTTCGGGCTGGACGGGCCGATCGATGCGTGGCGACGCACGCGCGACGCGATCCACGCGCAGGTCTGCGACGCCGGCTTCGATGCTCGGCGCAACAGCTTCGTTCAGTACTACGGCGCATCCGACCTCGACGCCAGCCTGCTGCTGATCCCACTGGTCGGTTTCCTACCGCCCGACGATGCGCGGGTACGTGCGACGGTCGACGCGATCCAGCGCGAACTGATGGCCGGCGGCCTGGTGCTGCGCTACGCGACTGCCACCGGTGTCGACAACCTGCCGCCCGGCGAAGGCGCCTTCCTGCCATGTACGTTCTGGCTCGCCGACAGCTTGGCGCTGACCGGGCGGCGCGACGAAGCAGAGGCGCTGTTCGAACGGCTGCTCGCGTTGCGCAACGACGTCGGCCTGCTGTCTGAAGAACTGGACCCGCACACCGGCCGGATGCTGGGCAACTTTCCGCAGGCACTGACCCACATGGCGCTGGTCAACACCGCCCGGCTGCTGTCGCTGCCGCAGCACAGGATCAAGCACTCGTGCACGCGAGGCGAGCGCCCTGCGGCGGTCGCGCAGACGTCATGACGCCGGCAGCGCGGCGAGCCCCTATGAAAGTCCTGGTGGTCTGTATCGGCGACCCCCATGTGAAGTGCCTTGCGAGCGGCGAGCGGAGCCCGCTCGAGTTCGCGTCGCCGCCGTTGCTCACGCCCGACCTGATGGTCGAGACGGTTCTGCAGCTGCCCGAGGATCGGAACTTCGCCCTCCGCCAGCGCCGCGCGCCGAAAGCGATGAAGCCATGAGCGCGCCCTACGACCTGGTGTTTCTGTTCGACGTCGACAACACCCTACTCGACAACGACCGCGTGGTCAGCGCCCTCGGGGACCACTTTGAACAAGCGTTCGGCAGCGCGAGTGCGGATCGCTGTTGGTCGATATTCGAGCAGTTGCGCAGCGAGTTTGGCTACGCCGATTACTTGGGTGCATTGCAGCGCAATCGCGTGCCGGGCGATGGCCTTGTCCAGCGCGTCGATGTGCCCCAGGTGCAGCTTGAGCATGAAGCGGTGGTGCGCACTGACGCGCCCGCGCAGCGCCTCCAGCAACTCGGCGCGGCTGGCCTTGACGCGGCCAATGCAGCAGATCAGGCGCTCGGGGTCGTCGTGGCCATCGATGATGGCCTGCAGCACCGCGCGCGCTCTTGCCCAGGATGTCGCTGAGCACGACGCTGAGCTTGAGGTTGGCGTCTTCGAGCACCTTCTCGATGCGCTGGGCATGGGCGCTCCTCTCGCGCACGAACTGCTTGCGCGTGCGCGTTAGGGTGCGCAGTTCCTGCACGGCCACCGGCGGCACGAAGCTGGCGCGGATCAGGCCATGGGCCAGCAGATCGGCCAGCCACATCGAGTCGTTGACATCGGTCTTGCGCCCAGGCACGTTCTTCACGCGCGCGGCGTTGGCCAGCACCAGTTCGAAGTGGCCTTCGAGCACATGCCACACCGGCTTCCAGTACACGCCCGTGGCCTCCATACCCACATGCTCGACGCCGAACGAGTCGAGCCAATCGGCCAGGGCCAACAGGCCCGAGGTGGTGGTGGTAAAGGTGCGCACTTCCTGCAACGGGGGGCCGTCGCCGGCGATGCGCACGCACGCCACCACCGTCTGCTTGTGCACGTCCAATCCCGCGCAGCGAGGATAGATGACTTCCATGATCGCCTCCAATGTGCGGCGACATCGGCGTGCGGCCCACGTCATCGAAGTCTGAGATGCGTGCTCAGGGGCGCAACGCCCCGGGCGACAGTGCGGGGTGCTCGTGGAGCCGCGGGTCCAACTGATATACGGGTTCGAGGCACCAAGTACAAACCGACCTCTGTGCCGGACGCCACCCCTCAATTACAACAAGGTTTCATGCGTCGTGGGTCGCGCAACGCGCGGTGGAGCAACTGATATGAGCGCTGCGATGAACGACCCGCGGCTGCTGCAGATGTCGACGTTTCTCATCGACTACCCATTCGCCGACCGGCTGTTTACTGGCGCGCTTCGCGCCATCGAGCACATTCAGCCCGACGGTGATCCGGTCGGACGGCGATGTGGTGCTCCGGTCGCGCAAGGTTCAGCGCTGGGGCTCTGGCAAGCCGTCGATGGCCGCGTGCTGATCTACATTAAGGATCTGATGCTCGACACGGTGCAGTGGCACTATCCCGCGCGCCACTACGTGATGGTGGACGACAAGCTGCGCGTCCTCCCCGCGATGAAACAGTCCCTGGGCCAACGACTGACGACGGTAGTTCTGCGCCAGGGACACTACGCCTTCGACCGGCACAAACTCGCAAGCTATCCCCCAGGCGACATCCCGCTGGAGCGCATCGGCAATCTGGCGGACGTCGATCTGCCGGCCTTGCCGAGGCAGCGCCCGGCCGGCGACGAACTGCAGGAGAACTCATGAACGCGACACAACAGCTGCACGACCTTGGGGCCAAAGCCTCTGGCTTGACAACATCACGCTCGGGCTGCTGCCCGGCGGCACGCTGGGACGTTACATCGACGACTTCGCGGTGACCGGGCTCACCTCGAACCCGACGGTCTTCGAGCAGGCGATCGGCAAGTCCGACTTCTACGATGAGGCGATCCGCCGCAAGGCGGGCGAAGGTGAGTCGGGTAAGGGCTTGTTCTTCGAACTCGCCCTCGAAGACCTGAAGCGCACGGACAACCTGTTCCGACCGGTGCACGACACGACCGGCGGCGTTGACGGCTGTCGCTCGAGCTATCGAGAACGGGCCGATGCACCAGCCGATCGAGCGACTCGCCTCGTTCCGTGCGATGCCGGGCATGGTGCTGTTGCGTCTTGCGGACGCTCGACCGGGGCCGGTATGCGAGCGCCGGGCGCTTAGAGGTGCTCGCCGACGCGACCGACGGCAAGCCCGATGTGCTGCTGCTGGCGACGTGCAGTGAAGTTGCGCAACGCATCGCCGCCTACGAGCAACTCAAGAGCGAAGGGATCGCGGCCCGCGTCGTCAGCATGCCGTCCTGGGATTTGTCGAGGGCAGCGCCCCGAATATCGCGACAGCGTCCTGCCGCACTGTGACGGCGCGAGTCTCGGTCGAAGCGGCGTCGCCGTTCGGTTGGGAGCGCTATGTCGGCCGCGGCGCAACGATCATCGGCATGCGTTCGCTCGGGTTGTCGGCGCCGGGCAAGGTCGCCGAAATGCACGTCGGTTTCGATGCCGCGCACGTCGCCGCCGCCGCCGCCCGACAACAGTTGGCACAACCGGCGCCGGCGGCGTAGCAGCACCATGCCAACGCAAATCAGCCCCCTCGCCGGCAAGCCGGCACCGCTGTCGTCACTCATCGACGTGTCCAACTCGACGAGCCGAGAAATGCCTGCCCAAGCGGCACTAGCGCGCGGCACCTTGCCGTGCACCTGAGGCCGCCACAACCTTGACCTTGCCGACCATGCCAGCTTCGTAGTGGCCCGCAATAAGGCAGGCGAAGTCGAAATCACCGGGCCGGTTGAAAGTCCAGACGATCTCGCCCGTCTTTCCAGGCGCAACGTGCGCCATGTAAGGCTCGTCGTGCTCCATGTTGGGAAACTTCTTCATGAGCGCTGCGTGCTCGTCGAGTTCTTTTTTCGTGCCCAGGACGAATTCGTGCATCAACTTCCCGTCGTTCTTGAAGGAAAACCTGACGGTTTCGCCCTGCTTCACCTGGATACGATCGGGCGTGAAGCGCATGTTGTCCGTCATCCTGACGGCGACGGTCCGCTTGGCCGCCTTCGCATCTCCCGCTATTCCCCAGTCTTTCTGCTCTTTCTTGACCGGACCGGTTGGTGTGCTGTGATCCTCGTCGCCATGCGCGAGTACTACGCCGGAAAGCGCCAGCGAGCTGGCCAGCACCAATATCTTGATCAATTTCATTGTGGTTCCTTCGGTTGAGGCTGCGCAGAACTTGGTTGTCAATGCTGCAGGATTTTGGAGAGGAAGTCCTGGGCGCGCGGTGTCCGGCCCTCCGGCCGACCAAAGAACTCGTCGCGCGCGCAGTCTTCGACAATTCTTCCCTGGTCCATGAAGATCACCCGGTCACTCACCTGCCTGGCAAAGCCCATCTCGTGCGTGACGACCATCATTGTCATTCCTTCGCCGGCGAGCTGCACCATGACCTCGAGTACCTCGCCGACCATCTCCGGGTCGAGCGCCGAGGTCGGCTCGTCGAACAGCATGACGATCGGATCCATCGACAGCGCCCGTGCGATGGCGACGCGCTGCTGCTGTCCGCCCGAAAGCTGACCCGGAAACTTGTCCTTGTGGGCCGAAAGTCCGACCCGATCGAGCATCCGCAACCCTCGCTCGACCGCTTCGGAGCGCGATCGCTTAAGTACCTGAACCTGCGCCAGCGTGAGATTGTCTGTCACATTCAAGTGGGGAAACAACTCGAAGTGCTGGAACACCATGCCGACCCGGGCGCGCAGCCTCGGCAAGTCGGTGCCGGGATCGGCGACCTGGATGCCGTTGACCGTGATGCTGCCTCGCTGGATGGGCTCGAGCGCATTGACAGTCTTGATGAGCGTCGATTTGCCGGAGCCGGACGGGCCGCAAACCACGACCACCTCGCCCTCACGGATGCTCGTGCTGCATTCGGTCAGCACCGGAAATTTGCCGTACCACTTCGAGACACCTTTGATTTCAATCATGGAATTCATTCAAAGCGCTGCCGCGGTCTTGCGCCGTTGCAGCCGCGTGACCCACCAGGCACCGGCCGTGCACAGCGCCAAGTAGACGACGGCCACGAGGATGTAGACCTCGACCACTCGCCCGTCGCGTTGCCCCACTTTGCTCGCGGCCCCGAGAAAGTCGTTCAGACTGATCACGTAGACGAGCGATGTGTCCTTGAGCAGGGCGATGGTCTGGTTGATCAGCGACGGTGTCATGTTGCGAAACGCCTGCGGCAGGATGACGTGGCGCATGGCCTGCCAGGGCGTCATTCCAAGCGACTGAGCCGCCTGCATCTGCCCCGCGCGAACGCTGCCGATGCCGGCGCGGATGATCTCGCAGTAGTAGGCGGACTCCGCGAGCACGAAGGCCACCAGTGCCGCATAGATCGGTCCAACGGTGAGGTTTGGATCGCCGGTGGCGGTTCTGAGCACCACGGGCATCAGGAAGTAGATCCACAGGATCGTGAGAATCAGCGGAATCGAGCGGAACAGGTTCACATAGCCGGCAACGGCGGTCGCGATCGGACGCGGCCCGAAGATGCGGGTGATCGCCAGCAGGGTTCCAAGAGCGATGCCCGCAGCCATGGCGACCACCACCAGGAAGGCGGTCATCTGCAGGCCCTGCATCAGGTATGGCCAGGCGCGCTGCAAAGACGCCCAGTCGAAGTCGTAACCCATCAGGTGCCTCCCAATAGGCCCGGCACGCGCACCCGGATCTCGATACGGCGCATCAGCACGATCACGCCGTAGGTAATCGCCATGTAGATGACCGTCGCGGCGATGAACGCCTCGAACGGATGGGCGCTGAACTCACTAAGCTGGCGCGTCTGCCCGGTCAGCTCCATGAGCCCGATGGTGAGCGCCACGGCCGAGTTCTTGAACACGTTCAGAAAGTCCGAGGTCAGCGGCGGAATGACGATGCGCAGTGCCTGCGGCAGGATCACATGCCGGTAGGCCGCCGCGGTCCCCAGCCCGAGCGCCATGGCCGCCTGTTTCTGGCTGTGTGGCACCGATTCGATGCCTGCACGCACCTGCTCGGCCGCCTTCGCGGCCGTGTAGAGCGTCAGTCCGACCAACACCGTGAGGAACTGGTTGGTCGTCGGATTCATCTGCTTGACCGCATTGCCCCATTCGATGGGCAACAGTTCCGGCACGACGAAATACCAGAGGAACAGCTGGACCAGCAGCGGGGTGTTGCGGAAACAGTGGATGTACACCGTGGAGAGGTAGCGCGCTGCACGGTTGGGAAGCGTCCTCGCCACGCCGGCGACCAGGCCTATGCCCAGCGCCAGCGTCCAAGCCATCAAAGACAGGAGCACTGTCCACAACAGTCCACGTAGCAGCATCAGGCCGTAGAAGCCCTCCCCGGTGACCGAGGGTTTGAAGAAGATCAGCCAATCCCAGGCGTAGTGCATCGTGTGAGACGGTTCATGAGATCGCAACGGCCGGCGATCACAGCGGCTGGTCGTTCGGGTTGCGGATGAGCTCCTGCATGTCGGTCGACATCGGGAAGTTGACGGTGACGCTCCCCTTCACGGCGATCGGCTTGAGGAAGTATTTCTCGTACAGCGACGCAAACTCTCCGGAACGCATCATCCCCACGATCACGTTGTCGACCAGCTTTTTGAAGGCGACGTCGCCCTTTCGCAGCATGCAGCCGTAGGCCTCTTTCTGTTGGGGCACACCCACCACCTCCCAGTCGGCCGGATTCCGGGCGCGAGCGATGTTGCTGAAGAGAATGATGTCGTCCTGGGTGGCCGCAACCGCCCGTCCGGTTTCGACCGTCAGGAAGTTCTCGTTGATGTCCTTCGCCAGGATGATGTTGATGCCCCACTTGTTCTGCTCGTTGAGGCGCCGCAGCATGCGCTCGGCGGTCGTTCCTGCGCTGACGACGACGTTCTTGCCGACCAGGTCGGACCAGTGCTTGATCCCCGAATTCTTGCGCACGAGCAGGCGCGCTCCGACCACGAAAAAGGTGGTCGAGAAGGAAACCTGGTTCTGCCGCTCGGCGTTGTTGGTGGTGGAACTGCACTCCAGGTCGACGGTCTGGTTGGCCACCAGTGGAATGCGCGTCTGCGGCGTGACCTCCAGGGTCTTGACCTCCAACTTCGCGAGCTTCAAGTCCTTCTTTACCTGCTCGACCACGCGCTGCGAAATGTCCCAGGCGAAGCCCGTCTGCTTGTTGTTGTCGTCCAGGTAGTTGAACGGAATGGACGCACCGCGAGTCGCCACGGTGATGGTTCCAGTGTCCTTGATTTTTTTGAGCGTGCCCTCCAGCGGCTCCGCGGCCACTCCGGCGCACAGCGCGAAGCCGACCGCGGCAATAAGGGGCTTGATCATCGGTTTGAAAGTCATCGCGGGCTCCAAGTATTCTGGACTAAAGATTGCAACTGGCTTCGAAGGCGTTCAGGGCGCCCAGCAGCTCGTCGAGCAGCTCTTGCGGATCCTGCAGGCCGACCGACAGGCGGATGACCGGGCCACGCACATCGCAGAACCGGCGCTTGGCCAGCTCTTCCGCGGGGTAGAACGCGGCGATGCTGCGCACGCCGCCCCAGCTCGCGCCGATCGAGAACAGCTTCAGCTCTCGAAACATCGCGCGGTAGGCCTCATAAGGCGAGTCCACCAGCTGCAGCGACATCAGGCATCCCGACAGCTTGAAATCACGGGACCACAGGGCATGATCCGGTGCGTCGGGCAGCGCAGGAAAGAGCATCTGGCGGACCAACGGATGCTTTGAGAGCCGGTCGGCGATCACTTGCGCGCTCGCTGCCTGGCGCTCCATCCGAACCTGCATCGTGTCCAGTCCGCGCGACACGAGGAAGCAGTCCTCTGCGCTGACGGCCAGTCCCATCAGCGATTGGAGACCCCGCAGCGATCGATACAGGCGCTCGTCGTTGGTGGCGATGCTGCCCATCAGCACATCCGAATGGCCGCCCATGTATTTGGTGCAAGCGTGGATGCACAGGTCCACGCCGTGCGCCAGCGCAGAAAAGCCGAGCGGGCTTGCCCAGGTGTTGTCGATCGCCGTCACCACGCCGTGGGCACGTGCGACAGCGGCGATGGCCGGCACGTCTTCCAGCTCCATGGTCACTGTCCCCGGTGACTCCAGCCAGATGAGCCGCGTTGTGGGCCGGATCAGCCGTTTGATGTCCGCGCCGATGCGCGGGCCGTAGAACTCGACCTCTACGCCTAGCGCCTCCAGCCGTTCGAGAGCGAACGATTTGGCGAGGCCGTAGGCGGCGTCGGTCATCAGAAGGTGATCGCCCTTCTTGAGCAGCGCCAGCAGCGTGCTGCAGATGGCCGCCTGCCCCGAAGGGAAAACGACGCAATGTGCGGCGCCGTCCAACTCGGCGATGCGCACCTCGAGTGCGCGCTGCGTGGGTGTACCGGTCGTCCCATAGCTGAAGCCGTCGGGCATGCGGCTGCGCCGATGCACGAAATCGTCGAGCGAATCGAAGACAACAGTCGAGGCTCGCCACACCGGCGGGACCAGACTGGCAAATGCGTCGTTGGTTGAAGTTTGGGAGTTCACAATGGAAGGTTGGTCAGTTCAACAGATGCAAGGATTGCACCCTGCTCAGAAGGTTGTCTTGCAGGCAAGGACATGGTTCTTGCCACGGCCGACAGTGCTGCTGCACTTACTTGCCAGGCGCGGATTCGATGAGCTGCAAGGCCTGCTTCATCTGCTCGACGGCCATGTTCTCCAGGTCGGTGTACACGCGCATTTCGACGGAGAGCCGTGCGAGTATCTCCTTCGCTGCGGCAATCTTGGAAGCGTCATTCGTCTTCGGATTGGCCAGTGCAGCTTCCAGGCGCTTGAACTCGCTGGTCAGGAACGCCGGTTGCTCGCCGAGCGTGCGAAGGCCCGTGTTGGTCATCGAGCGGATACGCAACACCATCTTCACGTCCGACTGCTCTATCTCACCCTGAGCGCGCTCCAGGGCCAGCTTCGCAGCAATAGCCGGCTCGCTATCGAGCTTTTTGGTCGCTGCGATGCTGTTGAACTTGGCGATGTCGGCCGAAAGATCGTGCGCCCAGCAGGGCACGTAGAGAGCCAGAGCGGTCATTGCTAAGACGATTCGAAATTTCACGTCGCTTCTCCTGGAGTGGCTGGGGTTACCGAACTCTACGTCTACGACGATAATCTGAATCACCCGCTAACTTCTTACTTCATAAGTTGTGCTTATATGTTGCTCCGAGAAATCGAGGTGTTCCGTTCCGTGATGTCGGTCGGCTCCGCCAGCAAGGCGGCGGTGCTCATGGGCGTCACGCAGCCTGCGATCAGCCAATCGCTGCGCAGGCTCGAGGAGGCGGCAGGTTTTGCATTATTTCGGCGCCTGCGCGGCCGTTTGCAGCCAACGGCCGAAGCACGGGCGCTGCTGATCGAGGTCGAGCGCGCTTACGTGGGCCTGAGCAGCATCGAGCACCGCATGCGCAGCTTGAAGCGCTATGGTGTCAACACGCTGCGTGTGGCCGTCTACCCGGCCTTCGGCCTGTCCTTCGTTCCACGGGCCTTGTCGCGGCTTGTGGCCGAGCGGCCGGACACCGAGGGAAGACCTCAGATTTCGTTGCAGGTGCTCAGCTCGCGCGAAGTGCACGATGCCGTGTTGGCGGGGCAAGCGGACTTCGGGCTCATGGCCGACGAGATGCCCACGACTGGCTTGGAGCACTCCGAATTCGCACGCTTTCCCGGCGTTGTCGTGATGCATGCGAAGCACCGATTGGCCAGTACCAGAACTGTTCAGCCGCACCAGCTCGCGGAAGAGCCGTTCCTTGCGCTCAATCCCGAGGATGCTTCCCGACGACGCCTGGAGCGCGCGCTGGAGGACTGTGGCGTGAGCCTGAGAGTGGCTGTCGAAACCCCGTACGCCGCGAGCGTTTGCGAGATGGCCATGCACGGGCTGGGAATTGGGGTCGTCAACCCGATCACCGCACTCGAGTATGCGCAGCGCGGTCTGGTCATCCGAGCGCTGTCGTTGGACATCTCCTTTGCCGGGCTGCTGGTGCTTCCCCCAGGTCAGCCATTGTCCAGTGTTGCGCAGCGTGTGCTCCAGCTCATGCGCATCCAGCTGGCAGGAGATCAGAAGGCCCTCGCAACATTCCTGAAACCCGGTTCAAAGTCCTGATCGCCTGGTTGTCGTCCAGCAGCCAGCCATGGCGCTAAGGACCGCCAGTGGACCGGAATGTGCAGCGTCACGGTTGTCGCCAGCATCCTCAGTGATTGCGCACAGTCAAGACATCGGAGACGATCCTTCCTTCGCCTATCGAACGACCCACAGTGTCTAATGCAGGCCCTCGATATAGTCAGACACCGCCCGGATCTCACGGTCGGTGAGCCGAGTGGCAATGCCGGTCATCGGTGCGCTGTTGAGTCGCGCGCCATCGCGAAACGCTGTCAGCTGCGAAGCGACATACTCGGCGTGCTGCCCGCCCAAACGCGGGTACTGAATGGGTATGCCCGCGCCATTGGGACTGTGGCAACCCGCACAGGCTGGCACGCTGCGCTCGCCGATGCCGCCCCGATAGATCTTCTCGCCAAGGGCAACCAGATCTCTCTCCTTCGAGAAGCCGGGTTTGACACGCTGGGATGCCAAGAACCAGGCAACGTCGCGCATCTCTTGTTCAGAGAGGTTCGCCGCCATGCCGCTCATGATCGCGTTTCCTCGTTTGCCGGATCTGAACTCTTGAAGCTGCTTGAACAAGTACTCGGGATGCTGCTGGGCCAGCTTGGGGTTGGCAGGTATGGCCGAGTTGCCGTCAGCGTTGTGGCACGCGGCGCACGCTTTGCCATTGAAAACGATCTCGCCTTTCACTATGTCGGGCTTCGAAGGCTTGGATGATGCCGGCTCGATGACAGCCGGCGCAGGGGAGTCGTCCGCGATCGAGAGGCCGGGAGCGAGTCCACCGAGGATGACAAGCAGAGTGGACGCAAACAGTTTCATAGAGTGTTCCGGGTAGGACCAAAAGCGTGGTTGCGATGGCGGCTGCACGCAACGTCGAGGCGAACGCACGTGATCGTTTGTGGAGCCGATTCCTGCGTCAGGACGCGCGTGGGCGTCCCACACTGCAATTGACTGGGAAAGCCAATCTCGCCTGGCGTGACAGACGTTTCGTCGTCAAGCTTCAGGACGGGCGTGCCGTCTGACCAGGGAACGATGGGAGCGAATGGCGCGGGTGCCAATAGGCTATCAGGTTGGCCTAGTGCGCAGCTTCGATCTTGGTCACCGCGATCTTCCCGTCGATCTTTTCCGCCTGGAAGCGGACCTTTTCGCCAGTTTGCAGCTTGTCGAGTACAGCCTCGTCCTGGACCGCAAACACCATTGTCATGCCGGGCATGTCCAGGTTCTTGAGCGGACCGTGCTTGATCGTGAGCTTCTTCATGTCCTTGTCCACCTTGCGGATCTCACCCTCGGTGAACTCAGCATTGTTAGCCGAATCCGTGCCGCTTGCGGCCGATGCCATCCCCGACATGCCGGACATGTTGGTCTGAGAAGTCTGGGCACTGGCCGCACCTGCGAGAGCCAAGACAGCAGCAAAGGCGGTAAGTGCAATACGAATGTTCAACATCTTCATTTCCTCTAAGTTTGGACTCGTGGACCGATCCACAACCGACGTTCTGGCGGAACGGGACCGTCGCGCTTACTACCGGCGGCCTTGGTCACATCACAACAACCGAACCGGCGATGCCAATCTGTCGGTCAGCATGCATGGGCACTCTAAGGAACCCCGTCCGACAATTGCCCGACGCTTGGATTACAAAAGGGTAATCTTCGCGCGCGACCGCGCCGGTACGCGGAGCCGCCGCGAAGCGACGATGTGGCCGTCGTCCAACGGCCGCAAGCGGCGTCGAGAAGGTTTGGGCAGAGTCGGCCGCTGCACACAAACGATGTGTCTGCCGAAGGAGAGATCGATGCTACCCCCCCCCGAAGTTCACGATGGTTGCGCGGTTTGGGAAAGCGGCTGGGCTTCGGTGCTTGGATGGCTTCGATGATCGCGGGCGCAGCTACGCTAGCGGACGCTTTGGCGTCGGCTGTACGACGCAAGCTGCCCCATGCAAATCGACCGGAATGTGAAGCGTCACGGTTGTCTCGCCACAAGTGCTTCGGGCGTCCACACGTCCGTGGTGGGCCGACATGATCGTGCGTACGATCGCCAGCCCGAGGCCGGTGCCGCCATCGTGACGTGCGCGCGCCGAGTCGATTCGATAGAACCGTTCAAAGATTCGCTCAAGATGTTCTGGCGCAATCCCGCTGCCTTGGTTGACCACCGCGAGCAGTGCGAAGTCGTCGCGCCGAGAAATCTCGACGCGCACTTCGCTGGCGGGCGATGCATGTCGAATGGCGTTGGAAAGAAGGTTGGTCACAGCACGCTGCAAGAGCATGCGGTCGCCCCTAACCTCCGCTTGGCCGTAGACGCCTACCGTGACGTTTCGCTCCTCCGCCAATAGGCTCAGATAGTCGACAACGTGCAGCGCGGCCTCATGCAGCGATACGGGCTCCCTCTCCATGGCAATATCAGCCTGGTCAGCGCGGGCAATGAACAGCATGTCCGAGATGAGCCGACTAAGCCGCTGAAGCTCGTCAATATTGCCCGCCAGTACTTCGCGCAGTTCCTCATTCGTTCGCTGATGCGACAACGCGACCTGCGAGCGTCCCATCAGCGTGGCGACCGGCGTGCGCATCTCATGGGCCAGGTCACCCGAAAACTCCTTGAGCCGGCGCACGCCCTCGTCCATTCGCTCCAGCATGGCGTTGAACTCACGCGCGAGCGCGCTGAGTTCCGCCGGCAGCCCGTCCAATGACAGACGCTGCGCAAGGGACGACGTGTTGACGGACGCGGCCAGGCGGCCGAAACGTGTCATTGGCAGCAGCCCGGTGCGCACGATCAACCACACACCGGCCGACACCAGCACAAGCAGGAAGGGCACACCGAGCAAGGTCGCCCCGACAAACGCCCGAAGCAAGGCCGAATCCGCTCGTCGATCGATCGAGAGATAGAAGCGAACCGGCTGTCCAGAGGCGACGGGCCGAACACCCACAGCGGTGCTGTAGCGCTGCGCCGGGGTCGCACTCCATTCCGTCGAAGCGTCCTCCGTTCCTTGAATTCTGAGGTGCTCAACGGCCCTTTGTGCGACGGCGGAGGACGACCAGATGACCCGATTCGTGCCCATGTCCACGATGGCGAGATGAAGGTCTTCGTGGCCCACCAGCAGGTCGTTGAAACGATGCAGCTGCTCGGAGATCGCAGGGGGTGCTGGCATCTCCGAAAGCAGGTGCGCAAGCAGGAGCACCTTGCCGTCGAGCTCCGCGGCCGTGCGCTTGTCAAGCTGGTCGGACAGCGTCCAATAGCCCAAAAAAATGGCGCCGCCCGCAATGATCAGTCCGAACAGGGAACTCGCCACCGCCAGCCGCGCCGCCAGGGATGCGCCCACCAGCCATCTACGGAAGGTCATCCTCACGACGGCGCGTCCCGCCGCTCGAGCACGTAACCCACGCCGCGAACAGTGTGGATCAACTTGACATCGAATGGATCGTCGATCTTGGCGCGCAGACGTCGTATCGCCACTTCGACCACGTTCGTGTCCGAGTCGAAATGAATGTCCCACACCAATGATGAGATCTGGGTTCGCGACAGCACCTCGCCCGTGCGCTGGACGAGCAACGTGAGCAGCGCGAACTCCTTGGCTGACAGGTCGATGCGCTGACCATGGCGGGTGGCGCGATGCCGCACCGGGTCGACTTCCAGGTCGCCCAGGCGAAGCATGGTTTCCTGGGGGGCGGGCTGGCCGCGCCGCAGGAGCACGCGTACGCGCGCCAGCAGTTCCGGGAATTCGAACGGCTTGACCAGATAGTCGTCAGCTCCGAGATCGAATCCACGCACCTTGTCGCCAGTCTGTCCGCGTGCCGTGAGCATGAGGACCGGCGTCTGCTTGGCAGTACGAAGCGCCGAGAGAACGGCGTAGCCGTCGATGCCCGGCAGCATGATGTCCAGCACGACCAGGTCGTGATCCCCAGTGAGCGCCGCATGCAGGCCGTCTGTGCCGTTAAACGCCAGTTCCACGGTGTAGCCGCTTTCGACCAAGCCCTGGCGCAGGTAGTCCGCCGCCCGTGTCTCGTCCTCGACTAGAAGAATTTTCATCGTGCCAGTTTGAAGCCGCGGTGGGGCCCAACGGAGGGTGCCGCGAGGCCGAGCTCGCTCAAGCTTCCACCTCCAAGATCATCGTCAGGCCGCCGCCGCCCTGATGTTCGACATTATTGTTCGTCGTGTGGTGCGGTATGTGGCAGTGCACCAGCCACTTTCCCGGCCGGCGCGCCTTCCAGATCACGTCATAGCGCTGCCCCGGGCCCACGTTGACCGTGTCGGCATCGAAGCGCGCAGCCTCGGACAGGACATAGCCATCCCTCGCGACCACGGTGAACGGACCGCCGTGCACGTGCATCGGATGCACGAAGTTGTTGTTGCTGCCGATGAAGCGCAGCTTGATGGTTTCACCCACCTTCATCTTCACCGTGTCGGTCGCAGGATAGGCCTTGCCGTTGATCGTGAAGAAGTTCGGCAGCGCGCCCTCCATCAGCATCGCCGGGTAGGTCAGGCCTTCGCGCTTGAGCCACTCCTGCAGTTGGAGAACGTACTCGTGGTCGGCCTTCGGCGCTTCCTGTGTGTTCTTTGGATCGATGATCAATGCGCCGTAGAGGCCAAAGGCCTGCTGGCGGTCCACATGATCGTGCGTGTGATAGAAAAAAGTGCCCGCCTGCTCGGTCGTGAACTCGTAAGTGTAGCTGCCGCCGGGCGGGATCGGCTTCTGCGTGATCTTGGCGGGCCCGTCCATTTCGTTGGGAAGAATCAGCCCGTGCCAGTGAACAGTCGTGCTTTCCGGCAGCCGGTTTGTGACCTTGATGCGCACCCGGTCGCCTTCGGTGAGGCGGATGCGCGGGCCCGGGATCGTGTCATTGAAGGCATAGCCCTCCACCGTCTCGTCCGGCAGGATGTTCCATCGGATGACGCGGGTCTCCAGGTTGAACACCTTCACACCGTCGACGAGCTCGGGCACAAGCTCCGCGTCGCCGCGCGCGTCCGCCTTCGCCTTTCTCGTGACTTCGCGCGGATGAATCGCGGCCATGTCTCGCATCGCTTGTCCCGGCGTGTCCCATCCCATGATCATCGACGGCGGCATGATGGCGCCGCCCACGTCCCTCGCCGACAACCGCATGTTCACGAACAGGGCAGGTATCGTCATGCCGCCCAGCAGCATGAGCGTGGTTGTCATGGTCACGGCCGCAAGTTGGGGGCGGGTGACGTTCGGACGCATGCTGTGGCCGCCATGAGCTTGATGCTTGTCGTGCGCCCGACGGTCCGGCGACTTGCTCTCGCTGGTTGCGTGCTGAAGGCCGCTGTGGCTCGCGTGAACCAGCTGGCCCGCGTGGGCTGGTATCTGCTCGGCATCATGTGGCTGACCGTGGGAGGACAAAGCGGTCGCCGAATCGGAGCGTTCCTTCGGCTTACGCTCTGTCATAAGCCCGTGCTTCATCTGGCGAGCGACCATCCAGACGTTTACCGGATACGCGACCGCGAAGCCCGCGATCACGCCCAGAGACATCACCCCCCAGAACAGCAGTTCGGTCGGATCCATGGCGCGCATGTCGCGGCCCATCATCAGAAGCGCCATGACCGGCGCCATCCCGGCCATCATGGCGTTCATGCTGATGAACTCCGGCATGAACGACTTCCTGACGTTCTCCCAGTAAGTGCCGCCCATCATGCTTTTCATGAAGAGCGACTGGAAGATGAACAGGCCAAAGGCGAAACCTGCCGCGTACTCGACGATGAGGTCGATCCACATCGGCAGGCCAAGGACAGCGGTAATGACCGCCGCCAGGATGATCCCGGTCGCGTCCCCAGCCACGCAGTGGATCGTTGAACCTACGCCCTGCTTCCACAGCGGCTTGACGAACTCCTCGTGCTCGCCGGGCGCCGGTTCCTTGTCTGCCATCACGTACAGCAACAGGCCCAAAGGTCCCATGTACAAGGTCACCAGGATGAAGCCCCACTTCATCACGACCGGTTCGGGATTGTTGCGGAACTGGTCCCACGCGACGTAAGCCGTCGACAGTGCGGCGAGCACGAACCAGACGGCCAGGAAATAGTCCACAGGCTGAGCAAACATGCGGGTCTCCGCAGGGTGAGATCCGAGGCCGGAACTGGCCTCGGGCGAGAACGTCAATTCGACATCGGGAGAGCCCTCGCTGTCTGTAGGCGCTGGCCTTTAGAGCCTGGATGGCAGCCTGCGAGCCCGGTGAGCTCGGCGAGTTCGTCGATGATGGGGCAGTCCGGCCGATGGTCGCCCTGGCAGCAATCCGCCAAGCGCTCCAGCGTGCGCTTCATGGCTTCCATCTCCTCGATGCGACGGCTGAGGTCCTCGGCATGCGCGAGCGCAATGCGCTTGACGGACGAGCTTGCCCGACGCTTGTTCTGCCACAGCTTGAGCAGCTCGGCGATCTCGGCCATGCTGAAACCCAGGGCGCGCCCCCGTCGTATGAAACGCAACGTGTGCACGTCGCTCTCGACGTATTGCCGATAGCCCGAGTCGGACCTCGCTACCTTCGGCAGCAGGCCGAGCGACTCGTAGTGGCGGATCATCTTGGCGTTGACGCCGGAGCGCGCCGCGGCCTCACCGATGTTGAACGGTCCCTTAAAACCAGCGCACATCACGCAACTCCTTTCCAGCGCCGCAGGAGCAGGGCATTGCCTACCACACTCACGCTGCTGAACGCCATGGCGGCGCCGGCAACCACCGGGCTCAAGAGGCCGAAGGCCGCGAGCGGAATGCCGACCACGTTGTAGACGAAGGCCCAGAACAGGTTCTGCCGGATCTTGGCGTAGGTGCGGCGCGAGATGTCGATCGCGTCGCTCACCAGGGCCGGGTCGCCGCGCATCAGCGTAATGCCGGCCGCATGCATCGCGACGTCGGTGCCGGTGGACATCGCGATGCCGACATCCGCCGCGGCCAGCGCCGGCGCATCGTTGATGCCGTCGCCCACCATGGCGACGCGTTCACCGCTTGCCTTCAGCTGCGCGACGATGGAGGCCTTGTCTTCGGGCAGCACCTCGGCGCGCACGGTGTCGATCTTCAGCAGCTTCGCCACCGCCTCGGCGCTGCCGCGGTTGTCGCCGGTGACGAGCGCCGTTCGGATGCCTTGCGCGTGCAGTTGCGCGATGGCCGCTGCGGCGCTTTGCTTAGGTGCATCACCGAAGGCGAGGAGACCGATCAGCTTCGGACCATCACCGATGTCGGCCAGCCAGGACACCGTGCGGCCCTCGGCCTGCAGCTGCGATGCTCGTGCGTCGAGCTTGCCCAGCGGCACCGAGAGCTCGCGCATGAAACGCGTGCTGCCGAGGCGCAGCGCCCGGCCCTCGACGGTGGCGGCCATGCCGCGCCCGGCCACTGCACGTACCTCGCTTGCGCGTGGCACGGGGGCCAGACCTGCGTTTGCAGCTGCTGCGAGAACGGCCCGGGCGAGCGGATGCTCACTGCCCGCCTGGATGGCCGCACTCGCCCGCAGCAAGGCGGCCGCATCGCCGTCGGTTGCCTCGGAGGCCACCAGCTCGGGCCGGCCTTCGGTCAACGTGCCCGTCTTGTCGAAGGCAACGATCTTCACGCCGTGCGCCACTTCGAGTGCCTCGGCGTCCTTGATCAGCACCCCGTGCCGCGCGGCCACGCCGGTGCCGGCCATGATTGCGGTCGGCGTTGCGAGGCCGAGCGCGCAGGGGCAGGCGATCACCAGCACGGCCACCGCGTTGAGGATCGCGGCCTCCCAGTCTCCTGTGCCGAGGCCCCAGCCGAGCACGGTCACGAGCGCGATGCCGATGACGACCGGCACGAAGACGCTGCTGACCCGGTCGACCAGGCGCTGGATCGGCGCCTTCTTGGCCTGAGCCGATTCCACCAGCCGCACGATACGCGCGAGCGTCGATTCGGCACCCACGGCGGTAGTGCTCGCGATGAGTAGCCCCTGACCATTGACCGAGCCGCCTGTCACGGCATCCTCCACATGCTTGGCAACAGGCAGGCTCTCGCCGGTGATCAGCGATTCGTCGATGTCGCTGGAGCCTTCGACGATGACGCCATCCACCGGTACACGTTCGCCGGGACGAACGACCACCAGATCACCGACTCGGACCTGCTCCACGGGCACGTCCTGCTCCATGTCGTCGCGGCGTATGCGCGCCCGCTCGGGGCGCAGCGCATTCAAGGATCGAATGGCCTCGGTGGTCTGACGCTTGGCCCGAACCTCCAGCCACTTGCCCAGCAGCACCAGCGTGATCACCACCGCCGACGCTTCGAAGTACAGGTGCGGCGGCATGCCATGGCCCGCATGCGCGTAGAGCAGGTAGACGCTCAGTCCGTAGCCGGCGCTGGTGCCCAGGGCCACCAGCAAATCCATGTTGCCAGCGCCGGCCTTCAACGCCTTCCACCCGGCGCGGTAGAAGCGTGCGCCTAGCCAAAACTGAACCGGGGTTGCCAACGCGAGCTGCAGCCACCCATCGAGCATCCATTCCCTATCAAAGAGCAATCCGAACATCGGAAGCAGCAGCGGTGCCGACAACAGCGCAGCCACGGCGACGGGCCACCAATCGGGCAAACGGCGTGCTGGCTTGTCGGACACAGCGCCGGCATCGTCTGCTTGGCGCGCGCCATAGCCGGCCTCATGAACCGCCGCGATCAATGCCGACACGTCAACATCTCGGCTTGCGAGTTTGACCTCGGCCTTTTCCGTGGCGAGGTTCACCGTGGCGGAAGCCACGCCGGGAACCTTGGCCAGCGCCTTCTCGACGCGCGCGACACATGACGCGCAGGTCATGCCTTCGATCTGCAAGCCGAGCGTCTGCTCACCGACGCCGTAGCCCGCCTTCTCGACCGCGCCTCTCAGCGCGCCCAGGTCGACAGAGCTGTCGGCGCGAATTTTGGCCGCCTCTGTCGCCAAGTTAACGGTGGCGTCGATGACACCCGGCACGCCGGCAAGGGACTTCTCTACCCGTGCAACGCAGGAGGCACACGTCATCCCCTCAATGGGCAGGGACCACTCCTGCAAGCCGTGGGCGGGTAACGGCATTGTGAAACTGCTATTCATCGACATCTCCTGTGTATCCAAGTATCCGAAGTTCAGGAATGTCATCTTTCCCATCATGGGAAGGTCAAGCCGCCCTCGGCAAATCCCGAGTTTCTCAAGGTTAATCTCGCATCGCGGGTTGACCTTCCCATGGTGGGAAACCAGAGACTTGCCATCTTCCCATCCACCGAAGGAGCTACTGATGCATGAGTTCGAAATCCAATCAATGACCTGCGGCCATTGCGCGAGCCGCGTCACCCAAGCGGTCAAAGGCTTGGACCCGCAAGCCAAGATCGAAGTGAATCTGCCCACCAAGAAAGTGCGCGTCGAGAGCGCCGAGGACCGCGCCAGCGTTGCCACCGCGCTGGCCGAGGCAGGCTACCCGGCAGCCTAAAGGGTACCGCGCTGGGTACCCCGCTAGGAACGAATGATACGAGGCGCTGGGCTTGCTCCATCGTTGCGGCGCGTCCATGTCCTGCGATCGTGCTTCGTGACGGCATTAGATAACAAAGTTGTCATGTACGGGTAAGCCTCTCGTCGCGCCCTACTTTCTACAGTTTGGCCATGATGCAGCGAAACCGGCACCACAGACGGTGCGTCTGCGTCATGCCCAACTTAGAAGGAACTGAAATGAAAAAGACTCTCCTTGCCATTGCGGCCACCATGTTCTTCGGCGGCGCTTACGCGCAGAGCCACACGCAGGAAGCTGCACCGCAGACGAACACCAAATCACAAGCCGCGGCTGAAGCCAAGAAAAGCGCGAAGCCGGCAGGCGTCAGGCAGATCCGGGACGGCAGCACTGCCGAGGGCGAAGGCTCTGGCGTGAAGAAGACCACCAAGTCCGAAATGAGGGGCCAAGATCGCCAGCAAGCGCGCGAGGCACGTCCTCATCAGCACCCCGTGCCGGGCGGGACGCCGCAGTAAGCAGGCCACTCGCCGTGATGAGGCCGCTCAAACCGCCGTCTCATCGCGCCGCAGCTCCCCTTGGAGCTGCCGATTGAGACGCGCCCAGGCAGCTGAGCGTCACAGGTCATTCTTTTTTTTCCGGTAGCCGACAAGCCGCGCAAGCGGACGTCGACTCACCGAGCGTTGAGCACTATTTCTCTGGAGATTCAAATGAAGCACGCTTTCAAGACTTCCCTCGCCCTTGCCGCCCTTCTGACCGCATACGGCGCCCCCGCGCTTGCCGGAAACTATGCTGAGGGGGATCCCCGGCCCGCTCCGATCGTTTCGTCGTTGAACCGCGCGGAAGTCTCTGCCGACGCGCAACGCTGGGCTCAGGCTGCTCCCACGCAGGGCTATCCCGAAGGCGATCCGCGCGCTGTTGCCATGGTCTCAGCAAACAGCCGGGGCGCCGTGATGGCCGACACGCTGATCTGGATGCGATCGGGTCTGGCGGCGGCGCAGAACGGCGAAGCTGGCTCCGACCTGTCGCGCCCGGCTTACAGGCAAGCTGCTGCCGAATACGCGCGGCTGCGTTCTGGTCCAGAGTACACAGCATTGGTGCAAAGCATCGAAAGCAACCGCGCCTCGGCAAGGACGGCCAGCCGCTGATATCGCGAGAGGCTGCGGATGCAGCGCGCGCCACCGCGCAAAGCGACACATGCACGCAGCGGGCATCTGCCCGCTGCGTGCCTTCTCTTTTGCTTGCGGAGTTGGCAATCGAACGGGATAACGCATTTGTAATGCGCGTGTCGGCTGGGTGCAAAGCTTGGACCCGTAGAGTGAGTTGCATGTCGACTGGATCGACATCGCCCGATCAAGGTGATCACGGCAAACACTATGGGAGCCACATCATGCTAACCAAACCATCGCTGGCATTCACAATCGTCTTTGGTGTCTCAGCTGCAGTACCTTTCGCAGCCTCCGCTGACGCCCCCTCTCACTTTGCGCCAAATGAAGCCGGGGTGGTGTACCACCGCGATCATGACGCCGGCAAGGAAATGCCCAGGGCCCAAGTTGTGACTGAACTCGAGACTGCAAGCAAGCAGCGTCATTGGACCTGGGCGAGTCGATACGGCGCTCCGTGGCCTGTTGCCAAGGCCGGCCCAGGCAAGACACGCGAGCAGGTTCGTCAAGAGACTCTCGAAGCCATGCGGAAGAACGAAATTCCTTCCGGCGAGAAGTAGCGTTGAGCTCGGTCAGGCAAAGACGTGCCTGCTGCGCCCGCAGACGGATGTCACGTGAGCAAACGGGACCGCGCATGCCCAGAAGTATGCTGATGGCTGCTCTTCCGATATTCGGCACGCCGCTCGGTGGCAGCGTGAGTTGCCGGCATCTGTCGATGTCGAATAGACCCAAATGGCCACATTCCATCGGGCGCTTGCCCTTGGGGGTGGGTCTGGTGCTCGCCGCCAGCGTCCTCGGCTGCTCGACCTTTCTCGAAGAGGTCGATGCGTTTCAGCGTGGTTGGCGAACTGCCGTGGTGCTTGAAGTAGGTCCGGCCGCTCAACTCCGCCGCGCAGCCATGACAGATTGTCGGAAAGTGGCCTCTGCCGAACAGCTTGAGCAACGTCGCTTCGCTGTTGTCATCGACCGAACGGCAAGCCGTCGACACAGCCATGTCGTCTTGTTGGAAGAGGGTTCAAGTGTGAACCCGGGCGATGTCATCCGCACGAACATCTTGCGCTGCGGCACGCCAGTCGAGGTGCAAAACGCGCACGATCGAACAGCGGCAAGTCCCTGAAGAAATCGAGAGTGTCACTCAGGCATCGACATGGCGATGACCGCAGCAGATCCAAAGGTACGCTTCCTCTACTGCGTGCTTGCCGGCGGGATCGGACTTCGCGAGTTGCTCCAGCGCGCACAGCAACTGCTCGGCAACATCCATGCGTCGTTCAGCCACTGCCTGCTTGTAAAGCCGTAGCAGCCCCTGTTCCAGGGTGGTACTGCCGACGTCAAGTTGCTCTATCACTGCATCTCCCATCGCGGCTTCTTGCCGCTGCCAGCAGCGTAAACCTTCGTCCTATGGTATGGTCAAGTGAGGGGTCGCTTGACCTTCGTCTTAGGGCGAAGGTTTATTCTTCAGTATGGCTGCCGCTCCTCCCTCCGCGCCCGAACGGCTGACCGTGGGCAAACTTGCCGCGCTGGCGGAGGTCTCAGCCAATGCCGTTCGCTTTTACGAGCGCGAAGGTCTGATGCAGGTGCCGAGCAAGTCCGAAAGCGGCTACCGACTGTACGGGCTGGAGGCGGTGCAGCGACTGCGCTTCATCAAGCAGGCGCAGAACTGCGGCTTTACGTTATCGGAAATTCAGGCGCTGCTGCAGTTGCGCGACAAGGCCTCGACGTGTTGCAGCGACGTGCGCGGCAAAGTGATCGAGAAGAAGCTCGAGCTGGAGGCACGCATCAAAGCCATGAAAGAGATGTCCAAAGGGCTGGACCAACTCATCTCCGACTGCAGCAACGACACCCGGCCGGCCGAGGATTGCTCAATTCTCGCTGCCCTTTCCGGAAGCGACCAAGGACCCACGCGATGAAGATCGAAGTGCTTTGCGCTTCTGGGTGCGCGAAATGCAGTCGCGAACTGGACGATCTGCGCGCTGCGGCCTGGCGGGCCGACCCGGCTTTGGAGTGGAAAGAACTCGAAATCGTCGCGGCCCTCGACTATGCCATCGAGCTGGGGGTGCTCCGGCCGCCTGCCGTTGCTATCGATGGCGTACTGGTGTTCGCATCCCTACCCACGCCTGAGGCACTCGCCGCGGCGATTCACGAGCGTCGCCGGCGCGTGGGTTGATTATGGACAACGACGCATTCCAGCAGGCCGTGCAGCACGCCGGCGTGGCGGCGCTTGTGGTCAGTTTCCTGACCGGCTTCTTCTTCAGCTTCAACCCGGTCGCACTGGCCGCAATCCCCGTCTCCCTGGCCTACGTGACCAAGGCACGCGCGCCGCGCCAGGCATTGGTCTTTGGCGGCATGTTCATCGCCGGCATGGTGCTCACGCACGTACTGCTTGGTGCGGTAGCCGGCTCCGGCGGCAAGGGGGTGCAATCCTTGCTCGGGCGCTACTGGGGACTGGTGCTCGGGCCGTGGCTCATTTTGATGGGCCTTCTGTGGCCTGGTTGGATTCGCATGCCGTTCAAGGGCCTCTCGTTGCACGCCAAGCGCGTCACGGGCTCCTGGGGCGCCTTCGCATTGGGTGTTCCCTTTGCCATCGCAATCTGCCCGGCATGCACGCCGGCGCTGATCGTGCTCCTCGGCGTCGTAGCCGGCATCGGTTCGCCGGCCTGGGGTGCGTTGCTGCTGCTCGCCTTCGCGCTCGGGCGCGCTGTGCCGATCGCACTAGGCGCGGGCGCCATGGGCTGGCTTGAGAAGCTGCAGCCGCTTGCCGGTTACCAGCGCGCGTTCGACATTGTTGGCGGTATCGCACTCGTCCTCATGGGCCTGTACATGCTCAACGCCCAGTTCTTCTGGATACCGGAGCTGGCCATCTGATGCCTGAGTCCAGGATCGCTTCGCAACCCACGATCAACGCCGCGCTGTTCAACTCGCTGGTGACCTGCCCTCACTGCGGCCACGCCAAGGTCGAGACGATGCCAGCTGACGCCTGCTTATTCTTCTATAAATGCGAAGGCTGCAAGGTGATGCTGCGCCCCAAACCTGGTGACTGCTGCGTGTTCTGCTCGTTCGGATCGGTGCCGTGTCCGCCAGTTCAGGCGCAAAGCCCTTGCTGCGGCTGAGCAGACCTATTGGACGCAGATGCCATCCGATTTGAATCGGGGCTTCGGCGTTGGGGCCTACCGGAGCGGCAGTTTCAGGATGCTTCCGCTCGCCATCGCATACGCGTCGAAACGCCCACAAACCCCGAGGTCTTCCTCGGCGTAGTGGATGTGGAATCGGTCGCCAGGCTGCAAGACCACCCCAATAGCGTTTCGCAGGATTAGCGTCTCGCGAATGCTTGTCGGCGGCTCCCTAAAGTGATGGAATGTGCCCTCGTATCAATCTGCTGCGCAAGAGGATGGGATCTTGGTTCGCCCCCCTCAACCACTCTTGGAGTTCCCTCATGGTTCCACGCGAAAAAATCGACAGCGCGGCGGCGGTTTGTGCCCACTCGAGAGTGGGTGGCCCGCAATGCAAATCGGGCGGGTTAAAGCATTGGAAATGGGAACGATGGACCTCTGCGAAGGCGGCGCCGTCCGTGATCTCGAGGACTTCGCAGGCCTGATGGTGAAATGCTCGATCAGCCAGACACTCACCGGTTTAATTTTTATTGGCACATCGGATTCGCGGCCTGCACCGTGGCAGTTGTCGTCATCATCTTGGCGGTCTTCATGCTGAGAGTGTGGCCCGATGGCCTGCCTTCCAAGGGCGCAGAGTCCAATGCGCATGCCGCGGCCATTCCGCTTGCCGTGCTGGGCGATTCCAATAGCCAGTCGTATCATGACCCCGTCTGGTTTCCAATGCAAAACGGCGAGCGGGGCGGCGCATTTCGTTCGCGAACCTTTCAGTGGACCGAAGTTTTGGCGCGCCTGCGGGGGGAGGAGTTCGATCTGGGGCCATGGGTCCAATGGGGGTGGCCCGGACCAATCGCGCGCGGACGCGAGTGGCTTGGGCTGGCCGGCGGACGCTCACCGCCCAAGCAGGACTATCTCTACAACTTCGCGAACTCGGGCGCCGCCTGCCGGAATCTCATGCGAGGCCGATTCCGGCAGGCACCGAGGCTGGTCGCGTTGATGAACCAAAGGCCAGAACACTGGCAACGCGGGGTTGTGGTGATCCGGATCGGCCACAACGACTGGAGCGGCCTGCTCGATCTGCAAGCACATGATCCAAACGCCGCGAGGCTTCATGAGACCATCGCGTACTGCAAAGGCGAGATTGCTGCGGCCATGGCACTAATTCGCGCGTCCCATCCGTCAACCCGAATCCTCGTGGTCGGCGTCGGGAACGAGGCCGATGACCCTTCCAACCTGGAGAGCTATCAAACCGAGGCCCAGACGCGCAACCTACGCGCAGCCGTGGCGAACTTCAACGACGCGCTGCGCAATCTGGCGAGCGGCGCCCCTCGGATCGCCTACTTTGATGACTTCGAATGGTTTGAGCGGCTTTGGGGTTCACGCACGAACGATGGCAAGCCAGCGTTCAGCGCCGTCGAGATTGGAACGACTCTGCGGGTGACCTATTCCGCCGGCGACGATCCGCGCAACGCTCTGCTGAAGGATCTTCACCCCGGCCTTGCGTGGAATACGCTATGGGCGCAGTCGTTGGTTCAGCGCCTTAACCAGGTATTCGGCCTGGGCGTGACCCCGATTTCCGATGAGGAGGTCGAGCGCTTTCTCGCGCCTCTAGTTGAGTCACACAAGTTCGAACGTCATGAGGCGATCACGCGGTAACAATTGGCTTCCCCGCACCCGGGCCCGTGGGCGCAGCAGAAGTGGTTTAGCCTGAAAGAACCCTTTTGCATGGGCGACGAGCGCCGCGTCGCGTCGTCAACATGGAATCGGTCGACCGGGCGCGACCCTCGAATTGCGCGCCTTGTGGGATCCCGTCTCTCCTGACGCGGGCTGACGAGGCGCCTACCTGGGATAGCTGGCGAAGACTCTCTCCCGTCCATTGCGATCGACAAGAAGTACTTGGTAAGGCTCACGCCGGTCGCCGAGTTCCATCCCAGGGGACCCCACCGGCATTCCTGGTACAGCGATGCCGATCGCCTGCGGCTTCATGGCCAGCAGGCGCTTGATGTCAGCCGCGGGAACGTGACCTTCCACGACGTATCCATCCAGCGTTGCCGTGTGGCAACCTGCAAGGCGCTCCGGCATTCCGAAGCGCTTTCGCACGCTAGAGGTGTCTGCAGTATCGGTGACTTGCACAGCAAAACCGGCCGCCTTTAGGTGGTTGATCCAGGCGTTGCAGCAGCCGCAATCCGGGTTCTTGTAGACATGGATCGCATCAGCTGCGAAAGACTGGCTTGGCTGCAGGATGGGAGCCGCTGTGATCGCGAGGAGGAGTGAACGTCTTTTCATGTGAGTCCTTTCAAATGTGCTTGTGCTCGCTGGCGCCAGCAGTTCAGTCAATCACCCGGCTTGTGCGCAGGCGCAGCGAGTTTGCGATGACGCTGACCGAAGACAGCGCCATCGCAGCCGCTGCAATCACAGGCGACAAAAGGATGCCAAAAAATGGGTAGAGCACGCCGGCCGCCAGAGGTATACCGGCCGCGTTGTAAACGAAGGCGAAGAACAGATTCATTCGGATGTTCTTCATCGTAGCCTGGGAGAGCCAACGAGCACGTGCGATGCCCATCAGATCGCCGTGCAGCAGCGTCACGCCCGAGCTCTCCATCGCCACGTCGGTGCCGGTTCCCATGGCGATGCCGACGTCTGCAGCAGCCAGGGCGGGAGCATCGTTGACGCCATCGCCCGCCATCGCCACGACGCGGCCCTCGGCCTTCAGTCTCTCGACCACCGACGACTTGTCCTGTGGCAGGACCTCGGCGATCACTTCGTCGATGCCGAGCTCACGCCCAACGGCCTGTGCAGTGGTACGCCCGTCGCCGGTAAGCATGACGACTCGGATGCCTTCCTGCCGCAATGCGGAGATGGCCTGAGGCGTGCTGTCCTTGATCGGGTCCGCGATGCCGACAAAGCCGGCGATGCGCCCATCGATGCCCACGAAGATGACGGTCGCGGCCTTGGCCCGCACGCCTTCGGCGACCGTATTCAAGCCACCGGGCTCGATGCCTTGTTCGGCCAGGAACTTCGCGCTTCCCGAGATCACACGTGCGCCGTCCACGGTCCCCACCACGCCCTTGCCAACGGGGGAGTCGAAATCAGTGACCGGCGACAACGGCAATCGGCGCTCCTGGGCCTCCGCGACGATGGCCGCTGCAAGCGGGTGTTCGCTCGCTCTTTCCACACTGGCAAGCTTCTGAAGCACGGTAGCGGCATCGAAGCCCGGCGCCGGCTCGACGTGCACCACCTTCGGCCGGCCTTCGGTCAATGTGCCTGTCTTGTCGACCACCAGCGTGTCCACCTTTTCCATGCGTTCCAGCGCCTCGGCGTCGCGGATGAGGACCCCGTGCTGGGCCCCCTTGCCGACCCCAACCATGATGGACATGGGCGTGGCCAGGCCGAGCGCACAGGGGCACGCGATGATGAGGACGGCGACGGCCGAGATGAGTGCATACGACAAGGCCGGGCTGGGGCCCCAGATGAGCCAGGCGAGGAATGTCAGGACCGCGACCATGATCACTACCGGTACGAACCAGCCGGCAACCTGATCTGCCATGCGCTGAATCGGCGCACGGCTGCGCTGGGCCGATGCGACCATGTGGACGATCTGGGCAAGCAAGGTGTCTGCTCCCACCTTTTCGGCTCGCATCACGAAGCCGCCGGTCTGGTTCAGGGTTCCCGCCGTGACCTTGGAGCCCGGCGCCTTGGCCACCGGAATCGGTTCGCCGGTGACCATCGACTCGTCGACCGTTCCCTTGCCCTCTACCACTTCGCCGTCCACGGGCACCTTTTCGCCCGGTCGAACCCGCAGGTGCTCGCCCACGGCGATGGTGTCGATTTCGACCGTTTCATCGGACCCGTCGCTCTTCACTCGTACCGCCGTTTTCGGCGCGAGGTCGAGCAATGCACGTATCGCTCCAGATGTCTTCTCACGCGCCCGCAGTTCCAGCACCTGCCCGAGGAGGACCAGGACGGTGATGACTGACGCGGCCTCGAAGTAGATGGGGACCGCGCCATCCATGATGCGCAGTTCCGCCGGGAACAGCGCAGGCGCCACGGTGCCGACAACGCTGTACATCCACGCGACGCCGGTTCCCAGCGCAATGAGGCTGAACATGTTGAGATTGCGGCTTTTCACCGAAGCCCAGCCTCGCACAAAAAACGGCCAGCCGGCCCACAGCACGACGGGTGTGCCGAAGAGCATCTGCACCCAATTGGACGTTTGCTGGCTCAGCAATCGATGCAAGTCGATGAGGTGTCCACCCATCTCGAGCGCGACAACGGGCAGGCTGAGCGCCAATCCGATCCAGAACCGGCGGCTCATGTCCCTCAGCTCCGCGCTTTCCTCGGTCGCCTCGGTCGCAACAACCGGCTCCAGCGCCATCCCGCAAATGGGGCAGTTGCCCGGGCCCATCTGGCGCACCTGGGGATGCATGGGACAGGTGTACTCGACGTCCGCACTGCCGCCCATCTTTCTCGCAGCCCCACGGTGACCACCATGTCCACCTGCGGCACCCTGACCATCAGCACCATGATGTCGATGATCGTGTCCGTGCGAAGCTTCCTGGGGAGTTGCGATGGGCGTGGGATGGTGGGAATGTGGCTTCATTGATATCTCCTATATCGCGAGTCTCAACCCTCCCACCCTGGGAAGGTCAACCGCTATCTGCAGGCTAAGCCCGGCTAGATCATCTTTTTACGGATTGAGCAGTCCTTCTGGACGCACGTGCGCCGGCCCCTCCGCCTTGGACCAACGCCCGTCCGCGTACACGGCAAGGCCATGGCGGCGCGGGCGTGCAATCGCGGCGCTGCAGCAATAACCATAGCGGGCACGATCGGCCACACCGCCGCCCCCTGCGGACCTGGATTCCTGGGCGCCACGCCCCATCGAAGCGGTCCTCGCGGCGCGCCGCGGCAGACCGGCATCGCAGGCACCTTGGTGCGATTCTGGGCCGATCGCGGCAAGCGCCAACAACGAGGTCGCTATTGGCGCAGTGGATTCACTTCATCCCTTCCTTGCACGCCTTCACCTGCGTCTCATGGCGGTTCTTGCGCCGCTGGTTCTCGGCAGGCGTGGTCTGCGCGCGGGCCATGGTCCAGCGGCAGCACCAGCGGCTTGGGCGGACATCTCGGGGATCTCGCTCCGGAGACGGGCCGGGTCGCACGGAGGTCGGCCTGCGCGACCTGCTTCGCCTTGCGCGCCTGCTCGATGGCCTGGAGGTCGGGGCCGGCAAGGACCGGCAAGGTGGCCGCCAGCGTGAGGGCGCCGATGAAGGTGATGAGTAGCCTTTTCATGATGAGCTCCTGAAGTTGATCGGTACAAAGCGAGCGCGAGCGATGAAGCTCGCGCTACCGATCAATCCAGCCACCGGCAGTACAGGATGCGCACTGGCAACCGTACAAGCTGGCCTCCCATGTCGAAATTCTCCGCATCGAGCATCGACGGGGCATGAACCCTCCAAATTGGCGCTTCATGCTCCCTGCACTCGCCACTGAAGCCGTGCGACGCTGGTGCCGGAGCGACGTAGCAGCGCGCGCAGGGCATGCGGTCCGAGGCCATCGGCATCGACTCCGAGGCAATGATCGAGATCGCTTGCGGCCCGGCCTGCTGCATCACAGGCATCGACGCCCGCGCTCCCGCGCCGAGCAGCGCCAGGCACAGGAACAGCGCGACGCCAAAGCGTGCACGCCATCGTCGGAGGCATTCAGCTCGTGCCATGGCGCCTTCTCCAGAACGCAAGCCCAGGTGCGCGTTGCTCACGGGGCCGGCGCATCAGCAAGTACGCCGCCGGAATCACGAACATCGACAGCAGCGGCGCAGTGATCATCCCGCCCACCATCGGCGCCGCGATGCGCTGCATCACCTCCGAGCCGGTGCCGCTGCCCCACATGATCGGGAACAGGCCGGCCAGGATGACGGCGACCGTCATCGCCTTGGGCCGCACGCGCAGCACCGCGCCTTCGCGGATGGCTTCCAGCAGGTCGGCGATTTCGGTGCGTCCCTCGTCGATGCGGTCCTGCCAAGCGTGCTTGAGGTACAGCAGCATGATCACGCCGAACTCGGCGGACACGCCGGCGAGTGCAATGAATCCAACCGCCCCGGCGACGGACAGGTTATAGCTGAGCAGGTACAGCAGCCAGATGCCGCCCACCAGCGCGAAGGGCAGTGCGGCCATGATCAGCAGCGCCTCGTCGAAGCGTTTGAAGGTCAGGTACAGCAGCACGAAGATGATCAGGAGCGTAAAGGGAACGACCACCTTCAGCTTCGCGGTGGCGCGCTCCAGAAACTCGAACTGCCCCGACCAGGAGATCGAATAGCCCGGCGGCAGCTTCACCTCTTTCGCGACCACGCGCTGCATGTCCTGCACCGCCGAGCGGAGGTCGCGCCCACGAATGTCCACATACACCCAGCCGGACAGCCGCGCGTTCTCGCTGCGCAGCATCGGCGGGCCGTCGGTGATGCGGATATCCGCCACGTCGGAAAGCACCAGCCGCGCGCCGCGTTCGGTGACGATCGGAAGCGTCCGCAGCTTCTCCAGAGAATCGCGGATCTCGCGCGGGTAGCGCATGTTGATGGGGAAGCGCTGCAGGCCTTCGACCGTCTCGCCGATGTTCTCGCCGCCCACCGCCGAGGCGATCACCGACTGCACGTCTGCGATGTTCATGCCAAAGCGCGCCGCCTCGTCGCGTTTGATGTTCACATCCACGTAGCGGCCACCGGTGAGGCGCTCGGCCAATGCGCTCGACACGCCTGGCACGTTCTTGAGCGCACGTTCGATCTCACCCGTCAAGCGGTCGATCGTGACGAGGTCAGTGCCTGCGACCTTCACGCCGACAGGGCTCTTGATGCCCGTGGCCAACATGTCGATGCGGTTGCGGATCGGCGGCACCCAGATGTTGGTCAGGCCCGGCACTTTGACGATGCGGTCGAGCTCCTCGACCAGCTTGTCCTGCGTCATGCCGGCTCGCCACTCGTTCTGCGGCTTGAACTGGATCGTGGTCTCGAACATCTCCATCGGCGCCGGATCAGTGGCCGTCTCCGCGCGCCCGGCCTTGCCGAAGACGCTGGCCACCTCCGGCACGGTCTTGATCAGGCGATCGGTCTGCTGCAGCAGCTCGCCGGCCTTGCCCACCGACAGGCCCGGAAGTGCCGACGGCATGTAGAGCAGGTCGCCCTCGTCCAACCGCGGCATGAACTCGCCGCCGATGTGCTGCAGCGGCCACAGGCTCAGCACCAGAACGATTGCGGCGCCCACCAGCGTCAGCTTCGGCCAGCGCAGCACCGCGTTCAGCAACGGCCGATAGGCCGCGATGAGAAAGCGATTGAGCGGATTGGTCTTCTCGTCGGGAATCTTGCCGCGGATCAGGTAGCCCATCAGCACGGGGATCAGGGTCACCGAAAGGCCGGCCGCGGCCGCCATCGCGTAGGTCTTGGTGAAGGCCAGCGGCGAGAACAGCCGCCCCTCCTGCGCCTCCAGCGTGAACACCGGAATGAAGGACAGCGTGATGATCAGCAGCGAGAAGAACAGCGCCGGCCCCACCTCGGCCGCCGAATCGGCGATCACGCGCCAGTGCGGCTCACCGCGCAATGTCTGGCCCGGATGTTCGTGGTTCCACTGCTCGATGTGCTTGTGGGCGTTCTCGATCATCACGACCGCCGCATCGACCATCGCACCGATGGCGATCGCGATGCCGCCGAGCGACATGATGTTGGCATTGACGCCCTGGTAGTGCATCACGATGAAGGCGGCCAGGATGCCGATCGGCAGCGACACGATGGCAACGAAGGCCGATCGCAGGTGGAACAGGAAGATGAAACACACCACCGCGACGACGAGGAACTCCTCCAGCAGCTTGTGGCTCAGGTTCTGCACCGCGCGCTCGATCAGGCTCGACCGGTCGTAGGTCGGCACGATCTCCACGCCCCGGGGCAGGCTTGCCTGCAGCGTCTTGAGCTTTTCCTTCACCGCGGCAATGGTCTCCAGCGCGTTCTTTCCCGAGCGCATCACGATCACGCCGCCTGCTGCTTCGCCCTCGCCGTCGAGCTCGCCGATGCCGCGGCGCATCTCGGGGCCGACCTGGATGCGTGCCACATCGCCCAGGCGCACCGACACGCCGGCATCGGTCGTCATGAGCGGCACCTTGCGGAAATCATCCAAGCTCTGGAGGTAGCCTGAGGCGCGGACCATGTACTCGGCCTCACCGAGCTCGAGCACCGACCCGCCCGTCTCCTGGTTGGCCTTCTGGATCGCTTCGACGACTTTGGTGTGCGGAATCCTGTAGGCGGCGAGCTTGTCGGGGTCCAGCACGACCTGGTACTGCCGCACCATGCCGCCCACCGAGGCCACCTCGGCAACGTTGGGGACGGTCTTCAACTCGTACTTCAGGAACCAGTCCTGCAGGGCGCGCAGCTGCGAGGCGTCTTGCGTGCCGCTGCGGTCGACCAGCGCGTACTGGTAGATCCAGCCCACGCCGGTGGCGTCGGGGCCGAGCGCAGCCTTCGCGCCGGCCGGCAGGCGCGACTGCACCTGGTTCAGGTATTCGAGCACGCGTGAGCGCGCCCAGTACAGGTCGGTGCCGTCGTCGAACAGCACGTACACGAACGAGTCGCCGAAGAACGAATAGCCGCGCACCGTCCTCGCGCCCGGCACCGACAGCATCGTCGTCGTCAGCGGATAGGTGATCTGGTTCTCGACGATGCGCGGTGCCTGCCCCGGATAGGTCGTGCGGATGATGACCTGCACGTCCGACAGATCCGGCAGCGCGTCGAGTGGCGCCTTCGACACCGAATACACGCCCCAGGCGCTGATCATCAGCGTGGCCAGCAACACCAGGAAGCGGTTGCCGATCGACCATCGAATGAGCCTGGCGATCATTGCTTGCTTCCCGTTGCAGCGGGCGCTGCCGCCTTGGCCTCGGGCGCCATCGGCGTCACCCGGGTGAGCTGCGGCAGGTCGTCCTTGTCCATGAAGAACTCGAAGGTCACACGGTCGCCGGTCTGGACATTGCGCGGTGCGCCGCCCGTGGGCAGCTTGAAGTCCATCGTCATCGGGCCCCACTTCATCGTGGAGATGGGGCCATGCGACAAGGTCATCGCATCCTTGCTCAGGCTTTCCACCTTGCCTTCGCCCACGTGTCTTGGAGCGCTCGCGGCTGCAGCGCCGGAAGGCGCAGCGCCCGATGCCGGCACGCTGTTCAGGCGCGCCTCGACGCCCTTGAGGCTGGCCTCCGAGTCGATCAGGAACTGGGAAGACACCACCACGCGCTGGCCGGCCTGCAGGCCGCCCTTGACCTCGGTCTGGCCGCCGCTCTCGATGCCGATCTCGACATCCACCGGGCTGAAGCGGCCGTTCTCCTCGGCCAGCATGACGACGGTGCGCTTGCCCGTCTGGATGACGGCCTCGGTCGGAATCAGCAGCACCTTGCCGGCGCGCATGTCCATGAACTGCATCGACACGAACATGCCCGGCACCAGCCGCGCGCCCGGGTTCGCGAGCTCCAGCCGCGCCTTCAGGGTGCGCGTCGCCGGGTTGACGTCGGGGAGGATGGCCTGCACCTTGCCGTCGAAGGTTTCGCCGGGTGCGGCCGGGCTCCTGGCCTGCACCTTGGCGCCTGGTCGCAGCAGAGCCGCCTGGCTTTCCGGCACCTCGGCGTTGGCCCAGACAGTGGAAAGGCCGTTGATGCGAAACAGCGTGGCGCCCGGCATCACCGTCATCCCCTCTCTCGTCGTCAATTCGGTGATGACGCCACCGATCGGCGCAACCAGCGTGATGCGGGGCTGCGTGCGGCCGGTGCGTGCCACGAGTTCGATCTGGCCCTCACTCATACCGACCTGTCGCATGCGCTGGCGAGCACCATCGACCAATGGGGCCAGGTCGGTCCCACGCATGCGCTGAACCGACAGGAACTCCTCCTGGGCTGCAATCCAGTCGGGAACGTAAAGTTCGGCGAGCGGCTGACCCCTGGACACGCGGTCGAGCGTGGCACGCACGTGCAGGCGCTCGACGTAGCCGGTTGCCCGCGCCTGCACGATGACCTGGTCGCGCTCGTTGAAGGCGATACTGCCGACCGCGGCGACCTGCGGCGACAGCGTGCCCTCCGACACGACTGCAGTGCGCACGCCCAGGTTTTGCTGGACGCGCGGGCTCACGGTCACGTTGTTCTGGTCGCCGTCGCCACCGGAATAGACCGGCGACATCATCATGTCCATGAAAGGCGACTTGGCCGGCTTGTCGAACTTGTTTCCCGGCACCATGGGGTCGTGGTAGTAGAGGATCTTCTTTCCGTTCGCGGGGTCGGTGTCGCCGGCTTTGAGGCCGGCGGCCATATGGCGCCGAGTGGCGTCCTCGCCCGTCTCGTTGCCCTGTGCTGCCGTTGCCGCGGCAGCCGGCGCGGGCGCCGCACTGCCAGATACGGCGGGCGCTCCCGCCAAGCCCATGCCGCGCTGCATGCCGAGGGTGTACAAGCCGAAGCCCGCCGCGGCGAGGACGCCGGCGGCGATCGATCCGATCAAAAGGGGTTTGAGCTTCATGTTCACTTCTCCGTCGCTTCCGATGCGCGACCCTGCAGAGCCGATCGGCGCTCGATCGGAATCAAGTAGTTGAGTTGCGCCCACAGGCCAGCAGTCTCCATCTCGAGACGAACCCGTTCCATGCGCGTGTCGATCTCCATGCGCCGGGCCTCGAGCACGCTGGTGAGCAGCCCACCTCCCCGATACGCCGCCATCGCGGCGCGCGTGCGCTCTGAGGCAAGTGGGATCAACGTCCTGTCGTATTGAGTCAGGCGGTCCCGGTTGCTCTGCCACTCTTGCAGCCAGCTGCGTGCTTCCGCCAGACGCTCGCGAATGGCTTCCTCGCGCTGGTCGTGTGCCTGATCCGCCAGGGCCAGCTTGGCGGCAAGCTCGCGATCCTGTCGTTTCGCCGGGTCGACTTGCAGCGGGATCGAGACATTGAGCGAGACCATGTTCGAGTAGGCGGAGCCGCGCTGGCTGTACATCAGTTCCACGCTCCAATCGGAGTGCTTGTTGCTTCGGGCCACCTCGGCCTCAGCGCGCGCGACTTCCTCTTGCCTGGCCAGCATGGCGATCTGCGGGTGGTTCGCGATCTGGATGTCGAGGCTGCGTGCATCGAGCTGGACGTCCGCTAGGTCCGGCGGGGCGGCAAGCTCCTGATTGGCGCCATCACCGACCCAGCGCGCAAGCTTCGTTTTGGCCGTCGCGATCTGCCTGTCGGCTTGTCGGATGCGGTCATCGATCTGTGCGACGGCCGAACGCGCGGCGAACGCATCGGCCTGCGAGCCTCGGCCCCCTCGGTAGGCGGCGTCGGCAGCCTCGATCTGAAGGCCTGCTTCGTCACGCTGAGCGACCAGAATGGCACGCACACGTTCCTGGTAGTGGCGGTCCAGCCAGGCGGCTGCAGTGTCCCGCTGCAGACTGGCGAGTGCCACGGCACGTCCTGCTTCGGCCGCCTCGGCCTCTCGTTCGAAGCGAGTCGCCCTGGCTTGGCGCTTGTCGCCGCGCGTGAACTCCTGCATCACGCCAATGGAGCGCATGGTCATGAAATCGCGCGTCAGGCTGAAGCGGTCTTCACCATTGACGGGCAGATTGTTGATTCCGGCCTTGAGCGTTGGATCGGGCAACTGCCCGGCGGCGACCGCCATCTCGCGCGAGGCTGACGCGGCGGCATCCTGTGCAGTGAGTTGACGCGAGCGTTGCTGCGCCAGCTCCACTGCGCGTTCGAGCGTCAGCGCGGGCTCGGCGTACGCGCTCAGGGTTGTGAGGGTCAGGCACAACGCAGTTGCCGCGAGCGACAGGCGAGCTCGCCTTCCTCGTGGTGCAGCCAGGAATGAAACGATGAACATGAAATCTCCAGACAGCGAAACAATGGCTTCGTGTTGCGCCCGGTGCGCCAGCGCGAGCAGAAGCTCACGGGCGCAGGCGAGCACGACCGATGCACCGAGCCGACCCCATTGAGGGGCCGTCAGCGCAACGTCGTCTGAGAGATCAAGTTCGGAAACAGCAGTGCAGGATGGCGTGCGGCGGATCCACCGAAGCCAATGCACTCGACGCAGCGGCCGCAGGGCGCGGCCGCATCGCGACATCGGTCGCGTAGGGGGTGATGAGAAGTGTTGTGAGGAGTACGAAGGGCACCGTCAGCGTCGAGGCGTGATCGCTTTGCTGACTGGTGCGGCAATGCTCCGCACAGAGATTCGGAGAGGACGTGTCGGCCGCTCCGGCCATATCGCCGCACTCTGCGACCTGAGCTCCAGCCTGCTGCGGGTTGCCGCTCGGCTCGCGCAGCGCCTCGCTGCCCGACGACATTTCCATCGTGGTTGCGGCGCTGGACAAAAGCGTGGGGCATGCATAGGCGGCGATCGCCATCTGCGCGAAAATCAGAACGCCAATCAGCGCGCGACCTATTGTTTTGAGGAGTTGACGCTTCACGGAAGCACCTCCGGGGCCGTCGAGCAGGCAAGTGACGATGCCATTCCCCAAGCCAGACAACGAGCCATTGTTGGCAACCGCGCACCCGCACCACGACGTGCATCGTGGCGTGCGTGAGCAATGATCAGGTTGTCACTCATGTAAGGTGAACGTCTGAGCGGACGATGCCCGGACGTCGATAGATTCTAGTACGCCATGCCGCGCATAAGGAAGCGCGGGGCCTCTTCCCGTAGCAGACCTCCAGTCGCAACGAACTTTCACGGAAGCGCGAGCGCCGCACTCCGGCGCAACGGTCGCTACAGTGCGTGGCGGCCCGGGCCGTGACCACCGCCGATGTGCATCAGGACGACAAGCAGCATGATCAGGACGAGCACGGCCGTTCCAACCACGTACGCCCAGCGTGCTGTGCTCGTTCTTGGTTCGCGGTCGGGTTCTACGTAGGCGTTGTCAGGCTGCGACAACATGCGCCGCTCGTACTGCCTGCGCTTCCCATACCGGGTCATGCCCCATGGCTTGTACAGCGACAGTGCCACGGGCGCTAGTAAAACCAGCAGGCCCCCACCGGCATGAACCACGAGTTCCATCCTCGCCGCGCGAAGATCCGCATCGGACAACGTCATCTGTGCCGCTACGCCTGCCACGTAAGCAATCAGCTCCATCTTCAACAATAAGACGATGGTGACAAGAACGGTGAGCAGGAGTTTCACGAGGACCCAATAGTGCCGAAACAAACCCCATGTGGTGCCCAGTGATTGGACAAGCCCTGTGAGCACCGAAGCGAAGGCCTACGGAACGATGACAAACCAGGCGGTCAAATCCATCGCGAGATAGGCGGCACGGACCATCTGGGCATCCCGATTGATCAGACCGGCGACAGCGAGCGCCAGGAAACAAGCGACCGCCCCGAGCAAGCCGACTGAAGAAGTGACATGCGCGGTGAGGACGAATCTGCGCAGGCTCGGTGTCATCGTCATAGCCGGCCGCCGCCTTGCAGTGTTGGAGCTTTCACGCCGGCAGTTTATCGATACATTCCGTCCATATCAATTCATGACGTCTCCTCCTTCGACATTTCTGTCCCGGCACCTATACTGGCGCGGTGCCAAAACTGTGGAACGAGACGATCGAAGTGCACCGCCGTGCCGTACAGGACGCGATCCTGGACACGGCCGCGGCGCTGGTAGCTGGGGACGGACTGCTCTCGGTAACGATGTCCAAGATTGCCGAGAAGACCGGAATCGGCCGAGCGACGCTATACAAGTACTTCCCGAGCGTCGAAGCGATCCTCTTCGCCTGGCACAGGCGTCAGATCGCTCACCATCTCGTACATCTCGCGACGATTCGAGACCAAGCAGGCGGCGCTCGCGAGCGGCTTGAAGCCGTACTCGAGGCCTATGCGCTGATTTCCCATGAGCGCCATGGTCACCACGGCTCCGGCTTCGTTGCACTCCTGCATCGAGACAAGGAAGTGGCCCGAGCACAGCAGCAGCTGCGCGACATGATCAGAGACCTGCTGGCGGATGCCGCGGGGGCCGGCGAGCTCCGCAATGATGTCTCGCCTGACGAGCTCGCGAGCTTCTGTTTGCACTCTCTTGAGGCGGCGAGCAGCATGCGCTCCAAGGCTGCAGTTCACCGGCTCGTCGCGGTCACTTTGGCTGGACTGCGCTCTGTCCAGTGGTTCTCCGCCCGCTGAATTCAACTCTCCACTTGGCGCTTTTCCGAACGCAGCCCGTCAATGACGGCATAAGCGGCAACCGGATCTTGAAGCTCGCGGCCGGTGAATAGCGGAAAAGGACGGACTTAGACGATCAGCGCAAACCGGACTAGCCAAGCCAAGCCCAGTAGGCATGCCACGGAAACCATGGCGGTCGCTGCAAGCTCGGATGCGCCCTCGGCGGGAGCGTCGGTTGGAGGGGCGTGAACTCTGGTCGCCAGATCGCCGGATTCAGTTGCAGATGGCGAGTAGATAGCCGCACCCAACTCGACGGAATCGTACAAGAGACCAAAGTGGTGTCCGTCAACCCCTCACCAGAGCATTTTTGAATCTGCGCATGAACCTCGACGCAAAGAGGCCCGAGATCAGCAGTACAGAGCATCCGACAAGGCGAAGCATGACAGACCTGCCTGCCGCACGGCCGTGGCTATAACGCCGGATCGTCGCTCTGCTTGCGTGATCCCGTCAGTCGCCGTCCGCCGCCGCCTCGCCATTGCTCCCGGTATGGCGCCCTTTGAGCCCGCGCAACGGCTGGTAGTCGCAGATGTTCTTCGTCTTGCAGAGCATCTCCCGCATGTCGTTGATGCCCTCAATCTGCGCATGCTGAATGCCGCTGCAGTAGCGCTGGAGGGCCGCATGCTTGAGGTCCGAGGCGACGAGACAGTCTGTCGCCGCCGTGATTGCGAGGTAGTGGTGGCGGCTCAACACTTCCATCCAAAGATGGTCGAAATCAGCACCTGGCCGTGCTTCCTCCAGTAGGCGGATCTGCCGACGGCCCTGCGGCGTCAACGCCGGTTCATGGTTCGTCCCGTACCACTCCCTCAAAAATCGCTGGGCCGTCATGATTTCTTCTCGCTGCATCCGATTCTCACGCCTCGCCATGGACTTGATTTCATCCATTTGGGCCTTGGCCTGAGTGGGCTGAAAGCCTGGTGTGCCCGAGGTTCCTTCCGCCGAGTTCGAGAGCGTCGGGTCGCGCGTGGGGTCCGTCCCAGCGGCCAACTCAGTCATCCTGAGCGCGGAGAAGTGATGGTCGATGATCGAAGTGAGGAACTCTCGCTCGAACTGGGCAGTCAGCCCTACCCCCGGCGCATCGGCATGCGCCACGGCGGCAGCGGCAAACAGAGTTACCGCGACCGCTGGGATTCTCAAACATGAATCGACAAGGGATCGACGCCGAGGGACGGTGGCTGACTTCTGGTTCATGACTTCTCCTTGGCACAAGTTGGACCGTTGATAGAAAGCCGGGTAAGCGCCTCGGACGGAGAATAGATGTTTGCGCCCCGCCTTAGGCCGGTAGATCAGAAAGTCGCGCGCGACGCATTCTTGTGGGAAAAGAAGCCTTCGTGGCGTCGGTTCGCAGCCAAGGTCCTGCTGAGCTGACGGTTCTACCCCACTCTCATCGGTCTGAGGTCGAACGCTGCAGCCAACTCGCCAACTCGTCACAGGGCTATGCGCCAATAGCCGCCGTCGCTCCGGTCTCTCCACCTCGCGCTTCAAACGATGGCATGGTCTTCCTTGTGCCTGGACCAAGTTGGTGTCGGTGCCCGGTCGCGCAAGCTCACCAGACCTCCACGTGGCGCTGGTGATGACCTTGTTGGGCGGTCCACCCGCACGATCCGCGATGATGGCGACCATCACCAAAAGGACACCTGTGATGACTTGGGAATACCGCCTGGTCGCCATCAACCTGTTTGCGGAGGGCGATCCGCCTTTGGAGTTGCGCAAGGTCTACTACAACGACGACGGCTCACTCCGAGCGCATGTTCCATTCGTCACCCTGGGCGGTGACGACCCAGCCGCGATCTTGGCCGACCTGCGGCTGATGGAGGAAGCGTGCGGCAAGCCGACTATCGACGCGAATGATTTCCCCGAACTGGAGCCGCCGCCGAAGCGGGGCGGGCCCATCACCTTCACTTTGTCCACGCGACTCCGGCCCAAGTCACCGCCCGAGCGCAAGACGCCGGAGTTGCGCGTGGTCCCAAAGACCGACAGCGACGACCCCTGAAGCGAAGTGACGCAACCCCATCAGGCGCGCGGGACGCCGACGAGCTGTAGCGTGATTGCTGCTGCAGCGTCTCTGTTCAGGCACCGAAAGGAGAACAGCAGTTCGCCGTCGACCTTCTTGTCCTTCAGGAGGCTGCACCTTTTGCAGTTGACCCCGTAGAACTTGCGCACGTACCGTTCCATGTCAACAGGCCCGTCGACTGTCTGAATCACGGCGCCGAGGGAGATGCGCAGGTGGAACTCGACCTTTGCCTTGGGTGCGGTCATGCTGTACAGCCTTGGTTTCAGGTGAAGCAGAACGTTCGTATGGCCAGAAGACCTGGGCCTTGGGTAGACGCTGCGTACGAGTCAGACCGCACCGCATCCATACCTCAGGGCGCGGCCAGCCGCTCCATCCAGACCCGCATGTGTTCAACGCATTCCACTTCAGACACTTTGCCATGCTCTGCAGCTCGTGCCGCGGTGTCGACAAAGGCCCGGCGCACAGGGGACAGTCGTTGCGCCGCGCGGGTTGTCAGCGGGGTCCAATCGTCATCGCTGGCTACTTGGGCGGCAGGTCGCTCTGGCAATAGGTTCAAGACCGAGACACCAAGCGCGTCTGCGATGGCGAGCATCGTGCTCACCGGCGGGTCGGAGTTACCTCGCAAAATCCTGCTGATGCTTGACTGCGCGACGCCGCATTTCGTCGCGAGCGACGCCTGGGTCTTCAGCTTTGGATGGGCCTCCATGGCCTCGAGAAGTCTCGCGCCCAAAAGGCCGGTCAATTCTGTGCGGGGTAGCTGTACGGGACGTGGCATCAGAAGGTGACTAGTTGGTTCTCGGATCTGGACGTGGCCAAGCTATGCGGTACCGCGACAACGCGGGTAGTTCGAGCAGCCCCAGAATGAGTTTCCGGCATTCGACCCGCGCTTCGCCGTCCGGCGAACCATCTCCGACGCGCACTGTGGGCAGCTTGGACCTGCATCGGACGTGCCGGCATCCGGTGCAGCCACTGGGCTCGGCTCAGGCGACCGAATCGGAGCTGGATCGCGCCTGGGTTGCGCGTCAGGGCGGCCGGCGGAGGCGCGCGCCTGCCTGATCATCTGAAAGAGCGCTTCGCCCTCGATGAGCTCGATGTGGAATCCCTTCGCGAACACCTTCGCCTCAGCGGTGAACCGTCCTGATGTGACCACGAAACCGCCGTCGGCCTTCTCCGCGGTCATCACGCCGAAGTGCTCTCGAATGACTCCGACGCCGACCTTGAACGAGCGCCACTGTTTGCACTGCACCAAGAACTTCTTGCCGCTCTTGCGCAGCACCAGGTCAATGCCGCCGTCGGCACCGTGGCCGCCCGTTTCCTCGATGCGGTATCCCTTGAGACGGAATGCCTCGCCCACCAGCATCTCAAACTCGCGCCACGTCATCCCCTCCAGAACATCGGCGCCGGCGCCGGCCGCCACATGATCCACCAGGCCCTTGCGTTGCCAACGCCGCAGAGCCGAAAGCGCCGCGCCGGCCAGGCACAGGCCCGGGACCAAGTACTGGCCAGCGGTGACCAGCCCCTTCATCACGGCCGCGCTGGCCATCGCTCGGGGATCCGAGCCAATCGGCGCCACCGCGACCCCGTGCAGCAGCCAGTACGCGACTGCAGCAATGGCGACACCCACCCACCACGGCAGCTTCGCCAACACATCCACAAAGTCCTCTGCTCCGCCTGACCTCTTTCGTCCCACACGAGTCCCTTCGCGCGCCGTAGCGGCGCGGCTCACCCCATCATCGCAGTGGACTTGCCCTGGGGCATACGGCCCAGCGTCAGGCCGCGTGACATTTGCCACGCACCCACGATTGGATGTTCGTGAAATCAGGCCCCGCCGCGCTTCCTTCACGCTCGATCTTCATGAGGCGATCGACAACTTCCTCGACCTTCAGCGGCGGCGCGTCGATCGTGTGAACATCGGCCGCCCTCATTGGCCGTACGACCTGGAAGCTCCAAACTATCGGCTCGCCCTCGCCATCCATGGCGTGGGTGTAAGCCCGGCCTGTGTCATCGACGAGCATCTCCTGATCTTGGATGTACTGCGTCGCACCGTTGGCAAGGTCGACGTAAGGCCTGAGCAGCACTTCCGGGCCGTTGTCCAACATCTTGCTTGTGACCCGTTGACCGTTGCAAACGGTGCTGTCAGCCGCCGCCAGTGCCTTAAACAAGGTGGTCTTGAAACTCATGGAGGCATTGTCCGTCCGGGCCGGTCCGGCTCCTGGGGCCTGCGTCAAATTGCATCCGGGTAAAATGCGGAATGTCCGACACCCAACTTACTCAAGATGGCCTGCACTACGTCAAGAAGGCACCAGGCTCCATCATCACAACGCCGCGCGCCGATGCCATGATGTCGTGCTTCAAGTGTGGGAAGTTTGCCTTCCGCACGGAGATGACTTCGCGGCGCTTCCTTGGCAAGAACCACCTCGTTTGCGCTCCCAAGTGCCCATAGGTGCATATCCCAGACATGCCCAAGAACCACGACCTCTTCGTCAGCTCAGCCTCCATTCTGCGCATGCCGTCCTGGCTTGGCCCCGGCGTCCATGAAGAAAGCGATCTCCCGTTCGAGCCGGGTGACTACAAGATCACGCCTGGCGAGCGCTGGTCCGTCACCGCTCTGAAGACTGGCGAAACTGTCTACTCCGGCATTGGCCCGGTGGAAATTCTCAAGGCATAGGCCGCGCGGCGCCTTGGGGAAGTAACCAACTGGCGCGAACTTCTTGGTTAGGACGGGTCCTGCCGCGTAAGAAGGCTTCGACCGATGCGCGGTAGCGCAAGCACGAACAGAGACTGTTCTTGCGATCACGACACCCGCTCCCCCCTCCTCTTACAGTCGTGATTGCCCTAGCCCTCCGGTGAATCGTTGCCGGAGGGCCTTTTCGCGAGTGTCGCGCTGCCGTACGCCCTGTGGGAGGCGCGCGACAGATCTCGGTTTTTGGGATCAACGTGTGATTTTGCGCGGCGCTTTCACGCTTGCCCGTCTCACAATTTCCGCCTATGAGCACCACTCGCACGCCCCTCTGGTACCGCCACGTTTGGTGGCTGCCTGGTGCCTGCTCGGCGTTCACACTCGCCCTGGTAGTGGCCACGCTGAGGCCGAGCGAACAGAGCATCCTCCTATCGGTCGCGATCCTATGTGCCCTGCCCTGGTCTCTCGCCCTGCTCCTCCTCGACTTCGGTGAAGGGTTCGCCGATCGTGCTGCCCTCGTCGTCTGCATCGGGCTTTGCACGAACGCTGCTCTGCTGTGGTGGTCAACCATCCAGCTGCGTGTCCGTTTCCGGGCCCGACACGCAGATCTGCGCGATGCTGGGGCCTGATCTATCCACTACGAGGCACGCCATGACTTCCGAACGCAAAACAATCGTGTGGGGTCAAGAGGCGGTGGTTGAACACCTCGAGAAGCTCCGCGCAGCCGCAAAGGCCGGATAGCTGGACGACGTTGTCATGGCTCACCGCGTTTTCAGGAGCGACGGCACGTTCCAGGACATCGTCTATGGTGGGACGGAGGACGAACGCCAGGCTGCGCTCGCGAGACTGAGAGCCACTGACGATTGACCGCAGTCGCTGCGCTCTGAAGGACCTGACCTAGCGCGAACCGTGGGCGATTGAGCACAATGCTCGCATGACTGAAACCTGCAGCCACAACCGTACCGCCCCTTGGCGGGAATGAAGATCCGTCCATGCGCACAAGCGATTTCGAAGAGCAGCACTACGGCGCGAGCCCTCTCGCGGTCCATCCGGCCATAGCCATGGCATGGATCAACTACGGCATCGGCGCCTTGGTCATGATCACCTCCGTGTCGAACAGCTATTACGCAGCTGCCGGGATGATTGTTGCGGCATGCGTCGGGTTCGCCCTCAGCGGGCGCCCAGTCGCGGCGATCATCCGCAGATTCACGGGATTGGCACAAGGCGCCTGCTATCCCCTTGGCATTGTTCTCGGCAATGCGTTTGGTCTGGTCGCCGGTGCTTCGTTCGCTTCGTACCTGGGGTAGCAGACGACCTAATGAAGCAGCGCGCCCGCCGGAAGTTGTTTCGGCCACCAGCGGCTCGGCCATCGCCGCTGGCGAAATCGCCTTCGGCAGCCCAAGTCCGCGCAAGGATGCGAAAGATCCTGCGAGAACACAAAGCTCTGTTCGACAGGCTCGCGGAAGCCTAGAGCACGGGCTTGAAGTTGCTGCGGCGTCCTGCTCAGTCGGGTCGAGCGTGAGATAGCGCCGAGGCAAGCATCACCCCACCATGAGCGCCCACGGCCTCGCCGACGATCGACCCTTCAGATGCAAGGTCCATCTCCACCATCGAGCTAATGTATTCGCGCAGCGAAGCGGCGTCGAGCATGCCTGGGTAAGCGTCGGCCACATAGCCGAGCCCCGCAACCATGTCGCCATCGGCGAGTCGATAGAGCAGCAGCATCCAATGGTGGTTATCGAGCATGACGGTCTGCGCAGCGGCAGCGCCGAATGCCGGTGAGGTGGCAATCGCCCTGATCCCGGCAGCGAACGTACTAAGCGTCTCAGGGGAGGACATCGCCCCCTCCCTGCCCGGGCCATCGCGCTGGCTCTTGCCATCGCCGCAGCGGCGTCGGCCGGTTTCCAACAGCGCCCGTCTTGCCTACTTCAGTCCTCACGGACACCAGCTGCGCCGGCGAGATCGCTGCGGCCGCTACCCAAAGGTTGCTCGTGTCGACCAGGTAGACAAACGCGTCCGCGGCCAGGGGCGCTCTCCCCGGATGCAGGTCGAGACCCCAGTTCGGCCTGGCTTCGTGCGCATGCGAAACCACGGCTTTCCAGAACGCCTGCTCCGGCGCCGAGCTGGAGGCGATGCGCCGCAAAAGCGCCTGGGTCTTGAGGGATGACAACTTTAGGTTCCAACGGAGCTGGCCCGCATGGTACCCGCGTGAAGCTCACTTCCAATCGTAGGTCGGCTGGCGCGCGATTCGGCCATCTCAATGCGTTGCCGCGCCCCTATCGCGGGCCGGGCCTGGATCTATAAGCTGTACCAGACATGAAGCTCCTGATCCTCTCAGATCTGCACATCGAGTCCGGCACGTTCCGCGTCCCCAATGTAGATGTCGACGTCGTGGATCTGGCCGGCGACATCGCCGCGTCTGCGGCAAAGGCGCTGAGGTGGGTTAGGCGAGACGGCAACTTTGGCCAGAAGACCCCGCTCGTCTTCGTGCCCGGCAACCACGAGTTCTATGGAGGCGTCCTGCAGACCACCATCGCGGACATGCACCAGGCCGCCGGTGCCTCGAATGCCTACCCACTTGATCGCAGCGAAGTCATTCTCAACGGAGTCCGTTTCCTAGGCGCTACGCTCTGGACGGACTTCGCGCTGGCGATCGAGACAGATGAGGGTCCCGTGAGCGACGCACCGCGCGCCATGGCCACCGCACAGTCGAAGATGAACGACTACCGGAACATCCGTCTCGCCGAGAACATTCGGAGAAGCGGCCATGTCGGCACCGCAGAGCGCCGGAAGCGACTCCTTACCCCGAAAGACACCCTCGCGCTCCATCATGCACAGCGGCGATGGCTGGCGGACAAACTGGCCGAGCGATTCGATGGGCCCACGGTGGTGGTCACGCACCACGCGCCTCACCGCGGTTCACTTCACCCGAAGTTCGCGTCGAACTGGTTGTCCGCAGCGTACGTCAACGCACTGCCTGACAGCTTCTTCGAAGTCCCCGTCCTTTGGGTGCACGGACACATCCACGAGAGCCTGGACTATCGGGTCGGCAACAGCCGTATCGTGTGCAACCGGCGCGGCTATGCAAGTTCTTACAAGCCCGAGGTCAACGCTCGCTTCCAACCTGCCCTGATTGTCGAGGTCTGAGCGTCCGCGCCTTTACTCTGGCGCGGACTATTTTTGTTCATTGACCTAGCGCGTTTCGATGCGCGGTCCGTATGCTGAGATCGCAATGAACTCACTGGCGATCGCTCCCAACCTCCCTACTGCGGACAACCGTTCTCAATCTTGATCTTGCGCGCCGGCCTTCAAGGTTCTTTTCCCGATCCGCAAGGCATTCGCCTGGCGCTTATCGCGTATCGCTTGCAGGTGGGCCTGCCTGAGCAGCTCGAACTGACGCGCTGTCATGCGCGAGCGATCGAAGCCTGCTGGAAGGTCAAAGACGGGCCTGCGCAGATCGATCTTCCCGACCGGTGGAATGTCCTCCTGATGCTGGCCGGCAAGGAACACGGAATCCCACTCTTCTTCCGGGCGCGCGGACCCATCGTCGGTGAAATGGATGATGTTGTGGCATCCCTCGCAGACAGTCGCCAGCATGGCGTCGTTCTTTCCCTCTAGAACGTCGCGCTCGTAGCTTCGGTGGTGCACTAAGCTACCGCGGCCGCCGCAAGACTGGCAGATCCCCTTGTCTCGCGCCAGAACACGTTTCTTGATGCGCCGCCATCGCGGGGAGATCAGATACTGCCCGTGGTAGTCCATGAGCATGACATCGGTGATCCTCCGCGGCCGGGCGGCGGCCAGCGCCTCCAACTCGCGAAACATTGCGGCGAGGTCATCCGATGTCGGATTGGGCGGGGAAACGGCCACGTTCAATGGCATTGGGCGCTCCGTTGGGCGTGCAGCCGAGGCAGAGCCTTGAACGACCTCAGGCCTTCAGCTCTTCAAGCGTCTTGCCGGTTGCAACCGCCTCTTTCAGCCAGCGGGGCTGGGGCCCGCGGCCCGTCCATGCATTTCCCCGACCATCGCGGTACAGAACCGTCGAGGGGCGACGCTTCTTCGCCCCTCCTTTTGTCTTCGGCGTAGCCGCAACGCTACCAGTACGAAACTCCTCGAGCGACTTGCCAGCCGCCAGGGCGTCCCGCAACCAGTGCGGACGCTTCCCCATGCCTGACCACGTGTTTCCATTGCCATCACTGAACTTTGCGGCGCTGCCGGCCTTCCCGACCTTCTTACTGGCAGAGGCCTTGGTGAGAGCCTTTTCGCCAGTGAGACCAAGTTGCTCTGAGGTTAAACCATAGTGTTCAATCGCGACCCTGATTCGTGATACGACGCCCTCGACTTCTCGCTTTCGGAGCGCATCGGCTTCCTTCTGAAGAGCCGAGATCTTCTTTTGAATCTGGGCGTAGGTCTGTGCCATCGGATACCTCTGTGTCGTTCGAACGAAAGCGGTAGCTTAAACGCCTTCCGGCCGAGGCTTATGCAGCGCTCGCCGTCTTATGCAACGCGGGCAATATTTCGATGCGACCTTGACGCGCGCGAACGCGTTTCCCCATACTGATTTTCAGTACTTCTCCTCGGGACTCAAATGAGCAACTTCGCATCTGCAGCAGCACCTTCGAGCGTCACCCCACATCCTCTCAGTGCCGACGAATGGCGCGCGCAGGCGATCCATCTGTTCGGCGCCGATGCCTTGAGGTGGCGCTTCGTGTGTCCGAGCTGCGGTCACGTAGCAGCTGTCGAGGACTGGAAGAACGCGGGCGCCACCCAGTCGCAGGCGGGATTCTCCTGTGTCGGCCGCTACACAGGCGCCGACGACTCGAACACCTTCAAGAAGGCTGGCGGGCCCTGCAACTATGCCGGTGGGGGCCTGATTGGGCTGAACCCGGTCCAGGTCATCGGAGATAGCGGCCGCATCACCCGCATGTTCGCGTTCGCCGATGCTTGATACCGCCCCATTTTCCGACGAGCAATGGTGGAGCATGTGCGACGCGAACATGTCACTGCTCGTCCCTTTCGCAAAGGCCGATCTGCAGCAGCCGTTCGTCTATGAGCGCCGCTACGGCGTCTTCTACGTCCCGTTTGGTCAGCACCAGCACGCAATGAGCGTCCTGCTTGCGTTTCAGCACGGTCTGGACAGGGGTTACCAGGTCGCGGAGCAACTGGGCCTCTGCTTCTCCAATGGCACGGCCGACGAGTGGCTGAAGTCAACGCCAGGTGCCTGCTTCCGCAGCTCGGTCGGCAAGAAGGTCCAGGTGGGATCGCGCGCGTCCCTGAACGCTCTTGAGCGGCGATTGATCGGGAAAGACGTGACCTATGTCTTCGAATGACCGTGCGGTCGCTTCAGCGCCGCTGCACCATCACTATCATGCAACGATGACTCCGTACCCGCTCATCCCAGCCGACGACCACGAATACGGCGCCGCTTGCGACGCGCGCTGGGCGAAGCTGCAAGACGGTCCGATGCTCGATGACAAGCTGCTTCGCATGCGAGCTGTGGCGACAACGCACCGGACCGAAGAACGCGCCAGCGATATACTCGACCGCGCCGACAAGTCCCGCAATGCCCGCAGCAAGATCGAATGGCTCCACAAGGCCATCGACCTCGGGGTCGCCCCGTCCGAAGGATTAGCCGCTTGCCGCAAGGGCTGCGTTCATTGCTGCCACATCTCCGTAGACGTCGGAGAGTCAGAGGCACGTGCCATCCAGAAGGCAAGCGGCCGCCGGCTCAATCTCAAAGCCGGTCTCAACGGAGATGACGCGGAGCAGCGGATCCCAGAACGGCAGCGGCGCGCTCTCGGGGTCTCCTGTGCGTTCCTGGCCAGGGGCGCTTGTTCGATCTATGTGGCGCGTCCGTTCGCCTGTCGAGCTCAAGTCAACGTCGACGAGGACGAGCTGCTCTGCCGGCTGACGACCGCGGAAGATGGCTACATGCCCCGCGTGCCCTACCTGAACACCGAAAAGTACAAGGCTGCCTGCAGCGTGATCCTTGGTAACGGCGAGCGGTTCGCCGACATCCGCGACTGGTTTCCAAACTAGGTCCCGTTGCTACGGGTCAACGAGGTCGTTGTCGCGTCGTCGTCGACGTGACGTCGCGAGTACGACCTGGCGAGGACCTATCGCGTTTCCGACCCGTCCCGTATCTTGGTTGCATGACTTCATGCAACCCTCATCCACACCAGCTCGAGCTGCATTGCCAGCGCTGGAACCGTCGTCGCGCCAGCTACCGACCGGCTGGTGAAGTTTTCGATCCGCGGCGCGCCGGCGTGGAGCGGAGCGAGCGAGCCCCTTGACGAACGCGAGGCGAAGGCCTTCGTCGAAGAAATGCACTACTCCGGCAGCTATCCAGCGGCCAGATGTAGAGCCGGCATTTTCGTGAAGGAGCCGTTCCAACAGGCCCGGCTGCCCGGCGTCGGCGTGTTCAGCGTGCCAATGAATCAGAAGGTGATCCCGGCCTATTTTCAGGACCTTGCGTGAAGCGCGGCCATGTGGGCACGATCTACAAAGCAACCAACGCCGCTTACCGCGGCCTGTCCAGCGCACGCACGCTGTGGCTCGCACCGAATGGCGCCAGCCTCGCAGATCGCCTGCTATCCAAGGTGCGCAACTCCGAGACCGGTGAGCGCTACGCAATGGAGCGTCTCGCGGCTCTGGGGGCGCCGCCGCGGCTGCTTCATGAGGACGGCGCAGCGTATGTGCGGCGGCTCAAGGAAGAGCGCTGGCTGCGGCCGGTACGGCATCCGGGGAACCACGCCTTTACCTGGTGGCTGTAGGCGCAAGGGCGGGCCGTCGCACGGCCTCGCCCTTGAAGCGTCACTGCTTCTGGCTCGGCTGCTGCTGCGTGCCTTGACCAGGTTGCTGGCCGGTCTGCTGCTTGCCAGGATCCTGCTGCTGCTGGCCTGCGCCTTGGCCGGCTTGCCCGGGTTGCTGCGGCTTGCCCGGGTTCTGCTGCTGCTGGCCTGTTCCCTCTCCGCCTTGCCCGGGTTGCTGGGACTTGCCCGGCTCCTGCTGCTGTTGGCCGGGATTCTGGTTGCCGGACTGAGTGCTGTCTTGCCCTTGGTTCATCATTTGCCTCTCGAGTAATCGGAGCAACAACGCTCCGATGGCAAGGTAGGCACCCCAAGCTTCCACGCTGGTAGTCGCAGATCCAGTGGGGGCGTAGGACACCTTTCGTCCTCTCGCCCACCTTGCACTTACGGATTCCCGCCGCGGTCAGTATCTTGAAGTGCATGAATAGCAACGCCCAAGAATTACAAGCCGTCGAGCGCGCCGAGTCCGAGCTGGTCGACGAGAGCGCAACCTTCTTCGCACCCGTCAGCAGCGATATGCTCGATGGGCTACTCGGCCAGTACCAGGCTCACAAGCGCGGCATCGAGCAGCTCGCCGAGGCGCTGCTCGGTGACGAGTTCCGGGCCGCGATGAGCTACTTCCTGGAGGCCAGCGAAGTCCGCGGGGGACACTACCTCTCGCTCAGCTCGCTTGCCAATGTCGACGCCGCGATCGCCGTGCTCGATGCCAGCTACTGGTCAAAGGCACTCGCCCTCACCGACGTCCTGGACTGTATGCCCCAGTCACGCAGGGACGAATGGAACAAAGCGATCTCCGAGCGCAAGACCGTGCCCTTCGCCGAAGAGGCCGTGCGGCCCACGATCGCTGACATGCTCGCCTCGCGCCACAAGTACTTCTGCGAGCGGGTGGACGGCATCTTCCGGGGCCTGTCCGGCACGCACGTAACCAACGAGCCGCAGGGATTCTCTAAGCGGATGATCCTGAGCTATGTCCTGCGCGATGGGTACCCGAACCACAGCCGCGCGGGCCTAATCAACGATCTGCGCTCGGTGATCGGGACCTTCATGGACCGGCCGGGCCTCAAGCACTACGAGACCGGAAACCTTCTTCGCCGCATCGCGGAAAGCCATGCCTGGGGCGAGTGGCACGACATCGATGGTGGCGCGGTGCGCATTCGCATCTACCGCGGGGTGGGTACGGCACACGTCGAGATCCACCCTGACGTGGCGTACCGCCTGAACGGGGTCTTGGCCAGCCTTTATCCGACGGCGATCCCGGCCAAGTTCCGCACGCGTCCGAAGTCGAAATCGAAGACCTTCAAGCTCATGGAGCGCCCGCTGCCGTTCGCAGTGCTGCGCCTGCTGGAGGCTGGCGGCGTGGGCCGACACGAGGCGGCCGGCACCTGGGAATTCTCGTTTTCATACAGCGGCAAGGATGAAGGCAAGCCCGCGGTCCGCGAAACAGAGCGCGTGCTGGAGAGCATCGGGGGCGTGCCTTCGAAGTACGGCTTCATGTTCGACTACAACCCGACCGCCGTGCTCAACACGATCCGGATCTCGGGGTGCATTCCGGATGCCGCGTCCTTCCAGTACTATCCTACGCCGATCACGGTGGCCGAGGCCGCCGACGAGATGCTCGGCGCAGATCAGCCGGGGGACGCCTACCTCGAGCCGAGCGCAGGCATTGGCGGGCTCGCGGCCCTGCTGCCGCGCGATCGGACCACCTGCGTCGAGATCTCCAGCCTAAGGTGCGGCGTGCTGCGCGCCCGCGGCTACCAGGCACAACAGGCGGACTTCATCGAGTGGGCGGCAGCGGCGCGCGCGGGCAGCACCAGGTGGAACAAATGCCTGATGAATCCGCCCTACGCCGACGGCCGCGCCCTGGCGCATCTGCAGGAGGCCTCAACGCTCGTCAGGGCTGGAGGGCGGATCGTCGCCATTCTGCCGGCGTCGATGCGCGGCAAGGATCTGCTCGAGGGCTGGGAGGGGGAATGGTCCAGCGTGTTCTCGAACGAGTTCGCTGGTACCGGGGTAAGCGTGGCGATCTATGCGGCGAGCTGCCCTCGATAGCGAGCCCCTCCAGTTTCAATCACGTGCGTCGACCTTGCTCACGGCCGCGGCCGGCACGCGAGCCGGGATCAGAATTTCGCCCAGCGCCTCCTGCACCCCGTCTCGCTGGGCGACCGCAACCCCGACTAGCATAGAGCGCATGTCCAGATTCGCACCGGCCGAAGACCCTCGTTTCCTTGCGATGCTCGCCCAGAACGGCTACACCCACGTGCGGCGGCTCGGCGAGACGTTCGTCGGCCTGCTGCAGCTCAACTGCACAGTTGGCCTCGTCGTTGGCCTGACCTGGGAGGGACACGATAGGCGGTACTGCTACGAGAGCGCCAAGTACGCGCTGGTGGCGCTTGAGGCCTGGGATGGGCAGGGCCACCCCGGCGGCCCGTGGATCAAGTGCAAGGGAGCCGGGATCGATCTGCTGAATCCCTCCTTCGGCATCGAAGAGGACCCCGTTCAGGCGCGCGGACGCAGCTCCTTGAAATCCCCGTTGATCGGCCGCTGAGCCAACACGTCCAATTCGTCCCAGATTGCGTCGCACAGGCCCGAGCGATATGCCGCCGTCCGAAACGCTTCATGCTCCGAGCGATAGACGCCCAGGAGCCTCTCGTTGCCGTCCTCGACACAAGCCCTCATGTTAGCCAGGCGATCGCAGGGCTTCACGGTGAGGGCGAGCCGACTCGTGGTGCCCGCAAGTCGGGCATAGGCCCTTGCCTTCCTCTCCCCGCGATTGGCGCCTGGCGGATCGCTCAGCGAGTCGATCGCCTCCGTCACCTCATCGCCGAAGCGCTCACGAAGCGCGTCGAGCGACATACCGGCCACGTCCTCCTTCACGTCATGCAGGTACGCGGTCACCTCGGCGTCCTCTCCATAGGTCCGAGCTAGCGCCGCCACCGCATCGAGGTGGTGCACGTATGGGTGAGGACCGTACATCTGGTCGCCGTGGGCCTGGACGGCGAACGCCCGGGCGAGCAAGGCCTTTGAGGAGCGCGAAGCGGCACTGGTCATGCTTTCATTGTCAGGCGGCGGCAACCGACCATATCATTTTCGTTCGCTGTCCTTGCGGGTTCCAGTGCGATTGTGCGATCTTGTTCTGCAGTAACAGCAACTTCGCAGGCCACAATTCGATGCAGCAGCCAGACCTTTTCGAGCCCGTGCTTGCGGCGTATCGCAACGTCCAGATCGACGACGAGGGGATCACCAACGCCGCGCTCTACCAGGCGTTGAACTTGGTTGAAGGCGAGCGCAAGCCGGTTGGCCGCGCACGCGCACCGCACAACCTGGAACACCGGAAGATTCGCTGGCAGCAGCAGACGCTGCGGCGCCTGGGCCTCCTCGAGCGAGTCCCCGGTCAGAGGGGCCGCTGGCGCCTCACGCCAAAGGCGCAGAAGGACGGCGCCCTGACACCAGCCCCCGAGGGCGTAGCCCTCGTCGCCTTCAGCACGGACCTGGGCCTCGCCATCTGGACGCGCACCGAGACGCTTGCGGGCAAGCTCACGGACCAGATCTCCGCGATCATCACCTCGCCGCCGTACCCGCTGCGCGAGGCGCGCGCGTACGGGAACTGCTCTGAGACCGAGTACGTCGACTTCATCTGCGGCGCGCTGGAGCCGCTCCTGAAGAACCTGATCGCCGGGGGCTGCATCGCGCTGAATGTCAGTATCGACATCTTCCTGTCGAAGTCTCCTGCCCGCTCGATGTATGTCGAGAGGCTCACACTGGCGCTGCATACCCGCCTGAATCTGCATCTGATTGATCGCGTGGTTTGGCACAACCCGTCCAAGCTCCTAGGCCCGACCTACTGGGCGTCAATCACCCGCCAGCAGCTCAACGTCGGCTACGAGCCGGTGCTGATCTTCTGCAACGACCCTGTGCGATGCGTCGCCGACAACCGGCGCGTGCTGCAGCCCCATTCGAAGCGCCACGCCCAGCTGCTGGCCGCCGGCGGCGAGGCCCGCACTGCCACTTACGGCGACGGGGCGTTCAAGCTGCGGCCCGGTTCATTTGGCAGCGCCACGGCCGGGAAGATCCCCAAGAACGTGATCTCGATCGCCCATGTCAGTAGGGAGGTCGAGAAGACCCGCAAGCAGGCGAAGGCGCACGGTCTCCCGGTGCACGGCGCCCTGATGCCGGTGAAGCTGGCGAAGCTGCTGGTCGAGTTCCTGACACCGCCCGGTGGCCTGGTGCTCGATCCCTTTGGCGGCTGGGGCTCGACGGCGATGGCCTGCGACGAGGCCGGCTACCGCTGGATAATCCTGGAGATGATGGCCGAGTACGCCGCCGGCGGCGGCCTGCGCATGAGCGATCGCCCGGGCTTCCGTGCCTCATTCGATCTGGAAGGATGGGAGCCGCCTGCCTCAGCGGGTCGCAACTGATGGCGAAACCGCGCAAATGTTCGCGCTCCTCGGGGGTGTTTTCCCGCTGGAAGGGGCGGCCCGGCCAGTTCTACGCGAGACTCCGCACCGGAAAGGACGCGATCGCACCGCACTGGCATCATCCTTCGAGCAGATCGCCTGGACAGAACGCCTCCTTTCACGCCGCAGCAGAGCCGTTGCAGCGAACGTCGGCAACGACACCACATTCAACTTTTGCCGCCCCGGATGCGAGGGGTCAGGAGGGCTTTTTTCGTGGCGATGACGATCTACGCGATCGACGATCATCCGATGCTGTTGGACGCCATCGTCATGGCCATGAAGCGCCTGCGACCACGCGCGAACATAGTCGAGCTGGCCAGCCTCGCCGAACTCGATGCCGCCGTCATCAATCACGGGCCGCCAGACCTGGTCTCGATCGACATCAACCTCCCGGACAACGACTCCCATGCGGGTGTTGCCAAGGTCCGCTCCATGTTCCCCGACGCGCGGATCGCAGTGTTCTCTACGCACCCGGCGAGCGCGATGGAGGAGATCTGCATCAACTCTGGCGCGGACATCTACATCGAGAAGGCGAGCGGCCGCAATGAGTACGTCGCAGCCCTGAAGACCCTTCTGGCCGTGGGACCCCGCTCAGAGGACGACATCTCATCCGGAGCCCCCGCGTTCAAGCTGTCCGAACGCCAGCGCCAGATCGTGCAGTTGATGGATCGGGGCCTCACCAACGCGGAAATGGCGACGGCACTCGGCTTGGAAGCGCCCAGCGTCAAGATCCACCTTTGGCGTCTGTATCAGAAGCTTGGCGTGAATAATCGAGCGCGAGCTCTATTCGTACTTCGCCAGAACCACCTTCTCGACTGAAAGTCGTGGCACCCGCCCTGGGCAAGCGGGGTCAGTTCGAGGCGAATCAGTTGGGATTCGGGCTGAAAAAAGCGCGCACCTGAATTTCGCTATATGCGAAAAGTCAGTATCCTTCCGCGCCATGGCTACCCTCCTTCCTCTGCCGCCCGCTATCGCCTACGGACTGCCCTGGAGGATCGTTTTCCCGACGAAGCGAGCGCCAGTGCTATTGGAGCGTCTCGCCTACCCGGATTTCGTTGCCAGCCTGACTCCGGGCGAGCTTGAGTACTGCGAGATCGTTCTCGCCGCCCGCCTCACAAAGATGCTGGCGGCCCGCAAGCTTCCGAACTCGCTCGGGCGGGCACACGTGAACCTGAGCACTTCTGAGATCCTGTTCGCGCAGCTCTCGCCCCCCGGACTGAAGGTCTCACTGGGCTCCTTGCGGTACACCCTGCATCAGGCTCTCGTGTGGGTCGACACCAGCCTGAGCCGCCTAGTGAAAGCGCTGCGCCCGGACCCCGGCACCCGGCAGCCTGAGTATCAGAATCAGTTCACCGAAACGGACTGGGTGACGATCGGATATGAAGACGCGCCGCCGGCGGCCCCACGAGGGCCGAAGCCTGGATCGCCTCCGGTCAGACGTCCTGCAAAACTGCTGCTGACGCCACCGGCCAACAAAATGGAGCGCCGCAAGCGCCAGGACGACGCGCTGCGGCTTCGATCGAAATCAGGCCACACGATCAAGGGCGACGACTATCGGCTCGGCTGGCTGCTCTTCGAGGCCCACAAGGTGGTGTCCCTGAACCGACCGGAGATCTTCGATGCGGATCACGTCATCGGGAAGCTCTCGCGCAGCATCATCCCTGGCGCAACGGACCTCGCGAAGATCCTCGAGACCCAGCTCAACGCGTTGGAGAATATGGATATCACGCAGGAGATTCGTTGGATCCTGCGGGAGCTTCATGCGAACACCTCCTCCCCCAAGCCGTGGACGCTGGAGAGCCTCCTTTGGGCCTTCGGGGTCTCCGAGGACGGCAAGTTCGACCCGCATTTCTGGTCAGCTGCCGCGCCCCCGAACACATTCCATCTCCGCCGCAAGCTCGGGACAATCACCGCGCCATTCCGCGCATCCGCCTTCTACTCGCCGGCCTTGGCGGAGATGGCGGATCACCTCACGTCATTGCCCTTCATGGGCTCTCGCCACCTCCGGACGCGGCTCGGGCCGGTCGTCGGAGATTCGAACGTCATCGGCGTGGCGCGATTCATGACAGACGTTGCTCAGGTGAAGCTAGGACGCATGGACAACGTCCCGGTGGCGCTCGATGGCCGCACCTGCGACCTGTTCTACTGGAATCAGGACATCCAGCTCTCCAGCGTCCTCGACGTGTGTGACCTGGCCCGGGATCTGACGGCTGCGAGGGGCGCGTTCCGGCTTGAAGAGATCGTCGCCGCTTTCGGGAAGCGCTTCGAGACTTCCCGCCAGGAAATGCTGATCCGGGAGATCTTGAACGAGTGGAGTGCCGTGCACTGGCTCGATCTGCCCGGGTATGGCGTCGTCATCGGCGCAAGCCAGATCGTTGGCATCGTCGAACAAATGCTCCACGCGGCCTGGCCCCATGCCGTGCCCATCGACAAGGTCGTCGAGGCGCTGGACATGCTCAGAGCAGTGCCCCGAGACATCCTCTCCGCTCGCGCAAGGCTTCGAGGGCAAGAGGCGGGGCTCGTCGAGAAGGAGGTGCTACTCGAGGCCCTGGCTGCATCGGGCAAGATGCGCAGGGTCGGCCACGCATCGCTCGCGCTCATGCACAAGCCCAAGTCGGACTACTGGGCGGCCTGGCGGCCGGTGGAGCGCGATCTGATCGACTTCCTTCGGTCCGTTGGCGGCACGGCCTCTAACAAGGCGATCTTCCAGCACTTCAAGACTGACAAGTCCGCGGAGCCTGAAGCACTCGCTGATGCCATGAAGACCTATCCGTACCTCTACGCCCCAGCGCCGCGATGGACAGCCTTGTGGCCATGGGCGATGCAAGGGACTGAACAATGACAGCTGAAACGGGTCCCGAAGACCTGAAGAACGCGCTGTTTCTTCACTCCTATGGTGATTTCAAGACCTACAGAGGGTCACTCTTGGGCGACGGCGTCGGCGCCAGCGAAGGGGCCTGGTGGATTGCGGTCGCCGACATGAGGATGGTGTACGAGTTCTACCCGATGCAGGCGAAGACTGACCCCGAAACCGGGATGCTGCTCGTTCACGACTTTCAGAGCAAACGCACCTTCGATCAGCTGCGCGACGAAGGCGAGGCAAGGATATTCTTCTGGGCTGCCCGCGATCCCCGCAAACTCATTGGCCTAATGAGGGCGATCCTCCTTCTCATCCCCTAAAGCGATGGGCGCGGCCAGAGGATTCAAACTGGGAAATCTCAACTTGTCGCGCAGCTGATCCGGCTAAGTCACAAACTCATTGAGGAGGCTGCAGGTTTGGCGGTTGAAGGTCACCGGGAGTTCGCCGTCATGGAAGGACTGCGCTGAAAACCAGTCTGGACCGGGTCGTTCATGAAGGTCTGATCCAGCGAGGCTTGAGGAACGTCTCTCGCGCCGAGTTTCTTCTGGCGGAATGCCCGAAAATCACCTCATGGAAGAGCGCCACTACCTCAACGTCCCCTTCAAGGAGAAAGATGCCGCGAAGGCGTTGGGCGCGCGCTATGACCCCGAGTGCCGACGTTGGTGGGTTCGTCCCGATGTAGATCTGTCGGCCTTCGCGAAGTGGGACCACCTGCCGACCACCACCGGCTCGCCCGCGGTGCCAGCAGCCCCGTCGGCCAACGCCTCGGACCTGTTCGCCCCGCGGGAGGTCGCCGTCCCAGCCGGCGGCGAGCTAGCACCGACGGCGAAGGGCATCCCCTTGTCGCGCCTGCTGGGTGGCGTGGCCACCGCGATCGCACAGGCTTTCAAGGGCGGCGTCTGGACGATGGTCGAAGTCGTGAACGCGAAGCTCGGCAGTGGCCACGTCTACCTCGAAGTGTCGGAGCGGGACAAGGCCGGCCAGGTGCTCGCAAAGGCGCACGCCATGATCTGGGCAAACGTCGCGAGCAAGATCCTGCCCGAGTTCGAGCGCGCCACCGGCGCCTCGATCGCCGCGGGCATCAAGCTGCTCGTTCGCGCCAGGCCAACCTTCAAGGCCCAGTACGGCTTCAGCCTCGAGATCGATGCCATCGACTCGGAGTACACGCTGGGCGATCTGGAAGCCCGCAAGAGGGAGATCCGGGCGCGCCTGCAGCGCGAGGGCGTCTTCGAGCAGAACAAGCATGTGCCACCGCCGTGGGACTTCACCTCGGTGCTGGTCGTTGCGCCGCACGAGGCGGCCGGCCTCGGCGACTTCCGCAAGGAATCCGATCGCCTCGCGCAGTTCGGGATCTGCCGCTTCACCTACGTGCACAGTCGCTTCCAGGGCGAAGGTGCGGCCCGCGAGATCGTCGCGGCGCTATCGGCCGCGCTGGACGAATGCGCAGCGGATGATGACCTGCCCGATGCGATCGCCATCATCCGCGGCGGCGGCGCGGTGAACGATCTTGCATGGCTCGACAACTACGACCTGGCAAGATTTATCTGCGATCAGCCCCTCCCGGTCCTGACCGGCATCGGGCACGAACGCGACAGCACCATCCTCGACGAGGTCGCATTCGCGAAGTTCGACACGCCCAGCAAGGTGATCGGCGCGATCGAGAAGCTCATCGCCCGCCGGGCGCGCGAGGCCAAGGCCGCCTCCGATGCGATCATGGGCGCCGCAGCGCGGGCGGTTCGCGAGATGCGGGCGGCCGTTGAGCGCGCCCATGGCCAGGTGGCGGCGGACGCTACCGCAAGCGTGGCGCGCGTGCGCCAGAAGAGCCGGGACGCGATAATGCGATCGGTTTGGCGGCCGTGCGAGACGTCCACCAGGCCGGCCGGGACAGCCTGCGGCTGATGACCCAGGTGCGCGAGGGCGCCGCGGCCCAGGTGGCCACCGCGCGCCAGCTCGTGCCGAAGCACATGGCCGAGGTACAGGCTCGCGCCACCTCCGGCCTGGCGGAAGCCCGCAGCAGCTCGCGGCTCGCGCTCAACACCGTCCTCGACCGGGCCAGCGCCGGCGCGCGCGCTGCGCGGCGCCAGGCGGACACCCAGTTCGCGGTGATGGGTGAGCGGGCCACAACCACGCTGAGCCGCGCCCGCGCGAACTCAGAAGCGCTGATCCGCGAGGTCACCGGGCAAGGCCCCGAGAAGACCCTCAATCGGGGTTTCGCCATCGTCCGCGACGCAGCGGGCCAGCCCATCACCAGCCTGGCGCAGGCCGCGCCAGAGCAGCCCATTGAAATCCAGTTCCGGGACGGCACCATGGCTGCGCGTTCCGGCAAACCGAAGTGAAGGACATCCAGCATGGAACAGCAGACCTTTCGCACCGCGTACGACGTGCTCCAGAAGCACGCGGAGACCTTACGTGAGCAGAAAGAGCCCAATATCGACGATCTGCTCAAGATCGTGACCGAATCCGTCGCTGCCTACAAGGTCTGCACGAAGCGCATCGACGCGGTGGAGGAAGCCCTCAAGGCTGCGCTTGAGGGGGCCGGCGTCAACGGTATCGAGTGAGGAGAGCGGCGCGGCCGCAAGCGACGGAGGGAGGCGCCGACGGGCCGCCTCGTAGCTCGAAGCGAGGCGGCGGCTTGATCGCGTCGGCTGGAAGCTCCCTCCAAGATCGTCTCACGCCATCGTCGCTTGCCAGGAAGGCAAGAAGACGCAGCTACCTTATCCACGGTGCACAGGCAACGCGCCGCTTAGCAGGCGCCTCCCTCTACTCCAGCATGGGGGTTGCGACCATCGGCAAACTCTATTTTCAGTAGAGCTATTGAAAGTGCCCCAAGGCTTGTTACAGGAAACGGGTCACTTCCCGACCAGGAAGAGTAGCGCGACGAAGATCAGGCCGGCGCCCCATTTCAAGGATGTTCTGAGCTTCTCTACGTTCGCGCTCAAGGCCACGACTGCGGCGGCAACGGGGTCGGCTGGGATCAGTGCGGAAGCCGGGATTTCCGTGTTCGGCTCATCTTCGGATACGTAAGGGTCCGGCTCCGGAGGGGGCGCGATGGCGTGAAGGGTGTTCTTCGTGATGATGCTGTTCACGTACCCGTTGGCGTGCTTCGGCCAGTCCAAGGTATCGCCTGGGTCTGCCGGCCGCAAGAACAAGTTCTCGTTGCGGGCGCCGGGTGCCATCGGGTGATGGGTCGTGAATACCTTTAGGCGCAGCACCAGGATCATGCTGGCGACCTTGCCTTCTGCGATCGCGGCAATCAGAGGCTCGAACGCTGCCTTGGGCAGGTACAGCGCGACGTACCACTGATCCTTGGTGCCGTGCTCCCAATCGGCCCTGTTGAACCCGATGTTGGCGAAGCCAGCCGGGCTGAGAAACCAGGCTGTTCACCGTCGTCTCGGAGCGGAACTTCCCGATCCCAGATGCCCAGCTCAAGGGTTCTGGTCTTCTTGTCGGGCTCGCCGATGATGGAAATGTCGCGGTCCTGAAGCACCGCGGTGCCTGTGATGTACCGCTTGGCCTGGACGCCTTCATCCGTTTCGTCTTGGATCTGCATTGCCTCCTGGATAGAGTGCACGTCCAAGATCACCTGCCATCCAGGGTAGTACCTGCGCTTCTTACCATCCTCGAAGGCAACTTCGATCTCTTTGTGCTCGTTCTCGACGATTTGGATTGGCAAGGTCTTCTCCTTCTTGGTTGTGTCGGTATGTTACTCACCGACCGTTGCCAAGACCTCGCGCCCCGGACTTCCTCCCTCGTCACCGATTTTTTCTCACAAGCAAACGAGCAGCTGCTACTTTCGGCTTAGTGCGTGAAACACACAGGCTAAATCATCTCACCCTTTAGATTCGTGTCTATCTACTATCGCGGACATGAATTCCCGCGATGCTTTCTTCCGCCGCCGCCCCATACTTACGGACTCCCAGGTTGCCGACCTTCTCGAACGGGTCTGCGCGTCCCCATCGCAGACTGCCGGCGGTCCCATCAAGTCGCAGATGTGGCTGAGCCTGCCCAACAACGGCAAGTGGCGCCAGGGCGCATTCGGCGGTATCGATGCGACGCCCGATCTGATGAGCCTTTTCGGTCGCGAAACCCTGTACCACGTCGTCGGCAACGATACGGCCGCAAGCCACTACTACGTCGAACTCGTCGAAAGAGTCGATGGCGCGCATGACCTGTACCTGAAGTACCAGCACATCCTCGGCTCGCGGCTACTCGGCGGCGTCTCCGATGAGCAGATGGAGACGCTTCGCGCCCGCTTCGAGGGTCGTCTGCCCTTGCCCGAGTTCAAAGCCGGCCCGGTCGTCGCGCACGCACGCGAGGTCCCGGCCCTTGCCGCCGGCAATGCGCGAATCGGCTCGCTCCTGAACAAGATCCAGTCGACCATGCAGCCACCCGCAGCGCAGATCGCGCCAGCCGAAGCCCTGGCCGACCAGCCGAACGCGGCGAGGGCTATGGGTCGCTCTGCCGGCGGTGCGCCCACCGCGGTCGCACCTGCACAAGCAGTTGCCCCCGCTCTCACGCTGGACGGCGCCGCCCTGCCCGATGCCGCTGGATCGCGCGGCCGCCGCATCGACAAGGACGTGCTCGCGGTCCTACGCGCCGGGCGCACCGAGGACAACAAGTTCTTCCTCGGGCCGGAACAGCTCGACCCCAAGCTCTACAAGCGCGTGAATGCCGTGCTGAAAGACCTGGGTGGCGCCTGGAAAGGTGGCAAGACGCGGGCCCACGTCTTCGAAGGTGCCGCCGACGAGGCCGTGGCCGCCGTCATCGCCTCGGGCGAGTACCTCACCGCCAAGGATTTTGGCTTCTTCCCGACTCCTGCCGGCTTGGCCGATCGGGCCGTGGCCATGGCGGGCCTGGCCCCCGGCATGAAGGTGCTCGAGCCGAGCGCCGGTGATGGGAGCCTCGCGCTGCGCGCCGCGGCCATCGTGGGTGCACAGAACGTCACGGCTTGCGAGTTCCTGGACCGAAACGTTGCCAAGCTCAAGGCCGCGGGCCTGACCGACGTGATCCACGGCGATTTCCTCGCGACGGACCCAGCGCCCATTTACGACGCCGTGATCATGAATCCGCCCTTCGGGAATTTGCAGGACGTCAGGCACGTCGAGCATGCCGCGCGATTTCTGAAGCCCGACGGCGTGTTGATCGCCATCACGAGCCCCAGCTACCAGCACCGCAACACCGCTGCCGCCACAGCATTCCGTGACTTCATGGACGCGGCCCAGGCCGACGCGGAGGACATCCCGGCGGGCACCTTCCGCGAATCTGGTACCGAAGTCGCCACTGTGCTCCTAAAGATGGACGCCTGCAACTTCCCTTGGCACCTCGCTGAGGAAGACCAGCAAGAAGAGGCGGAAGAGGAGCCGGAAGAGCTGGCCGAAGCGCCACGGGGATGACGCAGATGCTCACCGAACTGATCGCCCGCGACCTTCTGACCGCTGCCCTTTCGCGTCTCGTGGCGCCCGGCGAGACCGTCGAGGTCCTCGGCATGCAAGTCTCCTGCAAGCCCAACGGCAGCACCCTGCAGATCCGCGACAACGAAGGCTACGTGCTGGATCGCCTCGCCGTCCCGCCCCACATCCGCGCCGACGCGGACGCCGCCCTCAACCCGCCCGAAGAGCCCTGCGCCGCGCCGACCGTGCGCGGCTGATCCGCCTTCCCGCCCCGCCCCGAATCCCACATCACCCCGATGAACGCCGCTCTTCAAACCACCGACACCTACTGCGCCCGCCAGATCGAAGCGGTCAAGTACAACGGCTGCCTCCTGCGCACCATTCCACGCCGGGAATGGACCGAGGAGCTGAAGCTCGCAGCGGTTCGGAGCGAAGGCCGTGCCCTGCAGCTCATTGCCGAGCCCAGCCCGGCCGTCGTCCTCGCGGCCGTTGAGCAGGACGGCGACGCCCTCCAGTTCGTGGTCGAGCAGACGGACGAGATCTGCGCGGCCGCCTGCCGGCAATGGCTCGGCGCCCTCCACCACGTCGCCGACGACGACATGCGCGAGCGCGTCATCGAAGGGCTCATCGAGGAAGGCGTGCTCGCCAAGCACCCCTTCAGCGAAGCCGCCAACGCCCCCGGGTACGCCGGCTGACCCTCCAAGGAAAAGAGCACATGTCCAGCCTCATCGCTGCCGCCCCCTCCGCGGCCCCGCCTTCCAGTGTCTCCCTCATGACTATCGAGTACGTGACGCGCGAGCTCTTCAAGGGCAAGTCGCTGCGCACGGCCGCCAAGAGCTTCTGCACGAAGTTCAACGGCCAGGACAACATGTTCCTCGGTCGGGTGAACCACTCGATCGAGGAAGTCATGCAGGCCGTTCTCGAGGATAAAGCCAAGCTCGCGATCGCCGGCGCCGCGCGGATGAAGCCCGGCAACGCCGAGATCGCGATCCGAGGCACGGCAAAGCAGTTCAACCTGCCCCCCGCCGAGCTGGGGCGAGGAGTGGCGACCATCGTCGCCCGCTCGGCTTCGATGGAGTTCATCGAAAGCCGCGACCCGTTCGCCCTCGCCGTGAGCATGTTGAACGCCGTGCACCCGGCCGCGGGCCAGGTGCAGCACGATGAAACCGTACAGGACGCCCCTGCGGCGCCGCGCGCATGACCTGGCTGGCCCACTCCATCTTCACCGTCCCGCTGCGCGAGGGAGTCACCCGCGCGGATGTCGAGGCCGCCGTTCGTCCGCTCACCGACTACTTCAAGCTCACCGTCGCTGCGGCGGACCTGGAGTAGAAGAGCACCTGGGTGATGATGCCCTCCGAACGTGAGCTTTCGGTTCGCTTTGACGGGAAGGTCTCCGAAGACTTCGCCCATCGCGTCCTCGAACCGTCCCTCAGTGCGCTCGAGCCGCTCGCCGCAAGCCCCGCGGCGATCGCCGTCTTCGATCTTCAGCATCGCGTCTACGGCCCGCTCACGCCCGCCACCCCGCGGATCAGCAAGACCGTGGGCGCCACCTCGGTGCTGCCGCAGCTGCAGCCCGTGCACGACCTGATCGACGCCGCTCTCCAAGCCGCCGGGCAGGTTCCCGGTGGGCCGGTTCACGACCGCCTTCTCAAGGCCGTGGCCGAGTTCGCCGACCTCCGGACCACGCAGGGCTGGGCAGTGGCCGACGTGCTGGAGCACGCCCAGAACCTCGACCCCGCGCCGAAGGTGACCCGCGAAACGGCCCGCTCGCTGCTCTTCAAGATGGACGAGCTTTCCGAGACGGCCGACTTCGAGTCAGCTCTATTCGGCCGCTGCGTTGCCGAGGGCCTGCTCGCCGAAGACCCGAACATGCCGGACGCCGATGAATGGGAAGCCATCTGCGAGGAGTTCGGCCTGGACGGTTCCTTCCTGTACACCGACGAGCAGGTGCGTGAGTACACGCAGAAGTACCGGGAAGGGCCGCACGAGACCGAGGTCGAATTGGACTCCCCTCGATGAGCGCCCGCCCCATTCCGCCGACAATTGTCTTCCACGGCACAAGCGCGACGTTCGACGCGTTCGCGCCCAACCCGCGCGGCATCTTCTTCGCGGAACAGTTCAACTCCGCCGCGTCCTACCAGCGCATCCGCAAGGCCGGCGAGCCGCGCGTGATCGCCGCGAGCGTGGACATCAGGAACCCCTGGACCATCATCCGCTACGGGCTGGACGTGCCGTACAGCCAGCAGGCCGACCAGTCCGCTACTGCGCTCAAGGCCCGCGGCTTCGACGGGATGTACATGCCCCACGAACGGGTCTGGGTCGCATTTGAGCCCGAGCAGATCGGCATCGTGGATCACGCCGTCGCTCCGACCTGCTTCGTCGAGCACCTCCAGGCCGCCAGCGACCAGGCCGAGGCTGGATGGCACTTCGAGGAAGACGGCTGCTGGGGCATGGCGCTGGCGCTGCGCACAGCGCTGGGACCGGGTAGCGAGATCGTCCTGCGGGACGGCTTCACGCACGCTTACGTGCGCGCCGGCGGCCGCACCTTCGACTGGCAGGGCGAGAGCGACTTCACCGGCGGCCGCGTGGTCACGCGGGACCAGTTGATCACCGAAGCCCTTGCCCACGGCTGCTCGGCGGAGCAGTTGGACGCTGACTCCGAATGGGCCGACCAAATCATCGAGCGGGCCCGGCAGCTGTACCTCCTCGGAGACCACGCAGCCGAGACCGAGCTCACAACCGCAGGGCAAGCGCCCCATGGGGCTGAGGAATCAATAGCATGGGATACGACGCACGAGTCAGTTTTGAAGTCACCATCCGCGATGGCGTAACGAAGGAGGCTGTCAAGGCAGCTCTCCAGCCCCGGCTGGACGATGCGAAGTTTGACCTCCTCGACCACGACGATCCAATGGAGGAAAGGTTGGCCGCGCTGGTCGATGGCATCCTGATCGTCCGCGCAGACATCACGGCGGGCTACAACTTCCACGACCATGTGTTCCTTCCAGTCGTAGAGGCTGTCGGCGCTCTCGCTGAAGACGCCTTCGAAGCGACGCTCGAGAATCAGGATACGGGCGACGCCGAGGAACGCTACACGGATGTCATCGCCGGCCCCGCTCACCTCATCCCCGAGTACAAATCGCGCGCTGCGCGCTGGGGCCTTCGAGTGGAGGACATCGCTCTGCCCCTGAGCGCCCGCGGCTGGCCGCTGGAGGACATCGCCACGCGCGAGTGCATGACGATCGCCGCCTTCCCGAAGGATGGCCACCAAACGGAAGCCGTGTCTCGAGTGTCCGTCGACCTGGTGGGCCTGGAGCTGGACGGAGCTCGCCGCAATCGCATCGCGCGCCTGGCAGTGCTGCTCGCGCGCGAGATTGCCGGCGACGAGCTGATCCTGCATCCCCGCCCGGGCTACGGCGCTGCCGAGCGCGTGCTGGACGCCGCAGGCGGGGTCATGCGCGCGGTGAACGAGTTCGATACGGGCCTGAACGCCGGCGCGGGCAGGCCGCCCGAGGGCGCCGACTTTGAGGCGCTTCTCGATCTCGTGAAGTCCGGACTCGGGCGCGTGCGAAAGGAGGCTGTGGCTCGCGCCAACGCCGTTGCGGCATCGGTGGCGGAGAACGAGGGCAACACCGATCAAGCGAGCGCCCCCCGGGGCTGATAGACGGACATGGGATTCAACGCATATGCACGGGTCCAGGCAACCCTGCGGACAGATGTCACGCGCGAACAGGTGGAGGCCACGTGCCGTGACTTCCTCGACTGGCGCGGCTACGAACTGCTCGGCGACGACTTCGACCTGCATGAGACGGGCGTCGCCTACGACGTCTCGACGCAGCTTTTCACGCTGCAGATCACGTGCGAATGCCCGCACGGCTTCGCTACAGACACCTTCCAGCCGCTGGTGCTGGCCATCGGGGAATTGGCTGCCGAGCCTTTCGCCGCGACCCTCCTGAACGAGGACACGAGCAACGAGGACTCCCGCGAGTTCGTGGTGCAAGCCGGGCCCGCCGACCAGCTCGGCGAGTTCCGCTTCCGCCGAGCTCGATGCGCCATTGAGGAGCAACTCAAGGACATCGATCTGCCGCCTGGCACGCCGGGCGTGTCGGTCGCCGAACTGGCAGCGCAGGACACGATGACCTTCTCGACGATGGCTCCAGGCGCGCTTGATGAAGTGGCGCGGATCGCGTTGGATCTCACGGGCCTTGACTTCGACGCGGCGCGCCGCGACCGAACGCCCGGCTGGCCACGGCGCTAGCGCGCGAGATCGCCGGGGATGAGCTTCGACTTTCGGCTCGGCCGGGAGCGTCGGCGGCGATCGAGGCCGACGGGGAAACGGAACGCCGCGTCCCCCGCGGCTGATCGCCATGAGCCAAACGCCCACCTACTGGCGCAAGCTGAAGCTTCGGCTGATCGAGAGCGCCGCTGCATATGCGGCGGTCCTTGAACGCGAAGCCCGCGGCGAGGATCTTGGTCGAGCGCTCAGGGACGCTCGCTTCCGATACGACTGGAACCTCTTCGAGCTGGGGCCGCGCAATATCGCGGCGCTGGCCGAGCGATCCCTCGCGCGGGCGGAGGGATCAGTTGGAGGCGGCTCGGCCGAGGCCACACAGAACTTGGTTGAGCGAGCGAAGGAGATGGCCCGCGTGCAAAGCCTCTGCAATCATCCGGACAAGGCTCGCCGTGAGGTTTGGGGGCGCGCCAACGATCGATACGACGGGGCGTTGGAGGCAATGGGTCCAGGTGGTCTGGCCGACCTGGTCCGGCGCGACCTCGATCCGAATGCCGCCATCCTCACGGCACTCGACGACGATGGGCAAGATGCCGCCGATTTTGAAGGCGCCGAGGCCCACAGGCCTTAGCCCTGAAAGCGCGGGGGTCGCTCGGCCAGGCAGCGCGGCGCGCCATCGCAGCGCTGCTCAGCCCAGGCACTTGACTGCTTCCGCTGCCCGCTCTCGCGTTGCGCGCGCCCAGCCCCCGGGCGTGCCGACCCAAGCCTCACCGGTCTCCATGTCAACGGCCACCCATTTGCTGGGCACCCGGGTGGACAATTTCAGCTCGCACACCTCGCGCTGCTCGGGAACCTCTCGCCCCGAGCGAAGCGTGCGACCAGACTGCACCTTGACCCAGTGGAGATGGCCATGGCGCACGACCTTGCCCGCTTTCGCAGCTTCCCGGATCAGCCCGTCGGCGATGACGCTCGTGCGTTCCCTGTCGCGGGACTTTGTCAGGGGATAGATCAGCGCGTGCAGATCCTGGCGACGAAAGGGGCTGGCGCCCACACGGTCAAGCAGGGATGCGAACGCCGTCCGCATCGCTGGGGTGGGGGCAACCTTGCTTGGGGGCGACGCCCCCGTCGTGGCTGCGCTCATCCACCGGACCCGCCCGGCGCGGGGATGGACCAGCCGAAGGCGCGGCTGCAGCGTTCGGTCATCCCCTCCTGCCCGATCTCGCCCCTCAAGCGAGCGTCTTTCTGCCTGATGCACTCGGGATCCTGCCAAGCGGGCACCTCTGCAGCCTTGGCCTTGTCCTGCGCCTCCGAGCCTCTTTCAGCTCGCGCCAGCTCTTGGCTTCGTCGGACTCGCAGCCGGCTGCAAACACACTGGCCAAGAGCATGGCGACGAGGAAGAAGCGGTTCATGGATTTCGTTCTCATGAGGACCAGAATACGGAGCAGGAAAGCGATCCGTAAGGGCAACTCGAAAATAATCCGCTATCACGACGAAAGACCTTCGCACCATGCCCATCGAGCAGATCCTACGCCGTTCGGAAGAGCTTGACGACACCATCGTCCGGATGCTCGACTCCGATAGCTACCCCGTGTATGGTCCCGACAGGTTGCGAATGGGCCTGAGCGTCACAGCCGCATCCCTCTCACTGGAGCATGCCCGCGCGCTGCGCCTGCTGGTCGCCGGCGGCTTTGTCTCTTCGGCCGTGCCGACCATGCGGATGCAGTTCGAAGCGACAACGCGTTCGGCCTGGCTGCTCTTCGCGGCGAGCGACACCCAGGTCGCCCTCGCCGGTGCGCCGCTCACCGAAGAGAGCGAGGAGGCTGCGCGCGGCCTGCCAATGGCGACCGACATGATCAAGGCACTTGCGAAGGTGGCCGCGACCGTGCCAGCTGCGAACGCCCCGGCAGTCATGCTTGGGCAGTTCAACAAGATGCAGCGCAACGCCCTCAATTCCTTCGTGCACGGCGGCATCCATGCGCTGCGCCGCCATGAGGAGGGCTACCCGGTTCAGCTCGTGCGCCAGCTCGTGGAGTGCTCGAACGGCCTGGTGACGATCGGCGCGATGTTGCTGGCGATTCTGTCAGGAGACAGCGTGCTCGCGCGGCGAATGAACTACGTGCACCAGGGGTTCGAGGACTGCATCACGCCGATGCTGCCCACCTGAACGCAGCAAGCTCCCGGCCGCTGCGTCACGCCTCAGGCGGCTTCGTGTGCTCCACCATCAGGGTGCGCAACGCCCGCTTGCCGCGCGCATTCTGGCTACGGTAGGCGCGGCGCGCCAGCTCGATGAAGCGCTCCTCGCCGTGGTCCACTTCAGGCCCCGTCGCGGGCTGCTCCAAATCCATCCACCCCTGGGGCTTGGCGCAAGCGGCCTCGATCTGCCTTGCCAGCTTGTCCGAGATGTTCCTCTGCGTCGTCTCGGACCTGATCTGCGTCCACATGCTCGCGGAGATCTGCAGTTTCTTCGCGAACCGCTCGGCCATGCCCAGCGGCTGGACTCCCTGCACTGCCTGCTCGGCGACGAACTCCCCGAAGAGGATGAGAACGTTGTTGCGACGAATGGTGGAAAGTGACATGCTGGAGGCAGTAGGGGCGGTGGAACGAAGTGCGCGCGCCGCCATGTTGAGAAAAAAACACAACGCCCGAAAAAAAGATTGCACGGCAGTGTAAACCGGGTTTACATTACACCCATCGACGAACTTGCTTCGTCCCGATTCTTCAACCCAACATCGATTCATCGAGAACTTCGCCAGCAACTGGAACCATCGTGAAAGCAAACCTGACCTCACTGAACGTTCGACCCGCATCGGGCCGTGCGTTCGTGCGCGTCGCGTTTTGTGGTGGTCGCAGTCTGACGACATCCAAGATGCATTCGCAACTGAACTCCATTCAATCGATCCCGGCCGCTTTGTGGCTTGGACAGTATGAGGATCAGTTGCACCCGGGTGGAGGTAGCGCGTAGGCGCTTACCTTCCAAGCTCTCTCACCAGAGGCCCGGATTCCGAATCGAATCCGGGCCTTTTTGTTTTCCCCCGTGCAGATCTCGATCCGCACACAACCGCGAATGGCATGCGTGCCGGCCGCCACAGCAGTGATCGCGCTGCCGTGAACTCACCCGCCGAGTGGCGCCGGTGGGTGATCCTTAAAAATTCGCCGCGAGCCGCGCCCCTCACTGGTGGGGCCTCCGACTCGCAAAACATGCAGCCGTAGCTCAGCCAGGAAGAGCGCAACGTCGCCAACGTTGAGGCCGAGGGATCGAAGCCCTCCGTGCTGCTCCATTTCGGGTGTGCCTTTGCAGCACCTTCAGAGGCCAACCGCGTCGGCGGCCTGGGGGGATGTGCATGGTCTGGACCCAACCATCGTGCAGCGATGTCGACGTGAGTGCGCAAGCGCTCGAATCGCGTGAAGACACAACCGAAATGGAAGATTCATCCCCCGATGGTGGAATTGGCAGACACACCGCGTTCAGGGCGCGGCGCCGCAAGGCATGAAGGTTCGAGGCCTTCTCAGGGGACCAAATAATTCGGGTGTCTAGCTCAACTGGCAGAGCGCCGGTCTCCAAAACCGGAGGTTACAGGTTCGACTCCTGTGATGCCCGCCACACCCCGTCGCACCAACCGCATTCGCCCCCCGCCCTTGTAACTCAGCTGGCAGAGTAGCTCCCCTGTAAGGAGACGGTCGTCCGTTCGAATCGAGACCTTGGGCACCACGATCACAACGTCGCGTTCGTCTAGCGATCCAGGACACGGGCCTTTCATGCCCGTAGACGCGGGTTTGAATCCCGCACGCGACTCCAGTTACAGACGCATCGTTCGTCAAAATTCCGCGCGATGGGGGAGCCTGGTCGTCCCCGCGAGTTTCATACGCTCGAGATCGCCAGTTCAAATCTGGCTCGCGCAACCAATATCAGCCGACGTTGATTCTCACGACTCTACGTTGACTTCGAAGCACATGGGCCGTTCGCCAAGCTGGTTAAGGCACCGGATTTTGATTCCGGCATCCGCACGTTCGAATCGTGCACGGTCTGCCAATTTGTTCGCACGCCGGGGTGTGGCGCAGCTGGTAGCGCGGTAGCTTTGGGAGCTTCAGGCCGCAGGTTCGAGACCTGCCACCCCGACCAAACAAGAAGCGAGACTGGGCGATGCACAGATCGTCCTCTCGCGGAAACCGGCCGCAAGATAGGGCGGACTCCGGAACTCGTAACCGGACACCATACCGGGGCGTTGGCCGAGAGGTCCAAGGCAGCGGCTTGCTAAGCCGTGGTCGCTCACGCGGCCCACTCGTTCGAATCGAGTACGCCCCGCCAGTTTCCCTGGGGAGGTAGCTCAGCTGGGAGAGCGCCTGCTTTGCAAGCAGAGGGTCATCGGTTCGATCCCGATCTTCTCCACCAATCAACAGGGCTCCGATAACTCAGCGGCGAGAGTGCCTCCCTGTCTAGGAGGAAGCCGGGGGTTCGATCCCCCCTCGGAGCGCCAACCTCGCAGCTCAAGCTAACCCAGTGGAAGCGCCTGTCTGAAACGCAGGAGGGCGAGGCTCGACACCTCGGGGCTGCACCACCAATAGCCGGAAGACTGGCAGAGCGGCTTATTGCGCCTGGCTTGAACCCAGGTATCGAGGCTTACCCCTCGGTCGCGGGTCCGAATCCCGCGTCTTCCTCCAGCCTTCCGTCAATCCGCGGAGAAGTGCCAGAGCGGCTCAATGGCTCGCATTGGAAATGCGGTGGTCGCAGGAATGCGGCACAGGGGTTCGAATCCCCTCTTCTCCTCCAACCTCTTCAACCTCCCCTGGATGCGTGCCCGAGTGGTCTAAGGGCGCTGATTCGAAATCAGATGGATGGCGCAAGCCGTCACGAGCGTTCGACTCGCTCCGCATCCGCCATCACCCACAACCTCATTCCCTCCCGCGTTAGCTCAATTGGATAGAGCACTGGCCTACGAAGCCGGGGGTTGCACGTTCGAGCCGTGTGCGCGGGACCACCTACACCTGAAGCGCGAGCAGCATGGGTGACTGCACTGGACTGTAAATCCGGCGTCTCTGACATACGGGGTTCGAAACCCTGGCGCTTCACCATCCACACGCGAGCCTGGCCGAGCGGTTAGGCGGCGCCCTTCCAAGGCGTAGAGGCGGGTCCGACTCCCGCGGCTCGCTCCATCCACATTCCCAAGGAGGACCACCATGGAACCGCGGCTTCTCACGCGCGACGCATTCCGCGACGCCGTGTTCTCCAGGGACGGTCACGGCTGTGTGTTCTGCGATCGGCGTGCCGTGGATGCCCACCACATCCTCGAGCGTCGGCTCTGGGCCGATGGCGGCTACTACCTCGCCAACGGCGCCTCCGTCTGCGAGGAGCATCACCTGGCCTGCGAGATGACAACCATCTCGGTGGAGATGGTGCGCGACGCCTGCGGCATCCGCAAGCCCGTGATCCCTTCGCACCTCTACGACGACCAGGTCTATGACAAGTGGGGCAACCCGGTCATGGCCAACGGCACCAGGTTGAAGGGCGAGCTCTTCTTCGACGAGAGCGTGCAGAAGATCCTGGCATCCGCCGGCGTCCTCGGCGACTTCAGCGACAGGATCAAGTATCCGCGCACGCATCACGCCCCGTGGTCGGATGGCATGCACGGCGACGATCGCCGCATCGCCAGCATGGACGCCTTCGTCGGCAAGCGCGTGATCGTCACCGAGAAGAAGGACGGCGAGAACACGACGCTCTACTCGGACGGCATGCATGCCCGTTCCGTTGACGGCCGCCATCATGACAGCCGCAACTGGGTGAAGGGCATGGTCTGGGCCCGCATCGCCGCCGATCTGCCGCCAGGCTGGCGCTTGTGCGGCGAGAACCTCTATGCGCGTCATTCGATCGAGTATCGAGACCTCCCCAGCTACTTCATGGGCTTCTCGATCTGGGATGAATGCAACACACGCCTGGGCTGGGACGAAACCAAGGAATGGTTCGAGCTGCTCGGGATCGTGAGCGTCCCGGTACTCTACGACGGGATTTACGACGAGCGCCTCATTCGTGGGCTGTACGACAGCAAGCGGGACTGGGCGCGCAGCGAGGGCTACGTCATCACCGTCGCGGACGCCATCAGCTACGGGCAGTTCCGCACCCATGTCGCAAAGGTCGTTCGCGCGAATCACGTGCAGACGACCGCGCACTGGATGCATGGCCAAAGGATCATCCCGAACGGCCTGGCGCGCGTCGCCACAGAGACTGTCCCTGCTCGTGCTTGATGGCCGGGCCGGCGCAGTCCCATTTCGCCTACCCAGATCTGCCGCGATAGCCAAGAGGTCGAAGGCGCCGGATTGCAAACCCGGCGAGCATTGCTCCACGTCGGTTCGAACCCGACTCGCGGCTCCATCACCACCACTGCCCTGCTAGTTCAACTGGATAGAGCGGTCGCCTCCTAAGCGGCAGATGGACCTTCGAATGGTCCGCAGGGCGCCAGCCTTACGCCCGTCGCGTGACGTGCGTCACTGAAAAATCTCACCCCGATCTCCGATTCGCAGAGATCATCGATCCACCACCCCATCTCGCCGATTGGAGGACCACACATGCGACTCACCACCAGCCATCGCCGGCCGGCGAACCGCAAAGCGGTGCCTGGCTCCAAGCCCCGCAACCCCGTCGTGCAGGCCGTCGTTCACGGCTTCGGCACGATGACGGGCAAGCGCCACCGGGACGCCGAGCGAGCTCGCGAACGCTTCGAGAAGCTCGACTTCGATCAGCGCGTGCGCGAGGTCGGCGAGTGGTAGCCCGTGGCGGCTGCGCGCCGCCACGTCCTCAGATCATTCCTCCATAGCTCAGCTGGCAGCAGCGGCGCACTGTTAATGCGCAGGTCCCTGGTTCGATCCCAGGTCGAGGAGCCACCTTTCCCCCCCAGCTCTTTAGCTCAGAGGCAGAGCAATCGGTCGATAACCGATAGGTCGACGTTTCAAAATCGTCAAGAGCTACCAGTTCGATGGCGGCCGTAGCTCAAGGGCAGAGCCGCGGGTTGTGATCCCGCTGATTCGGGTTCGAGTCCCGGCAGTCGCCCCATCCCTCGCACATCACTTCCCCGCGTGGCGGAACCGGTAGACGCGGCTGCCTCAAACGCAGCGGCCCACAAGGGCGTATCCGTTCGAATCGGATCTCGGGGACCACTTGGCGCTTGCCCCTTTCATTCGCTGCTGCTGCTGCTTCATTCCTTTTTCCGGCCGGGTGCTGTAGCTCAGTCGGCAGAGTACGTCCTTCATACGGACGGGGTCGATGGATCGTTCCCATCCAGCACCACCAGACACACCTGCACGGCTGGCGGAATAGGCAGACGCGCGACGTTGAGGGCGTCGTGCCCGAAAGGGCATCCCGGTTCGAGGCCGGGGTCGTGCACCAACACATTTCAGCCGCAGCGCAGTCAGACAGCGCGCGCGCCTCCGAAGCGCGAGGTCGCTGGGGCGGATCCAGCCGGCTGGCCCCATCACGCAGGAGATCTTCCACAACCTCGGCCATGAAAGGAGGCCGCCCCATGAAGCCCCAAGTCCTACAGCTCGACATCCAGGGAACGCCGCAGGCCTGGATCTCGCAAGAGCAAGCTGCATCGCACTACGCCACCGGCGCCGTCGTCTGGGAAGACGGCGCGGGGCCGCTGGCCACGATGCGCGGGGGCTTCAATGTGGCGCGCGGCATTCAGTCCCGCATCGACATCTCGCCGATCATTGCCCTGAAGGGCTGCGCCAAAGTGAACCTGTTCGACCAGGCGCCGGCCTTCAGCCGACGCAAGCTGTTCGTGCGCGACCGCCACACGTGCGCCTACTGCGCGCAGCGCTTCCGCGAGCAGGACCTGACCGTCGAGCACATCCTCCCGGAGAGCCGCGGCGGTGCCTGGGACTTCATGAACTGCGTAAGCGCATGCAAGGCATGCAACTCGCTCAAGGCAGCGCGTACCCCCGAGGAAGCCGGCATGAAGCTGGTGTACCTCCCCTACGTGCCGAGCCGCTTCGAGGACTTCCTTCTGGCAGGCCGGAACGTGCGGGCCGACGTGCACGAGTGGCTGGCGAGCCGGCTGCCGAAGGGGTCTCGGCTGTGCTGATGCCAGTAAGCAAAAGGGGCGTTCCTTGAGAGGGACGCCCCTATTTCATTGACCGGGCAGAGTGGTCAGCCGGCCGGTGCGGCCACGGCCTGCCGGTCCGACTCCTCGACTTCGGAGGCCAGCACGCATCCGTAGTCGGGATGCATCGTCCACGGGGCAGCATCGAGAAGGCGCACCACCTCGCCATGGATGGCATTGAAGCTCGCCGAGCAGTCCTCGCCTCGGGCTACGGCCTGGTCCAGGGACTCCTCCATCGACTGCAGCGCCTGGAACACCGGCTTAGACATCGAATCCGGCCGGATGAGGTCCGCGAGGAAATCCGCCTCGCCGAGCTCGTGGGCGCCGAACAGCGCCAGGCGCTCGGCAACCTTCGTGGTGAGCGCGCCCGCGGTGTGGCGCAGGCGGGCGAGCTTGAACTCATCGTAGGTGTCCTTACGCGCGCCGCGATCGAACGCGTTGGCGATGGCGCTCGCGACGGCACCCACGTTGGTGCGCAGCCCGATCGGCTTGCCGGCGCGCTTGCCTTCGATCTCCAGCTCGATGCCGTCGGCCCCCACCTTAGTGATGACCATCCCTGTATTGCGCTTGCCGTCGTTGACGATCAGCGCGCCGACTTTGTCGCCGGGCTGGAACGCCAAGGCCTGGGCCGTGGCCACGAGCTTGCGGTGGTGCCGGATCGCCTCGACCGCGCTACGCGCAAAGTAGACGTCATAGGCAAAGTCACCGCCGTCCACCCGCTGGGTGTTGCGGGCCAGCTGCTCCTGCGTCACGCCCAGGTCCTTCGCAACCGCCGCGTTCACCTCTACGTTGTAGAACAGGCCGGCATCGATCGCCCGCTCGGCAGCCTCCATCACCAGGCGCTGGCGAGGTGTGGGTGCAAAAGTCGGTGACTTGCACAGGCGCCACTCGTCGTAGCAGGCTCCGATGGCGGGAAGTTCGTAGCGGGACATCGAGGAATCTCCTTCGTTGATGCGTAAATTCTCGCCCGCATCCCACTATTTTCGCGATTTTGTTTTCGCCCCCGAGATTTTGGCAGCGAATCTTCCAAGATGCCCGAGAACCTCCCCACCCCGAACAGTTTCCTACCCGGTCTGATTCCCCATATCCGCCCCGTGAAGAGGCCGCCCTGCTGACTTTGCTTTGCGCGCGCGAAGCAGCGCTTGCGCTCCGCTCGAACCATTGAGCACCATCACGCGAATACCGGAGAGCGATGATGCGTCAATGGGCCCGCTCCGTTTCCACCCTCGGCCTGGTTGCTTACGCTGCGGCCCCGCTCGCGCAGCCTGACGTCGCCCCTTCGAAAAGCTCCTCAAACGGCGCTTTTCGGTGGCTGGCGGCAGACATGTTTTGCAAGCCAGATCTCTTACCAAGGTATGCGACCGTCAGGCTGATCGCCTAGCTCGTAGTCGTCATCCACATTTACAGGCCGTCCGAACATTTCCGTCAGCATCTCTTGGGTGTAGAAGGCAAGCCCGGTTGGATAGGAGCCGGCGCTATACCAATTCGCCAAGTAAATCCGATCGACTTCGAGGCATTTTTCAAGTGCCTGTTGCAAATAGCCTGAAGCATCAAGCACGTCCATCTTGAACCACTCGGAGTAAGCGATTAGGTCGCCGTCATCAAGCCAGTGTGCGGGCATGTTGCCGTATGGTCGAATGTGCTCTGCAAACCTAATGCGGCTGCCTTCAAACCAATCATGCACCCACTGTTCGATGTGCTTGATCTCACCCATTGATTCAGGAACGAAAAACGACCCGATCATTGCCAAGTAAGGGTCACCGCATCGAAGCTTCGCCAATCGCTCAATCGGATTGTTCTTGGTCTTTCCAATCTTGACCCTGTTTCCGTCGCTGCGTGTCATCAAAATGTAGATCCACCCTCCACGCATTTCTCTTGGCGCAGTCGGGACGATGGAAAGCAGCCCGTCGTTGCCGGAATTGAAGTTTGTCATTTTTTCTTTTGCTCTCCGAATTTATCAGGGCACACCGCAAGAACTCTCCAACTGGAAGCGCTTTTTGGGCACCGATAAATTGGGAGCTGATCAGTAGTTGAATGACTGCAAAGGGCCGAGGCTGTGTCGTCAAATCCCGTAGCGCTCCAGGCGATCCTCGGAGTGGTCGTCCTCGATGAAGTCCTCGCCGCCGCGCCCGCTCATATCCAGTGCCGCAGCGATCACATCGGGCCGCCGGGCATAGTCGGTGCAGAGGTAGTCCGGGTCGGGAACGACGTCTACTCGGCCGAGGTCCAGCCTATCACTGTCCCAGCAGGCACGCACCCAAGCGTCGCCCTCAGTGTGGCCGTCGCTGTGAAGAGCACAGGCCAGCGCCAGCGCCTCCACTGCCTCGTCCGGCAGGAAGCCGAAGAGGTCCTGCCGGCGCTCGCGCACGAACGCGGCGGCACGCGGGCCGTGCTCCGGGTCGGTACCGTCGTCCAGTCGCTGGCTGTCGTGCACCAGGCCGAAGATGTACGGCACGAGCGGATCGATTCCGAGGGAGCGCGACACCGCCAGGGCATGCTGGCACACGCGGGCCCAATGGTCGGGCCCGTGGTACATGCCGCATGCTTCCGGGTCGAAGTTGCGGTGCACGTGGTCCTCGATCCTGCGGATCTCGCGCGTGTACCGCGTGAGGCTGGCCATCTCGCCGTCACAGAACATGCGCAGCTGCTCGGGCGTGAGCGAGCGCAGGTATTCCTCGCGGCTTGCACTTTCGCGTCGCCAGGCCGCGGGCAGGTACAGGAACTCGCGTTCATCCGAGCCCGCCCAGAAGATGTCCTCTGGATGCACCAGCGGCAGCGCCTTCACAAACGAGCCCTGGCCTCGGCCACGATGCTCGCTGGCGTACTGGGCATTGAGTGCAATCCAGTCGCCCGGCAGGACCTCGTAGGCCGCCGGCACGCCGCGATACACCGGCTGCGGCGCGCCGGTGATCTCCATGGCTTCGAAGTTGCGACGAGGCACCACCCGGTGCACCCGATCTGCACGCTGGTCGTGGTCCGGGCGGCGCATCCGGTCGACGCGCTCCAGCACACCGGCCTGGGGATGGTGGGCCTGAAGCCATGCCTCGACCTCTTCAAACGGCTGCTGCTTGAGCCGGGCGCCAATCTCCTCGCCCAGCGTGGCCATGCGGATGGTGTCGCGCTGGTGGGTCACCCAGACGGGGGCAGGTCGGCTGTTGGTGCCGTCCGTCATGTCGAGCACGCGCACGGCGTCGGCATGGTCAAGGGCGATGCGGAACAGAGCGTTCCAGCGTTCTGCGCTGCCGGTGCCCTCGTAGTCGTAGAGATCGCCCGCCTCGAGGTAGCTCCACGCGTCCCGCGGCTCCCCGCTGATCCGGCATGTCCAGTCGTCGAACCTCGCCATGAGCTCGTCGACGATCGCGCGGTGCTGCGGGTCGGCCGGGTCTGGCGCGGTCAGGTCCAGCACCGCGCGGCCGGACAGGACGCATGCAATCGGCTCGTCTCTCGGATCGCGCCATTCTTGGTTCCCGGTGTAGAGCCTTGCTTGCGAGTAAGCCTCGGTGAAGAACCATGGCCGCTGCCAGTCCCCGCGCTCACGAAGGCGTTTGTCGGGCTCGCCGCGAAAGACGACGGGAGACAGGTCGCGCGCAATGGCCATTTCAGCTTGATGGATTGATCGGCGGCTGGGCCCGGCCGCCGGACGCATGAGGAGGCACATGGAGTGGACGAGGACCATCAACAGGCCCACGTGCATGAGATCCTTGCTGCGTCAACTTAAGGAGACGTTGGGTTTTCACTGCGACTGTGCGCTTCGTCGATTCATGGTGAAAACCATTATCAATCCGCTGTGGCCTGCGCCTCGCCCTCGGACACCTGGTCATTCTGGCGCATGGAGTCGGCGATCCTGGCGAACCTCGTCGTCGACGAAGAGCACCTTGCCGCCCGAGAGATCTTCAGCAGGTCCCGGCGGCGGCGGCTCGGAACGACAGAGCTCGCGCCACTTGGCTTCCTCGCCGAAGATCTCCGCGAGCGCCTGTTGATCGACACGGAAAGCGATGCGCGCGTGCATGTCGATCACGCCAGGGTTCAACTGGCCCGCCCGGCACACCTTGCAATGGAATGCCTGCATCATGTTGCTGACGTTGCCGTCCTCTTGAATACCTACCCGCGCGGGACCTGCGCATCGTCGCGCCCCGCATCTGCGAAAAGGTGGGAAAAGGGGCTGTCGATCCCGTGCTGCTGGAGGCGGCGCTGAATCGCCGGGAGCATCGCAGCGCTCAGAACCTGGGGGCATGCCGCGGTGGCGGCCTCGATCGCCGCTGCGCCTGCCTCGCTCGCGAACGCCTCGAGCAGGTCGTGCTCGAAATCGGCATCCATGTTGTCGAACAAGTCGTCGGGCGATGCTGACAGGATAAGGCCGCAAAGCTCCTCGTCGGGCTCATGACCAGCAAGCTCGAACCGGCCTTCGGCGAAAGTCTCGTGGAGGACCTCTCGCTGCACTTCGTCGAAGATCACCAGGCGGTCCGTCCGATTCGCCTCAACCACGTCCTTGAGCATCTCTCGCATACGGGTCGCTTCGAGGGTGCCCGCCGTAGGTGCGCTGGACCCCATGCTGCAAGCGCCGCGTTGAACACGCGCTCAAGCAGTGCAGCCTTCTCCGCCGCGCGGTCCACGGCATGGTTCCTGGCGTCTGCGAAGGCGATCCACCGGCCGTACTCTGCGGGGCCGCCGGCGAAGAGGTCCGGCTTGGCGATGGTTTGGTGATAGAGCGCCGCCCTGGCAGGATTCAGCGTGAAGGGCTCCGGCTCCCTCGGATCGGCGACAAAGCCTTTGCCCGGGACCTCGCAAATTCGCAGGTCCCAGATCGAACCGTTCACTGGCCACCGCCGGGCCTGCGCCACCTCCCTGGCGTAGGCGATCGCCTCTTCCTTGGTCGGCATGTCGGCGATGCACACCGCGCCGCCGCCTTCCTCGCGCAGAAAAATGGAGCACATTTTCAGGGGGCCGTCCTCGGGCGAAAACACGAGGCGGGTGCAGAAAACCTTGCCGCCGTAATCCTTCTCGATCGCTACCGCCTCGACCTCGATGGCCTTGAATCCCTTCGCAGGGATGTCGGCGATGGTTGGGTACAGCGTCCAGGGCGTAACGGGGACCTCGGGAATGATGGGTGCGGGCACGGTGGCTCCTTCCTCAGGTGGGACCCGGCGATCAGCAGTGAGGCGTTTCGGCTTCGACCCGACTGTTCGTCCAGTCGGCGATGCGGCCGTGAATGCTCTCCGCAAGATCCGGCGGGCTCATCAGGCCTACGCGGCGCACGATCTCCCGCGGATCGGCGGTCCCGACATCGGGGGTGTAGTTGTAGGGCGCCCATTCGCCGAGGAAGGTGCCGTCGGGACCAATCACGCTCAGCAGCAGGCCGCAGGCCGGCTCCCGTGGCTCCTTGGTGAAGGCACGTTCGTCGCCGTCGGTCAGGAGCATCTCCACGTTCACTGCCCCATCCAGGTCAGCGTAGTGGATCGAGAAGCCGACGCCGCGCTCCACATCATGGTCGATCTCGACGAGCCGGCCGCAACGAAGCCCTCGCGCCTTCAGCTGGGCGTTGAGAGATTCCATCGCGCTCTCGATGGCCGGCTTGGCCGCTACTTCGAAGATCTTGTACTGGTCGTTGTTCATGTGTCAGGATGGGCGTCGTTTCGGCGGTGCTTATTGCTCCGCAAACGGCCATTGCTACGGGCAATTCTCAATCATCCAGGACAAAGGGCGTGCGATTTTTTGCGGCCTGCTTGCTAACTTTCGGAGCGCTGTGCGGCCTCGTCGTCGACCTCGTCCACGACCTCGACCCGCCCTGAGGATCTGGTTCCCAGCGGACCGGAATTGGGAGATGGGGTAAGTTCGCCCGCTTCCGCATCGAACTTCACCGTGGCCACGTTGGCAGCCAGAAGTTCTTCGCACAACTGCGCCCGGGTCCTCGTTGCGCCGCACGGGTCCGTAACGGCTGACGCCACCGTGGGATGCCGGGCCTTGCCGGGGCGCGCGGCCGGCGTGGGCGCCGCTTCAGCGACGAGTCGAAGCTTGCTTGCATGGCCTCCTCCGATCAGGCCCGCGGGCCTGGGCCCGCGTCGACTTCAAACTCTGCACCAGTTTCCAGTTCGACCGCGAGCTCGACATCTATCCATTCGCGAAGCACGTTTCGCTTGAGGCCGGCTGGCGCGTTCACGAAGTAGGCCGTCGCGCTCTCAAGGTCGCCCCAGCCGCCCGCCTCGCTCCAGTATTCCGAGCGATCCGGGTGTCTCGCAACTTTCGGAACGAAATGCGTGCCGGTGATGGCGGGCATCCTTTCCTGCACGTCCAGCAGCCACTCGCCAAAGTTGCCCACCAGGTCGCCGCCGTTCACCTCATCGTCGCCGCTGTGCACGGGCCGGAACAGCCTGAAAAGGTCCTTCAGCACTTCGGCCCCGGGATCAGCTTCAGGTGCGGCCATGCTACCCACGGTAGCTTTGTGCTTGCGCAGCCAGCCCCCGAGTTCGTCCACCAGATCGGCGCCGCTGATCTCGCGGTTCTCGAACTGGAAGTCGCTGAAGGTCTCGAACAGGTTCACCAGCAGTGCGCTCGACGCGCGGGTATCGGCATCAAGCACCGTGTAGCCGGTTTCGCGCGCCCACTTCTCTGCTTCCGAGCGGCTGAGCCAGTGGTGGTCGGGACGCTCTCCGGCTCGGTAGCCGCTCTCGATCTGGAGGCAGACACGCGGCGTCTTGCCGTAGGGCTTCCCGGACACGGCCTTGACGAAGATGGGCATGGTTTCTCCAGTTGATGGCGCCTGCTTCGAAGCGCTTCGATTGCGTGCGGTCATGGCTGGGACAGTCATTCTGTGGGCGCCTCCAGGCCAACTGCCTCCTCGTCCTCTTCCTGCTCTGGAAGAGACTGGAGCATTGCGTCGCCCCAGGTCTCGGCGACAGCCTCAAGGGCTTCACGGCTCTGAGGCATCGAGAACAACTCGATCAGCGAATGGCGCTTGCTCTGCTCCTGGTCGCTCCCTCCGACGATGTGCAGCGGGCCACAAATGCCCTCGATGACGTCGTCCAGCGATTCCGTGGCGAGCTTCTGAACCAACTCAGCGTCGGGCGCATGCTCGTAGCCGTGATAGCCGTTCCAAACGACATCCGAGATCCACTCTTGCTCATGGCCATGAACGGCCCGCGTGCCAGCGATCCCCTCGACAAGAAGTTCTCGCTGTGCGTCGGTCAGGAACCGGGCCTGGTCCGTGCGGGTGCGGTCGACCAGAACCATGAGGCCGTCACGCAAGCGTTGGATGGTCGCCCGATCTGTGGGCGCCACGGTGCCCATGGCAAGCTGCACCGCCGCTACCGCGTTGTCCGCAAGGATCGTCGACGATTGGGCCGAGGTTGCCATGCCGATCACGCGCTGGCGCTCGAATCTGACGTTGTCGTAGTGCCGATGGTCGATGGCATCCACTTCGACAGCCCAATCGATCTGGGTGCGGCCACCATCTCCTGCGCTCCAGCCGGGTACGCGCTCGTCGACCAGGGCCGACAACACGCGCGTGACGAGCGCATTGAGGGAAGAGTCTGCTTCGACCGCTCCGTCCCTCTTGGCCAGCACGGCCTGCGATGCCCAGAACCCGCCATCGTTCGCCGCTTCACTGATGAAGCGCACAGTCACGACACCAGCGGTGATCAGCTTTTCGCGCAGTGCCGCGCGTGCCTTAGCCAGCGCAGTGCCATTCAGGTTGGGAATTGGTTGAGTCATCTCGATCAGCCCCTCGGGCGCTCCGTTTCGGGTTCGGTTTCGGCTTGGTCGGGGTCGAGGCGGACGTATCCAACCCCGAACTCCGAGACCAGTTCAGCCCCGCGTTCGGCGAGGTAGGCTTTCAGAGCAAGCTCAACGCGCCCGATCGCCTCGCGATCCTCACTCTCGATGTGAACCCGGCGCTGGGTACCTTCCGTCGACCTGAAGCTTGCTTCGAGACCTTCCGCCAGGGCGACGTTCTGCAGGCCCATAACGATGTCACGCACGTGCACGTCGGCCACGCCCTCGGGCTCGGCGCTGCGGAACGTGCGCTCCAGGAACGGCAGTTCGTTCGGAAACAAGCCTCGGAATTCGAACGGTAGGTCTCGGCGCATGGCTTCCTGCGCCGGCCGGTCGTCATAGACCTTTACCGTCGAGTGCCTGATCTTCGTTCTGCGCTCGATCGGCGTCTCGCCTCGCGCCCGGTCGCAGAAGATCACGGCGTGCCTCGCGGCCTCGTTGCGCACGTCGACAGCGCCGGTGCCCGGCGGCATGCGCACAGTGCTGACACACTCCTTGCCGTACCAGAGCCAGTAGGTGACCAGGCCCGCACCGCGTTGCGCCGCCGGCACATAGTCGGGCACTTCGGCGGGACTGCCTGGTTGGGCGGAACTCGGCGCGGCGGCCTGCTCGCTCGGAACGGCAAGCGCAGCCGGTGCCGGGGCTGGCAGGGGCGCGGCTGGGGCAGCAGCCGGGGCATTCACCGGGCCGATGCGGTCCGCCCGCTTCCTGAACTCGTAGATGTCGCCGCGAAGCGCCTGGGTGAACTCACCGACCGCCTCCTGCGCACGCGCCAGGGCTGCCTCGAGGTCCTCGTCGACTTCCTCACCATCCTCGATGCGCACCAGGATGGAGTCTCTGGTGTGCACCGCATCGATGAAGCGCTCCGCGCCCTTCGCAAGGTAGTGCGCGAACTCGACGGTCTTGCGGAGCTGGGCAATCTGGAGGGCAGCATCAGCCACGGGCAACCTCCGTCGTGCCAAGTTCATCGGCGAGTGCCGACTGAAAGGGGTTGGCCATGCCGCGCCGGGTCAGCTCGGCGTTGAGGCTCCCCAGCAGGCCGAGCCCCGGATTCGCGGGATCGAAGGGGCCTCGAAGCACCATGTCCACGGCCTGCGGGCTCGAAAGTGACTCCAGGATGTTCACACTCAAGGAGCCGGCGGCGTGGACGGGCGATTCGAGCCCAGCGGCGAGGATGTCCTCGTAGGTCAGATCCAATGCAGCCTCGATCACGTGCTCGTCGCTGGCGTAGGCGAGTCCGTGGTGGCCGTTCATGACAATGTCCACGAAGTCGTCCGCCTGGCGCCGGTCCGCCGCAATGGCGCAGATCAGCGCGTCACGCACCTGGCCGGACAGGAACCGAGGGTTGTCGTCCTTGCCATCCTCCAGCAGCACGGCGATCTGGATCTGAAGGTGGCCATATCGCGGCGTGCCGGGCTCTGGCGCCGATTCGCCCAGCGCGGCCAGCGTTGCTGCGAGCACGCTGTCGCGCGCGGAATCGTTGATGCTCATGATGGGGTCTCGCTCTCAGGCCTACAGGCGCGGGCCCTCGGCCTCGGGCTCGGGTTGGTCTTCTGCGGGCAGGGATGCCCGGACCGCGAGTTCGCGGAGGTCCTCGCCCATCGCCAGGTCGTGATCGCTGCCGGGATTGTTGCGGTGCGCGATCGTCACATCGCCTTCGAGGAGCCACTCCAGGACCCCGGCGGAGCGCTGCCACAGCTCGGCACCGCCAGGGTTCGCAGACAGCTGCGAGTCGGCGATGTGACGCAGGTTGTCAGCATCCTTCGGGGCGATCTCGCGAACGGCCTTGCCAGCGGCGTCGAGAAGCTCGGCGCTGATGTACTCGCCCTTGTATCGAAACTTCACCAGCGAGACACCGTTGTGTTTGAGCAAGAGCCGCATGCCGGCTCGCTGGCCCTTCAGCGCGCCCTGGATATCCGACCAGGACTTAGCCACGGAGACGCTCCCCGTCGAATTCGGTCTCTGGCTCATCGAGACCAGCGACGACCGCTCGGTGGTACTCATCAACCCAGAGGCTGTGCCGTCTGAAGTCCTGGTCGTAATTAAGAAGCTCGCCCTCCTCTGTGACGAACAGGGTCTCGCCCGCCGGTCGGGTGTCCACCCATTGCAGAAAAAGCCGTAAGGGAACCTTGCCGCCGTTCATAGGCCATGCCTCTTCGTTGAAGCCGGCCAATTGCACACTCTCGCCGAAATCGCGAATGAGGAGCTGTGGCTCGCGGAAGTAAGCCGAAGCCCCTTTGCCCTTGGCCGCCCCGCCAGCACGGACAGGCAACGCGGCCGTGCCCAGTGTCAGCTCTTGACCCTGCCGAAGCTGCTCTAACGCGGTGCTGTTCAGAGTGAGCTCCGCCCATCGCGGCATCGCATGGCCGAGAGCCGGCTGCAGCTCCATGACAACCACGCGCTCCTCGCGCCAGCCGTCGCCAGTCTCAGGAAGAAGATGGCGATCGAGCGCGGCGGATGCATCGCGCCAGCGCAAGGGCTGAATGTTTCGATCGATGCCTTCAATTCGCACCGAGTGGGTCAGGGCATCGTTCCAGAGGTCCCAACCGATCGTTGAGACCCATGCCGGTTCGACGGATTGGGGCGGCATGCCCCCCAGCAACTCGGCGTCGAGCCGCCTCGCCAACATTTTCAGCTCATCCGTATCGATGTCGCTCTCGGCCGCATGGAGCTCGTCGCCCGAGGCGTTGAATAGCTTCAGCGACGACACCGTCGGCTCCTTGCCACCGCCATCGCGGATCACTTCGATCTGGACCCGGTGGATGCCGCTCTCGTCCATCAAGTAGGCCCGCAATTGCGCGACCTCGACGAAGTCGTCCCCGGCACGCAGGACGTCCACGGTTTCCGCGGCTGCCATGAGCTGGTTGCGCTGCTCCAGCGACATGAGAGACCAGGCCGCGCGCAGAACGTCCTGCAGATCGCCCACCTCGTGGTCGGGACCGTCGTTCTCGCCGTGCTGCTGCGCGGCGATAAGGACGCGCTGAATGCGCGGGTCATTGGGTTGGGGGGTCGTGGTGGTGGTGGTGGTGCTGGTCATGAGTGTGCGCAGATCCCAGAAGAGAAAAACAATTACGCCCTTCTTTCTGCATTATTACTATGCTACGGGCTAGTCGTTATCTTTGTTTCTGGAGCCTCTCACTATGGCGATGACGTCAGCAAGCGTGTCCCCCGAAGCGGAAACCGCTCCAATCCGAGCGCCCGCCCCGGCTCCCGCCGTTCTGCGCTTCGCACCGTTCCGTCGGCTCACGCGCGCTTCCGGCCCCGCCCCCACTCCGGCTCCGGTTGCGGCTCCGGCGCCCACACCAGCTCGCGCCCCGTTGCCAGCGCCGGCAACGGCTCCTGCGCCTGGGGCCCGCCCGCTGGGCCTGCGGTTCCCTGGTGCGGCTGAGGCGCCGGCAGCACTCTCCGCGGCCCCTGCGCCGGCGCTGACCCCCGCTCCTGCTGCCGCCGCCCCGGCTGCCGCTGCACCGGCGGCATTCCGGTTCCGCCCTCTTTCGTTCGGCCGCGCGCCAGCCGCGCCCGTTACCGCCACGGTTGCTGCCGCTGCCACCCCGGTGGCCCGCGCTCGGTCCGCGGTACCCGCCTCCGCTCCAACCGCGCCGGCACCTGCCCCGGCGCCGGCGGCGCTGGCGTCTGCCCCTGCTCAGGAAGAGCTGGACGACCTGACCGCGGTTGCGCCGGCCGCCCCGGTGCCGAAGGGTTTCGGCTTCGGGTTCAAGGCGTCCGCCAGCGAGTCGACGCTTCCGCTGGGCTTCGGCGGCATGGCCAAACCCGCTCCCGAAGAGACTCACGTGGGGATCGTCAAGAGCGTCGCTATCTACGGCGACTGGGCCGTTGGCTACATGGACACGCAGGAGCGCGAGTCCCTGAAGATCACCGGCTCGGCCGTGGCGCATCTGAAGGAAGGGCTCGAGTACGCCCTGACCGGGAGCATGAAGGTGCACCCGAGCCACGGGCAGCAGCTCGATGTCGTGAGCTTCGAGCCGCACATCCAGCCCGACGTCCAATCCATGGCGCGCTTCATCGCCGCTAACTTCTCGGGCATCGGCAAGAAGCTCGCCGAGAAGTACCTCAGCAAGGTCAAGGACGAAGGCGGCGACGAGGGCCTGGAGGCGCTGCGGCTGAAGCTCGTCAACGAGCCGTGGACTGTCACTTTCGAGTCGGTATCCAACCGGAAGACCAGCTTCGGGGACAAGAACGCCACTCCTGGCGATTCCGACAACCCGACCGCACTCGCTGACTCGCCCGAGATCCCCTACATCGAACGCATGCTCGCCACCAAGTTTGGCGCGCTGCGCGAGCTGAAGGCCGCGGCGATGAAGCTGCTGGCGATGAACCTCTTCTCGGAGGCGAAGAAGCTCAAGGACGACTCCCGTCCGATCACCGAGGTGGCCGCGGCCCTTCTCGCGAAGAATCCGTACAGCCCCATGCGCACGATCCCGGGCTACGGTTTCCGTAGCGCCGACGCGATCGGCAAGGCGATGAACATCCCGCGCGACGCTCCCGTGCGGCTTACGGCCCTCGCCTCTTTCCTTGTGATGGAGGAATGCGACTCGGCCGGCCACGTCTTTGTGGGCGAGCCGCAGCTGCGCAACCGCCTGGCCAAGACCGAACCGATGATCTCGTTGGAGACGCTGATCGAGTACGCCACCGATAGCGGTGACCTGCGCATCGAGGAAGACGAGCAAGGCAACCGCCGGATCTACCCGGCCAAACTCTACGAGGCCGAGGTCCGCCTGGCCGAAGATCTGCACGGCATGCTCGTGTCGGCCAAGCCCTTGCTGCGCCGGCGAACCTACGAGCAGTTCCGCACCAAGGCCATCGAGGTGAGCCAGCGCCTGCTGGGCTACGAGCTCGACGAGGACCAGATGAAGGCCCTCTACGGCATCGCGACCAGCGAATCACGCCTGCACGTCGTGACGGCAGGTCCAGGCTGCGGCAAGACCGCCATCATGGAGGTCTTCAGCGCCATGATGTCCCACAAGGACTGGGCGTTCGCCGCCCCGACCGGCAAGGCCGCCAAGGTCCTGTCGGCGCGCGTCGAGCGCAACGGCTACTCGGCTTCCACCCTGCACTCGCTGCTCAAGGGTAGCCCCGAAGGCGGCTTCATGGTCAACCGGAATAGCCCCCTCGGCTGCCAGATCCTCGTTGTCGACGAAGGCACGATGCCGACGCTGTCCCTCTTCGAGGCCGCCACCGCTGCTCTGCGGCCGGATGCGCACCTGATCATCCTGGGCGACCCCGGTGTCGACGGCTTGGCCGGCCAGCTGCCTTCCATCGGCGCGGGCCGCGTGCTCAGCGACATCATCCGCCTGCCTGGCGTGGACCACCACCACCTCACCGCTACGAAGCGCAACTCCGGCGCGATCCTGGAGACTGTGAACCAGATCCGCCAGTATTCGCTCGGGTGCGAGGACGGCCCCGGGGTCACCTTCTCCCACGGCCTGCCGCCGGCGGCTCGCTACTTCGAGACCGTGGCCGCCAAGTACGTCGAGCGTGCGCAGGCCAATGGCATCGAAAACGTGGTGCTGCTCATGTCGCGCCGCAGCGGCTCCGCCGACGAGCCCACCTGGTGCACTGACTACGCCAACGCCCGCCTGCGCGACCTGCTGAACCCGCACGCCGTCAAGATCCCCGGCACCGCCTCCCTGCACGTGAACGACCGGATCGTGATCCGCGACAACATGACGCTCGGCGAGGACGAGGACGGCAACGACATCCGCGTGGTCAACGGCGACACCGGGACGATCACACGCTTCCAGCCCCACAACGATCCGAAGCGCCGCGGCCCGCAGTACGTGGTCATCAAGCTCGACGACGGACGCTTCATCCAGTTCCCGGGCGACTCGCTCAAGGACCTGCAGCACAGCTACGCCGCGACGGTGCACATGGCACAAGGCAGCGAATACAAGGACGTGATGCTCGTCATGACCCCCGGACAAGCGTCCTTCATGAACGCGAACATGTTCCTGACGGGCGCGAGCCGCGCGCGAGAGGGCCTGTGGATCTACGGCGACGACGCTGAGCTGCGCCGGATCGCCGCCACGAAGCTGCCCGCCCGGAACACGACGCTGGTGGAGCGCGTCAACGAGAAGCTCGCCCAGACGCTCAGCAACATCGACGACGCCGGCGCGGAAGGGGATCGGCCCAAGGGCTGAGCAGACCATGGCCGCCCATGCCCAGATTGCAGTCCGGACGGCCTATGATCCGGCCGCCACGAACGGCTTCGCGGTCCTTGGCGCCAGCATCTCCGAGGGGCGCCTGGCCGCGCTCATCGCCCGCGACCGGTTCGTCGAAGTCGTCAACCAGGACGGAGTGCGGCTCCAGCTGAGCTTCGACCTAAACCGGGAGACGCTCGTGTGCGAGCGGTTGGCGCCCGATGCAGCACCCTTGGTCGACCGCGTGACCGGCATGAGTGTCTCGCTCGCTCGGTACCCCACCTTCGATATCACCTTCGCGCAGCAGGAGAGCGGTGCGAGCCGTGCCGCCTACGACGACCTGATCGGCCCCAACATCGCGGCGGTCATGGCGCGCGTGGGGTGGCGCTACGACGGGTCGATGCTGCGCGTGAACGCCATGTCGGTGACCGCACTCCCGGCAACCTTAGCCCCCCGGGTCGTGGCCTCCGGCTGGGCCGGCACGATCAGGTCGCGCGACGGGGCCCGCGGAATCAACGTCAGCTACGGGGTCGCGCAGAGTCATCGCGGCGCCGGGCTGAGCCGCCTGCTCGCCTACTGCGCGGTGGCGGAATGCATGGCCCACCAGGTGCTCGAGGGCGCGCCGCTCCCGACGTTCGTGAACATCCAGGCGCGCACGACGAACGCTGCGTCCCTGGCCGTCGCCCGCTCACTGGGTGTACCGGCATGCCTGGACGCGGGCTTCCTCGTGCCCCAGGGTGGCCGCCGGTTGGCGTACGTCGGCTTCCGAGAGCCCATTGAGCACTTCCTGGCCAGAGGCCTGGAGCACACCAGGGACCGCTTACCCGGATACGACCCCGGCTCGATGGCGGCCGCCCGCATCGGGATCGTTGCCGATGATGATGAGGACCTGGATCTACTGGGGTTGTTGGAAGCGTCAGCGCGCAGCGCGGACATGGAAGAGGACCAGGTGAGCAGGCCGGGTTGCTGAACTCGACGATGCGACTGCGTTCGCACCGTCCCCGACCGCACCCAGAGTTTCCTTCGCTATGCTCGTTAGCTCCGGCTGAAAGGCATCCATGTCACGAGTTCCTTTGAAGGTTGACCTGCCTACGGGCAAGCGCGCGCCCCGCGCCTACCTCTGTGTGTATCGCCAAGTCATCCCTTCTCGGGAGTCGCTCCTGGTCGACGCGATGATGTCGGCCGCCAAGCACGAGGACTTGTCTCATCTGCTCCCCCTCTACGAAACAGGATCGGCATACGACTGGGGTGACGACCCTTCGTTCTTCAGCGCCGAGTTCACTCAAGGGAGCGCGTCGCATGCGGGCTGGGGGATCTGCCGACCCAACGTTCGAGCAAGGCTCGGCAAGGACGATCTGGTAGTCTTTTTCTGCGCTCGACGCGCGGCTAGGGATGAGGTCACCGAGTACCTGTTCGTCGGCTACGGCACGATCGGGGAGAGGATAGATGACCGCCGGCGAATCTGGACCGAAAGTCGCCTCGCGTCCTATCGCAAACATCTCAACGTCCTCGTTCGCTTCGACGCAGCTGGGGCTATGGAGCGATACGAGCGTTTCGAGCCCGGCCACCCACACCCACTTGACTGGACGCGACGCGCAAAGAGCCCCTACCTGATCTTCAATCCCTCCCTCTCTCAGTTCAAGGCCGCGGAGCCGCTATTGGTTGCCGTAGCCGCTCCTGGTGAGAAGCGTGAGACATGGCTGCTTGATCGCAGGCCGAAGGCTCGGCGTCTGCACAAACTACTCTTCGAGGATCTGGGTCTTACTCGCGGCCTGCGCACTTCGGTCTCCGGTTTTTCCCATCCGCCGGTGAATCTGGGGCGCGAGATGGCAAGGAAGGGGACGACGGCAGACCAACTGCGAGAGCGGCTGGCCAGGTTCCTGTAGTTCACGGTGCCCTTAGCGCGGCGCCGTGAACGATTCCGCCGCCATCCCAGACAGCTACTCGATTGTGTTCGTTCTAGGCAGCGTTCACTGCATCCTTGAGCGCCTTGCCCGCGGTGAACTTCACTGCCTTGGTGGCTTTGATGGTGATGGCCTCGCCGGTCGACGGATTGCGACCCGCGCGCTCGGCGCGGTCGGAGATCGAGAAGTTGCCGAAGCCGAGCAGCTGCACGGTGTCGCCTTTGGTCAGCGCACTGGCCAGGTGCTCGAGCGTGGAATCGAGAGCGCGGCCGGCGACGGCCTTCGAGAGGTTGGTGTCGGCAGCGATGGCGGCGACGAGTTCGGCTTTGTTCATTGAGGCTCCTTTTTTTGAGGCGTGGAAAGTTGGCGCCGACGGGACGGCGCATCGATGCGCGGAAGCTGCTGACATGCTGTCTGTCCGGCCGGGCCCTCCATGTGGCCGATGGCCCTTGATGACACGCAATCGCGGGCCCAAAGTGACCTGTTTCTCGCATCTGCCCTAGCGCAAACACGATCCGCGTCAGTAGACTCGTGCGCAAGAAAGAATCCGCTTCATGCAAATGACCACCACCTCCATCGATTCCCTCCGCCAGCTGATCGCAACGCGCCTGGCCTCGATCGACGAAAGCTTCGCAACAGGCGAGGACGGCTCACCTCGCTACGCCGACGGCGAGTCCGATGACGCCCGCGTGCTCTTGCGCCAACACTCGATGCTGACCGACCTGCAGGAAGCAGCGGCGATCGGTGTGACCGAGCTGGACCTCGCCTTCGAGGGTGAGTTCGATCCGTTGGAGCACTCGCTCGTGCCCGAGGGCGAGACCGCCTTCGAGAAGCACAAGGCGCTGCACGAGATCGCCCTCGCCGGCATCGAGCCCATCATTGCCGCGGCGCGCGCTGCCGGCATCGCGATCCACGCGCCAGAACTTGAGCAAGAGCTCGTCGCGACCGAGGATGACACCGAACAGCGCCCCGAGGCACAGCACCGTGGCTGACATGAACGAGCGGCTTCGCTCGGCAGCGAGCGTGTTCGCCCAGCTGCGCACGCGGCGCGCCGGCCCGCGCATCGGCACCCTTTCCAACCGCCCGATCCATGATTTCATCGAAAGCGACGGCGCCCGATGGAACTTCGACGGAAAGAACTTCGCTGGTCGCGTGCTCGCTCCCACTGACATCGTCCACCACCAGGCGGTCTACACCCAGGTGACGGGCTGAGGGCGCCGGGATGCTGAGTAACGACGTGCCCGAGCGGCCACTGGCCACCGGGTTTGCGGGCACAGGCGCGGGAGGAGCAGGTGGCGGCAGCCGCAACATAGACGGGTCCGTGATCGACCAGATCAAGCAGCGACTCGACATCGTCGAGGTCGTGGGCCGCCACGTTGAACTCAAACGCGCCGGCGGGGCCCTCTTCAAGGGCCTTTGCCCCTTCCACACCGAGCGCTCGCCCTCGTTCACCGTCACTCCTTCCCGCCAGAGCTACCACTGCTTCGGCTGCGGCGCGCACGGCGATGCGGTCCAGTTCCTGATGGAAATGGAGGGCATGTCCTTCCGCGAGACGATCGAGGACCTGGCCCAGGCCGCCGGTGTCGCGATCCCCGCCCCGGACTCGCATGCGCCGGTGGTGCGCCGCCCGCCGGCCGATGTGAAGAAGGCGATGCACCTGGCGATGGACGTCGCGGCGAATCGCTACTCCAGCGAACTCGCCGAGGCGCTTGACCTGATCCGGGCCCGGCCCGACGCTACCGGCTTCCTGGCGGATGCCGCCCGCTACGTGCACGCGAAGCGCGGAATCCACAAGACCACCATCGACCGGTTTCGAATCGGGCTCGCGCCTGAGGGCTGGGACACGCTCAAGGAGCTGGACTGGCCGCGCGAGACGTTCGCGCCAGGCCAGCACGACGCGGCCACGACGCTCGCGGCGGTCGACCTGATCCGTGCGCGCGAGGAACGCGAGGGCGGTGCAGCCCCGGCCGCAGCCCTGGCACAAGCGATACCCGCCGCACCGGCTCGCAAGCCCTTCGGGTTCCCGAGCGCCACGCGCCCGGCCAGCCCCGCACCTGCTCCCATGTCCGGTACCGCAGCTCCGGCGGCACCCGTCTCCTACTACGACACCTTCCGCGCCCGACTGATCTTCCCGGTCAGGGACACCGCCGGCAAGATCGTCGCGTTCGGCGGGCGCAGGCTCATCGAGGAAAGCTCGGGCGCCAAGTACCTGAACAGCGCCGAGACGCCGATCTTCCACAAGAGCAACGTCCTGTACGGTCTGTTCGAGGCGCGAGAAGCGATTCGCAAGGTCAAGCGCGTGCACGTGGTCGAGGGCTACATGGACGTCGTAATGCTGGCGCAGTACGGCGTGGAGAACGCCGTCGCTTCCATGGGCACAGCCATGACGGAGAGCCAGCTGCAGACGCTCATGCGCTTCACCGAATCCGTGATCTTCGTTTTCGACGGCGACGCTGCTGGCCAGAAGGCCGCCCGCAAGGCAGCCGAGACGGTGCTGCCGCTCGTGCGCGCGACCCATGACATCCGCATCCTGACTCTTCCTGACGGCCAGGACCCGGACGACTACGTCCGCACCCATGGCCGTGACGCCTTCGACCAGCTCGTGGAGGCCTCGGCCAAGTCGCTCTCGTTCTTCCTGCGCGACCAGCTGCTCGAAGAGTGCGGCGGCGCGAGATCGCCTGAGCAGCGCGCCCGCTTCCAGCAGCGCTTCCAGCAGATCCTGAAGCTGATGACGGCCGACCAGACGCTGGCGAAGGAGTACTGGAAGATGTTCCAGCAGGCGCTCTCCAGTGGCGAGCCCCGCCCTGCGCAGCCTGGCGCCGCGGGCAACCAGTCGTACCAGTCCTTCGGCTACCGCCGGCCCGCCGTCACCACCCCGACCCGGGCGCCGGTGCTCACCGCTGCGGAAAGCTCGATCGTGGCCAAGCTTCGCGATGCCGCGCACGTGGCCCCCGAGGTGGCGTTCCAGGTTCGCGACGAGATCGTCGCGCTGCTCGACCTGGACGATCCCGCCGAGATGCGTCTGCAGAAGGAGCTGGACGGGCTGGATGTGGCCATGCCGCCGCAGCGCGCCGCCGAGGGCACGCCGGAATGGCTGCTGGCGCGCGACGCTCTCCTATCCCATGCGGAACTGCTCGAGATCCACCGCCGCCAGCAGGTGCGCGCCGAACTGCAGGCCCAGCGCGCGAGCGGTGAGATCTCGACGGCGGACTACATTCGGGAACTTCGCGAACTGGGGTGACGCAGCGTGGGCGAAAATCTCGGCAATGGAAAAGCCGAGCATCTCCCCACCCACCCCGCACAGGTTCTTTCACGCCTGTTGTTTCGGAAGGATGACCGCGAATCAGGAGATCCTCCCAGTTCCGGGCATGAACGGTTTATCTCGCTTTGGGGCGTACTATGCTCCCAAAGTTTTCTCTCTTCCGCGGGAGTCTCTCCAGGCAAACTACCGTCGCGAGTACGACCTGGAGCGAATTCGCCAAACAATGTTTCCACTAAGAGCCAGCAGGTTCTGCAGCTTCTTCGCGGCCAAAACAGTTGAGGACGCGATCCTCCATGTAAAGCGAATCAAGTCGCCGGATCTAGCGAGCACGATCAACGTGTTCGAGGTGTTCGCAGAAACCTTTCACGACTTGGATGTGATGTGGCTTGAACATCGCCGGAATACCAGAGGCATCCATGCGGCGGCGATACGAGGCCTATTGGGCGGGGCATGATTCCAACGATCCAGCCCTGAATCGCTCGCCGCTCCGCGAGATACTGATCCCACTTCCGACGCGCGTGGGCTCCCTCGTCAAGACGCTGCCACGGTCTGACCTCTAGCAGATTCGGCGAAGTAGGTCGGACACGCCGAGGCCCCTGAGGCGCCGCGGCGAATCCCCGCGACTATCCTCGCGGGGTATCCGCTTCAGGCTCGGGCGCCCTACCCGCCATCAGCACATCCCGCAAGGACGGCTTGATCTGCACCGGCGAGATCACTTGGCCCAGCGCCTTCTGCCAGGTCATGTCCGTGCCATGAAACTCCGCGGCCTCCGGAGCGTCGAGCAGCAGTTCGAGCGCGATGCGTTCCTGGTCGGTGAAGCGATGTGCGGTCGGGGTCATAGGGGTCACTTTACCGGAATAGGCGTGATCGTCGCGGGATTTCTGCTCAGGACGGACCGATTCCGCTTCGAGCTCGCTCATCTCGAACGCTTTCCACAGCGGCTTCAGGAATGCGGCGACCCTTTGCGCATCAAATCCCGGCCCGCCCGGCGCGCGCATGGCGGCCAGCGCCGAAGGTCTGGCCACGATCGACTCCTTCAGGTGCCGCAGGAAGCTGCTCGTGTCATGTCCGTCCTTTGATGTAGCAGCCTCACGCCAGGCCGCGATGCCATCGATCTGCCGCGGCGTGATCGCACCGCGCGCCAGCATCGTCAGCACAGCGAAGCCGTCGGCATAGCGCTCCGAAGATCGGGTCCGCTCGGCGCTCTTCGCGAGCAGCTCCCCCGACGGCGCGCCGACCATGAGCATGCGCTCGAAGCGCACGTCGAGCAGGTTGGACGCCACCCGTTCTGGTCGCACCTTCCCGTTGAGCGCGATATCTCGCAGCGCGGCAAGCCCTTCGCTGTACTGGGCGCAATGGGCCGCCTCGTGCGCGAGCACAAAGGCCGCAGCCGTGTCGCGATCGACACCGGCGATGCGCATCAGATCGCCGAACTCGGGGACCGCGCGATCCGGCACCAGGATCACGCAGCCCGCCTGGCCTGGCGTCTTGCTCGCGTAGGCCCAGGCGTGCGGGTGATCGATCTGCGGGGCGATGCTTTCGATGTAGGCGCCGGTTCGCTCCACGCCGCCATTCACCGGGGGAAGCAGGCCCGGATTCGCGCTGACGTAGGCGCCGACCCGGCCGCGCAGCTCGGTACCCGCCAGCGTCGCGCTATACGGGAAGGGGAACATGACCACCTGCGTGCTCCGCGTCGCGGTCGCGATCTCCTGGGCGCCGGCCCGCTGCATCGCCGCGGCCACCAAGGACTGCTGGGCGCCAGGTGCCGTCGCCTGGGCTCCCGGCACGAACGAGGGTGCTGGCTCAGGGGCAGCAGCCTGGACCGGCCCGAAGCTCATCGCGGCCGTGGCCATGATGGCGCCGAGCAGATGTGCGCGCCATTTACGGTCCGAACCGTGGATCTCGACGCGCTCCGGAGCGGCGAGAAGCAGTTCAAGGTCTTCGTACTTCATCCTGGGCGATCAGCGGGGGCGCGGAGCGCCGCCGCGCAGCGTTTCCATGTCCTCGTCGGTGTACCCACGCGGATCGCTGCGCTGCGGAATCGCGCTCGCCTCACCGGCCGGCCGGATACCAAACTGGGCAGCCAGGCTCACTCGCTCGGCAGACGCCTGACCCACACGCTCGGCGGGGCGGGTTGACTGGTTCGCGCGCTCGTAGTTCTGCTCAAGTTCCATCTCGCGGGCCTCGAATGCCTTCCAGACCGGCTTCAGGAAGCTGGCCACGGCCTGGGCGTTGTAGCCAGCGCCTTCGGCCGATCGCATGGCCTGCTGCGCCTTGGGGTCGCGCTGGACTTGGTCCTGCACCCACCTGACGAAGTTCGAGGTGTCGTGGCCGCCCGCGTTGACGCGCCAGGAGGCGATGCCATTCCACTGCTGGCCGTTGAGCGGCCGCTGGGCGTTCATCGCCAGTGCGGCGAAGGCGGCGGCATAGCGCTCCGACGAACGGATTGTCTTGTCGCCCGTCTCGGGACTGCTCAACCGCCCGAAGTCGCCAGACTTGATCGCCTTCTCGGTGTGCACGTCGACCAGGCCGGAAACCGAGATGCGCTGCCGAGCCGGCGCTAACCGCCCGCCCTGGGCTTCCAGTGCCGCGGCAATGGCCTCGCCCTGCTGCGCGCAGTGAGCGGCCTCGTGCAGCACTGCGAAATCCATCGCCTCCTTCGGCGAGAGACCTGTCATCTGCGACATCCTCTGCGCGAAATCTGTCTGGTTGGAGTGCACCACCACCAGGCAGCCCGAAGTGTTCGGCTGGGCGCCCATGTACATCATGGCGGTCGGTCCTTCGACCTTCGACTGCATCAGGCTGTCGCGCAGCAGACCCGAGCCAACGATGCCCGCCGGCGGAACAACCGCCACCGCGCGCTTGGCAACGTCGTCGAACTGGCTGTATGCATCGCCCGAGGAGATAACCACGGGGAACATCACAGGGCGCAGCCTCGAGGTCGCTGCGATAGCACCCACGTCGTTGCGCACCATCACTTCGGCCAGATCGGTCGTCGACTGGGGCACCTCGGTGCGTGCAAGACCGAGCGACTGCGCCAGCGAGGGCTTCGCCTGCGTGGAGGTGCGCGCAATTCGGCTCGGATCCACCGGACTGGTGTTGAACAGCGTTCGGTTGACCACCGTCCCTTGCGGCTGGGCCTGGCTCAACGAGGGCGTTCCCTGGACGAGATCCCGCGCGCCCTGCGTGACCGCGGCGACTCCCCCATTCATGACATTGCGCACCCCGGTTGCCACCGCGTTGGTCGCGACACTGGACGCCACGTTCGAGATCGTGCGCTCGAAGAAGCTCGGGTTGTCGGCATGCGCAGTTGGTGCGAAGCTCATCGCGGCCGTGGCCATGATGGCGCCGATCACCCCGTTCTTCCAGGCGGCGTCGGTGCCGTGCACCTCGATGACTTCGGGCTCAGCGAGCATCGCCTCGAGCTGGGCTCGCTCTGCGGCAGAAAAGCGGTTCTGTGTTGCCATCTCGGGATTTCTAGTTGGAGAAAACGGAGCGGCCGTGAGTGGCCGATGAAGGGGAAACAGGGGGAGCGGAGGCGGCAAGACGGGACTTCATCCCAGCGGCGAGCACTTCCTTGAGTCCCTCGCTGCTCTCGCGGCGCGCGGTGATCTCCGCCTTCTCGAAGGCGTTCCACTGGGGGCGCAGGAATGCGGCAATCGCCTGCGCGTCGAAGCCCGGCCCCGATGGAGCCTGCATCACAGCGAACGAGGAATGATCCCGGCGCACTTGATCGCGCACGAACGCGAGGAAGCTGGCCGTGTTGTGGGTGGGGGCGTCGGCCAGCCGCCAGGCGATCAGGCCCTCGATCTGCTGCCCGTTGATCCGGTTCTGGGCCATCAACGCCAGCATCGCGAAAGCGTCGGCGAAGCGCTCGGCGCTCAGCTTGTTCGAGCGGCCTGAGAGGAAGCCGCTCAGGAAGACCTCCGCTTCCTTGCCGCCGGCGATCGCCTCCTCGGCCGGCGCCCCGAGCATGCCCGAGGCGACCCGCTCGGGCAGCACGCGCCCGCTGTTCATCACGTCGTAAGCCGCCGTGACCGCCTCGGCCTGCTGCGCGCAGTGCGCGCTCTCGTGCATCACCGCGAAGTCGAGGGCGGCTTCGGTGCTCAGGCCAGTTGCCCGCGCGAGAGACGCGATGGCTGGCGCGTGCTGGTCGCTGATGAGGAAGGTGCAGCCAGTGCGGCCCTTCTCCTTCGCGACATAGCTCCACGACATGGGCGTGGCGGTTTTCGGAACGTCGGCCACCAGGTTGTTCTGCAGCCGGATGGGGCCGCCCAGCGCCGGCTCCATCACCCGGCCGCTGAAGACAAATTGAACGACCCTGTCGTGCACCTGGTCCTCGTCCATGCCCGCACGGAACGCAAAGGGGTAAACGGTCGGCTTCACGCTCACGGCAGTGGATGCGATCTCCTGCGCGCCGGCGCGGTGCAGAAGCTCCCGAGCGGCCGCGTCCGTGTTCGGAACGACCGCCTTCTTCGCGAAGAAGGAAACCGGTGGCGCGTCGATGTGGGACAGATGGGCGGTGTCCGTGTCCGCCCGAGCAAGGCCGAAGCTCATACCCGCGGTCGCCATGACTGCCGCGAGCACGCCCGCGCGCCAGTCACGATCCGAACCGTGGATCTCGACGCGCTCGGGTGCATCGAGCATGCCCTGCAACAAGGCACGCTCGCTCGCGCTGAGACATTTGGACGATAAGACTCGCATGTTTCAAATCATCCGGGCAGACTCGAATTCTTGCGGAAATGTTTTGGCGCAGAGCTATTTTTCACGGCGGCAAATCTCCGACGTTGGCGCGATAGCGCCACGGCCGCCGCAGCGCCATGGCGTTCGGATGCGCACTCCAGAAACGATTGCAGGCGTGTCCAAACAGCGCTGCGCCCGCCGTGAAACGCGGCGGCGCCGGACGCTCACAACGTGCCGTTCAACGCATCAACGCGTGATCGGAACTGGCACCATGTCGGCGATGGTTATGCGTCCCTTGACAATATCGCCCGGACCTGAGAAGAGCGCCACCACGACCGTGTTCACCCACTTGGTTCTGAATTTCGGGGCGACGAAGAGCAGCGTACGGGCCGGCGGAGACTGAAAAGTCAGCTCGAGCGCTGACGCCAGCCAGCGCGCACTCACCGGCGGCTCCATGCCCGGCTCCGCCTTGACGATCAGGCACGCGGCTTCGCCACGCTCCATCGTTGCGAAGTCGGTAATGACAAGGTTGTCTTTTGCGCGCGGCTTGTGCGACGGGTCCGGAAACCACGAGGCTTGGGGGCTGTTCATTCTTTGAGGTTCCTGGGGATCAGCGGCTCACGGCGCGTTTGTTCGCAGCGACGAGCTGGGGCATCATTTCCGAGCGGATGGCGGCCTGGGCGGCATTCGATTCGATGACGGATGCGACGATCTGGCGATCCAGTGCGAGGCTCTGGAGCCATGCGTTCATGGCCTGCATGCGCACGTTCTCGCGTGCAATGTCGGTGTCGGACATCGAGAGCAGACGAAGCTGCCACTCAGGATTCATGTAGCGGCGCTGGGTTTCGAGGGCGATCAGCTCGGCCATCGAAATGCCCTTGCTCGACCAGCTCGGCGCGTTCTTGTCCAGGTACTTCTGGACAAAGGCCGCGTCCTCGGACTTGAGCATCTGCTTGACCATCTCGATCAGCTCGGGCTTCGCCGCAAGCAGGTTGGCCTGGGCCTCCTGCGGGTACTTCGCCACGCTCATGCGCGCCGCGAAGGCGTTCTCCAGAGCCATGTACTGGCGACCCGCATCCGTCGCGCGCTGCGCCTTGGTGAGGTCCTGCAGCTGCACGGGCTGGTCGAGGTTACGCATGAGTGCGCGCAGCGCCGTGCCCTCAGCACCCGACATGTCGACCGTCAGGCGACGGGTGAACTTCGTGCCGTCCGGGCCGGTCTGGGGGCCGTCAAAGAGTGTCGAGGCACGGATGTCGGCATCCGGATAGCCGGCGGTGTTCGAGGCGGAGAACCCCGAGTCTGTGCAGGCCTCCGCGCGCAGGCCGCTGGACGCGAACGTCGAGCACGCCGCCTTGGCAGCCTTCGAGGCCTCGACCTCGGGCAGGCCGGCAGCCTTGCGCTTCTCGGCCACGTCGAGCACGTCGTTCATGCCTGAAGAGCCGCCGGGCGCCGGCTTCGGGCCCCCTCCCCCGCTGCCGCCGCCGGTTGCGGTCACACCTCCGCGGCTGGCTTCCGCGGTGCCGATCGTGCTCACGAGGACGTTGCAGGGATCGATGCCGCTGAAGCGTTGCTCGTCGCGAATCATGGCCTGTTCGGAGGCGGTGCGCTGGGCGGATTCCGCCACAACCTTTGCGGCCCCGCTGGAGGCCTTCGAGGTGGTCTCGGCCGCGCCCGAGATGGCGTTGGCCAGGCCCTTCTTCAGGTCCGCGATCTTGTCCGAGAGCGTTTCGGTCTGGTCGCGGAAGCCGTTCTCGATGGATTGGGTGATCTGCTGCGTCGCCTGCTGCACCGTCCCGATCAGCAGGCCGTCGGTAACGGGGATCTGGGCGTGGGACGCGCCAGCGATGGCGGACAGCGCCAGCATCGGCGCAAGGCGTCGATGAAGGATGGAACGAATTTTCATTTTGCCGATGGAGACCGGGTTCAAATGGATACTCAGCACTTGCCGCTGATCGAGCATGAGATCTGATCCCAGAGGGAGCCGGTCGCTGCGTTGGCGGCTTGGTTCACGCCGGTCTGAATTCCGCTCGTTGCGTTGCCCGTCGCCGCTCCGACAACGCCGCTTCCGATACTGCCCAACGTACCACCCCCAAGAGCGTCCCTGACGCCACCATTCACCCCCTGCAGGGCGTTGTTCACGCCGCTGTTGATGCCGCTCGTGACCTGCCTGGTTGCCTGATTGAGGGCGGAGCAGGCGGCGCCCGCAAGCTGGCTGGACGCCTGGTTGACGATCTGGTCCATGAACGACGAGCCCGACGTATTTGCCATGCTCGGGATCACGCGCGCAATGGCGCTCGTAACCGTGCTCTGGCAGTTCGCAGCCTGGTTGATCGCATTCGACAGGTTCGAATTGGCCGTGTTCTGGCGCTGGATTGCGCGATCCAGCGCAGCCCTGCTCGCCGAGGTGGCCTGACCGCAGTAGTCGGCTGCGGCCTGCGCAATGCTGAGGTTACCGAGTGCCAGGCACAGAGCCACGATCAGGCTCTTGCCCTTCGGGAATGCCTTCGATCGGCTCACCGGACTTGCGTTGGATGAATTGCTGCGCATAGTTTTCAACTTCGTGGAAGAGGCCCAGCGCCTGGCGCTGTGCGAATGTGAGGCGGTCCTCGCCACCCGGGACCAGCGTCTGGGATTGCAGGATGGCGGCGATCAGATCGGTGCAGCGACCGAGGCTGCCTTGCAGCCAGGCCGTGCGCAGGTCAAGCTTCAGGCCGGCATGGTTCTCGGTCGCCTGCAGGTGGTCGACGACCTCGGCGATGCACTGGGCCGCCCGCACCGGCGGAACGCCCAGCACGCTCAGGCGGCCGATGGAGGCCGTGACCGACACATAGAGACGAGCTTGGGCAGTCTCGACCGTGTCCGCGACCGCGTAGCCGTCGAAGCCCACTCGACCGGCGATCTCCTCGGCATCCTGGGCGATCGCGCCGAGCTGCGTGGCGAGCGACTCATTGAAGGCTTTGATCTTGTCGGCACTCATGCCGCCTTCCCAGGCCATGCAGATCGTGTTCGCCGCGGCGTCGGTGGCTTGCGCGCGCAGCCAGTCGGGGGCCGGGCCGTCGAGCACGCAGCGCTGGGCGAGCGACGTTCCGAGTTCGAGCGCCTGGCGGTGCAGATCGCGCAGTGTCTCGCTGCGCACGTGCTCCTCCGCCATGATCCCGGGCCGCGCAGCCACGGCGCCAAGCAGGCGCGTGAGGAGCTTGACCGTGGAGATGTGAACCTTGGTATTGGTCGCAGCGCGCTGCGAGGCGACCGCGCCGGAGAAGCCAGCCGCGGGCGCCGGCGCCGCCACGCGTGCAGGAGCCGCTGCGGGAGTGGGCGCAGAACCGGCGGGCGCACGGGCGAAGCCCGCAGGCCTGGGCGCGGCGGACGGGGCAGCAGCGGCATTGGCGCCAGCGGCAGGAGTGACAGGAGATGGCGCCTTGGCGGCCGACGGTGCGGCCACGGGCTTGGGACCACTCGCCTGCGCTGGTGCCCGGGCCGGCCCGCCAAACCCGAATCCAACAGCACGGAGCGCGGCCTGTGGGCCTGTGGTCGTCGCGGGAGCCGGTGCTTGCGTCGGAGCGACAGCTGCTGCCGGGGCTGGCGCCGCAGACGCCGCAGCGGCAGGAGCCGCTACAGGCTGTGCCGGCTCGTAGTCGTCCTCGCCGCCCGGATACTGGTCGACAGCGGCTTCGCTGACGGTCGCGACGGGCGCGCTCCTGACTTCCGGCTCAGCGGAAGCCACGCCGGAACCCCTCGTGTGAAGGCGACCCGTTTTGAGCTGGTGCTTGAGGAACTTGTTGCCGCCGAAACCGAGTGCGGGTACCGGCGCGGCCTTGGTGCTGTCGGTCGTGGTGGTCATGCGGCCATCGCGGTCTGGGGTTGCTGGGTTTCGGCGCGTGCAGCGAGCGCGGCCGTGTAGGCGTCGAGGGCATGGCGTTCCCGCTCGTAGCCGTCATCCTTGAAGCGCTGGAACACGGTCATCAGGTCGACGCGCTTGTCTTCATGCCAACCGAACAGGCGATCCGCAGCCTGCTGGAAAAGGAGGCCGCGCAGAACGCCAACGTCATCGCCCAGAGGACGCACCGTTACCGTGAACTCGAAGGCGCCGGCCGCCGGAAAAGACTGCGCGCCCACGAGTTCCATGTCGAAATCGCTTTCAATGCCGACGCTCAGTTCCCGAGCGATTCGGACGGCTTGCGCCACGACGGCGGGCATGAAGGAGAACTCCTTGCCCGCGAAGATCTCGCCGGGGATGTAGTCGATGCCGCCCGCCGTGAAGGTGACCTCGTTGGTGACGGCCAGGTTGATGAGAAGACGCTCGACAGTGATCATCAGCAGGCCATCGGACGGTAGGAGGGCTCTTCCTCGGGGCTGAAGTCCAGGTCGCCCTGGATCATGTTCATGAGGCTCATGGCCAGGCGCCCGGTCGTGACCGGTTCGTCGCCGCGAGCAACCTCTTCCTCGGTCTGGGGAAGCGCGACCTCGTTGTCGACAATGGTCGAGTTCTGGGTACGGATGCGATGGAGCGCGGCTTCGGGATCCATCAGGATCGCCTGCTGCACCGAGCGCCAGTCCAGGTCCGGCGCGCAGATGTTGCAGCACTCCTCGAAGGAAAGGATGCCCTTGTTGCTGGCCACCCAGTCGCGGCCGACCTCAAGCTCTTTCACGGTGAGGTTCCGATTAAGGAAGCGCTCGCCTCGCTGAACCTTCTGGAGCAGCACCATGTCCTCGATGCTCGAGCGGATGAGGCTGGCCGCCAGCTTGCGCTCGCCTTCGGTGGCGAAGTGATACAGCTCGATGTCATCGAGCACGACGGGGTTGTCCCAACCTTCACACGGCTTCATGAGTGGGCTCCTGCGCCTACAGCTTCTTTGGGGGAAAGGGGAAACGCAGGCGCGGGACCTGCGGCAACACGACGCGGGAGGGATCGCGCTTCAACTCGCGCAGCAGCCGCGCATAGCGCTGATCGAAAGCTTCACCATCGATCTGTGCCGAGACGCACGCAGCGGCCTTCGGCTCGCCGCGCACGATCGTGGCGTGAAACAGCGCCCGGAGATCGTCGGGCAGTTGCTCGACGCGTGCCAGGACGCGGCCCATCCGGCTCGTCGACGTATGGCTTGCAACGGCCCCGTGCATACCGGTCAGCCTCGCGGAGCGTTGCTGGTGTCGGTCTCGTGGGCAGCCTCGGGCGCTTGGCGCAGGACCGGAACCTGAGCACGCCATTCGGCGCCCGCCGCGAGGAGCTCGGCCCGCGCGGGTGCACCACCGTTCGAATACGCGGTGAGCACGCTCTTGACCTTCTCGACGGTGACACCGACGCCGGCCGAGATGCGGTCAAGGAGCTTGTTGAGCTGGGTTGCCCGTTCCGGCGATGGCGCGATGCCGTTCATGGTCATCGCCACGCCACCCAAAAGTGCAGTCATCTGATGTTCCCTTGCTTGATGCGAGAAGTTGAGGTTCATTAAAAGTGGCTCTCCGTTTAAATTGTGTCGTAATACTTTCACGAACTATCCAATTTTCGTCGGAGTCACCTTCGGACGCTATCTGTTGGCAAAACGCCACGCGAAGCGAACGCCTCGGCTAGCAACCTTTTCACCATTTCCGATATCTTTTGTTTTAGGAGGTCCGAATTGGCGCGGCCTTCTGCGACGTCTGCGAGCGCAAGCTCCCAGAGCGCGGTCATCGACACGCTCTTGAGCGAGTCCGGCAGCTGGCTCAGCAGGTGGGTCCCGAAGTCGGTGATGTGCAGCTGGTGCTTCTTGCCCTTCTTGACCCGGCGCAGCAGGTCCCGGTCAAGGTGATTTGTGATGATCGTGCCGCGCGTGCGCGACGTGCCGATCCCCTGCACCCGCTTGAGCATCTCGCGCTCGCGGTCGGTGCGCCCGAACTTGTGGGCCGACAGCATGTCGTCCATGAGCTCGTCTTCCGTGTACGGGCTCGGCGGGCTCGTGCGCTTGGCCTCGATCTTCGCGCTCACGGCGTAGAGCACGGCGCCGGTCCGGTAGCCGGCGAACTTGTCGGTTGGGTCACTCATCCGCGAATCCTTTGCACTTCACCGCGGACATCGCCGTCGCCGCCGGCACCCGCTTCCGCCTCGCCGCCGGACTCGCTGTCCGCCTCGACTTCCTTCCAGCCCTTGCGGATCTCCTGCTTTTGGCTAGCACGGAACTCGTCCTGGCCAAACCGGCCGATGAGCGAGTGCTGCTTGTAGACGTAGTCCGGGTAGAACTGGGCCATGAACCGCTTGGCGATCGTGCGGAAGACGGCCAGCTCGTTGCGGCTCGCGCCGCTGTTTGGAAGCCCCATCGGGACGATCGCGAAGTGCTCGTCGAGCTTGGCGTCGTTGAAGGCGGCGCCCTTGATCTCCATGTGCGCGCCCTGGGCCTGGCCGGGAAAGAGCTTCGCCAGCTGGGCCATCACCTTGCGCGCGTCCGCGTGCATCGATTCAGGCAGGAAGCGGCAGTCAGTACCAACGTACGAGATCGCCTTCGATTTGTAGAGGTTCTGGGCCGCGTCGGTCACCTCATCCAGCGTCATACCGTGCTGGCGCGCAGCCTCGGCCTGCAGCGCCCCGAGGGAGAACGGAAGCGGCGGCTTCTCGCTGTGTTCTTTCGCAGTTGCCTGCACGCAGGTGCCCTTCAGGCCACCGGTGATGGCCCGCACGATCTGCTTGGCGACCTGCTCGTCGATGATCCGGCCTTCGAGGTCGAAACCGGGCGTGCCGGCAGCTTCCTCGCGCTTGTGCCAGCGCATGACCGTGCCGTCGCGCAGCGTAATCACCGGGATGAAGTAGTCGGTCGGCTTGAAGTTCTCGATGGCTCGGCGCCGGGCGTCCACCATCTCCAGGACCGGCGTCTGCACGCGGCCCACGCCCACGTTCGACTTGCGCAGCAGCGCCTGGTAGGCCATCGAGGGGTTCAGCCCCCAGACCCAGTCCAGATACTGGCGCACGCGGGCTGCCTCGCCGCGGTTGGCCCATTTCGGATCGCCGTTGCGGTCGAAAGGCTTCTTGAGGGTCTCGGCGATGTCCTCGGCCCGGTTGGACACGAGTTCGACGCGGAAGACGTTCGGGCCGGCCGGGTCGATGCCAAAGTGTTCGAGCAGCTCGTCCACGATAAGCTGGCCTTCGCGATCGGTGTCGCCGGCGTTCATGACCTTGATGCCACGACGCAGGAACTTCTTGGCCACCAGATACGGGCCGAACGGCTTTCCAGCGCCGGCCGACTTCCCCTTGGCACCCTTGGCGCCCTTACTCTCGTCGGTGCGCGGGTGGGTGATCAGCTTCGGAGGGAGGACGGGAAGGAAGTCTTTGTACCGATCGAAGACGCGCTCCTCTTCGAGCTTGGCCATCTCAGGCGTCAGGTATTCGGAGACCCGCGCAGTGGTGAGCAGGTGCCCGGCGAGAGGCAGCACCACATGGCCGTTGCTGATGACGAAGTACCCGTCCCGAGAGGCGGCTCCCTCGTTCGTGCAGGACACGCCATAGGCGAGCTTCATCCCCGCGACCAAATCCTTGGCCGCCGAAGGCTTTTCGGCTATCCATACGACCTGTTCACCTGCCATTGTGCGAATACATCTCTAGCGTGTCCGTTATGTTTGCGGTAATACTAGCGCACGAACTTGAAGACGCGATGGAGTATCGCGGTTTTGGTGTTGGTTTCGCGCCTAGCTTCCGGCGCCCGGCCCCCGCGAGTGCCTCGCTTCTTGGACGGTATGCTGCGACGATTGCTTTACTCGCATTTGGAGGACCGGATGGTTTCCAGCAATCGCAATGCGCTGAGCGACTACGCCCCCGGCGTCGTCGGGATGCCGTCCATGTTTGACTGGCGATTCAGGCGCCTGGCCGCGATCGAAGGCGAGGCCGCCCCCGTCGACCCATGGAGGCGAGTCAGCGAGGATGCGTTCTCCATCAGCTCCAAGACGCTGCTGAGCCGCGCCGCACGCGCGCGGCCTGCCAGGCCCGGGGCAACAGTGTCAGAGTTCACCGACTGGGTGTACTCCCTCTACCGGCGCGACATCGACTTGGCATCCCAGCAGAAAGGCAAGGAAGCTGAGATCGGCATCGACTTGATACGTCGCATCACGAGCAAGTCCGACTTTCGCACCCTGCCGGGTACCAGGTGGCGGCTTCTGCACTGTGGCATCGGCGAGCCTCAGAGTGAATCGGGGCACCCCGTGTTCACGATTCCCGCCTTGTCCATTGACCGCGCCCCGTTGCGGGGCTGTCCAGACCTCGTCTTCCGAGACGACGAAAGCGACGTTGTCGCGCTCCTCGAAATCAAGTTCACCTTGCGGCTCGTCCCGCGCAATCTGTGGCCTAACGTCTGGGCGCAGTTGTGGGCTTACTCCAAGATCCCCCAGTTCGCCGCTTCCCGAGCCATCACGGCTGTAGGGGAAGTGTGGGGCGACAACTTGGGGTCGTGGAGACGAAGCAACTTGGCGTCTGCCTTCTATCTGAGACACTGCGTCCGCAGGGACCCGAGGGCCCCAGCTTACGATCGCTTCTTCCGCGAACTTTTTCAGCTCTACGGTGGGGAAATCGGCGAGTAAAGCCGCCAGTCGATGCCACCTCGGCTGATCAGGTGGTGCCCGGCGCAGGCGCTTACTGCTTGATCACGATCCGACGCTTGCTCGTGATGATCTCGCCGATCCGCGGATCGATGCTTATGAGCTTCTCCCCGCTCGGGAAGGTATCCCCGACGGCGACCCGTCGCCCGCTCTTGAAGGTCACTCCGCTGGCTTGCACTTCGGCCAGGCCGGCTTCGTCCTTCGTCACCCGCTCGGTCGGCCCGTTGGTGCCAGCGGCCGGAACAGGCGTGGCCACCTGAGTCGCTGCCTCGCGAGCCTTCTGAGCTTCTGCGGCAGCCTTGGCGCGTGCCGATGCCGCCTGTGCTTCGGCCTGCTCGCGCTCCTTTCGTTGCTGAGCTTCCTGCGCTGCCTTGGCAGCCTTCTGCTCTCGCTCCAGCCTGGCCTGCCGCTCCGCCTTAGCCTTGCGCTCAGCTTCATCGGCGGCCGCGGCTGCCTTCCGAGCCTCGGCGGCCTTTCGTTCGGCTTCCTCGGCCCGGGCAGCGTTCGCTGCGAGGGCCACGTCCTCGGCTGAGGCGGCAGCGGCTTGCACCTTGGCCACCGGTGTCGAGGCCACGGCCTGCGCCATCACCGGGGTCGGCTCGGGCTTTGCCACCTCGTTCGCCACCTGGCTTGCCATCTGCTTTGCCTCCGGCGCCGACGCTTGCCGGGGCGGCTCCTCCAGGGAGACGAGCGCGTCTACGTCGAAACCGGGTGACACCGTCCTTGTCAGGATCTCGACCTGGTGCAGACGCGACGCATCATCCTTGGCGGTCTGGAGTTGCTTCCAGAGCGGCACGCCCGCGGCAACCGCGCCGGTCGTCGCGCCGACGAGGAATGCAGAGGCGAGCCAGGCCCAGGCTGTGAACCGCACGCGGTTGACCACGCTCATCGTCATGGGAGGACTCGCCGCCATCAGCCCGCCCCGGTACCCAGCATCGACTTGATGACGCTGGAGTTCAGCTTTGCGCCCATCGGGATGTTGAACAGAGGAGCACGAATAACCGCATGGATGTCAGCGCCGTCGCCGATCTGCAGGTCCTCGCTCGCGATGAGCAGCGCGCTGTCTTTGGCCGCCTTGGCCGGATCGCCCACCTTGCCGGCGACAGCGATGCGCTCGGCCGACAGCCGCCCACTGAAGTGAGCCCCCGGCGCGATGATGACGGTACCCTTCGCGCACTCGAGCGTGCCGCGGAATTTCCCATAGATGACTACGCCGCAGTCCAGTTTCAGGTTCCCGTCGAACACGGCCGTCGGGGGAATCACCATGCCGATCGCGTGTTCCTCGATGGACAGGCGAAGGGTCGAGACTGCTTGCTCGGCGTCCGGGTGCGCAGACGCATGGGCGCTGAGTGGTGCTGGATTCATGATGGCCTAGTGATTTAGTTCGTGTCTTCGCGCACGAGAACGCTCGCGGAAGAGGTCCGGTAGATCCGGCGTGCCGGGTCGGTCTGGAGAAGAAGTTCGCCGTTGGGCAAGGCTTTACCGAGCTGCACGCGCAAGGGCCGGCCGGCAGCATCCTTCAGGGCGATGGTGACGCCATCGACGTCGACCTGAACCACCTTCCACGCCGGAAGCGTCGCAGTCAGGCGCTGCTGGGCAGCGGACGACCCGAGGTGGATCTGCAGGAGCGAGCCGAAGGCGAACGCAGCAATCGTGCAGGCCACCGCAAGGACCACCACCGTGCGCATACGAATCCGCGAAGCGATGGAGTTCGCGTTGAGAGCCGCGGTGTCGGCAGATTCGGGGCCGAAACGAATCCACGGGACGCCCTTAGCGGAGATCACAGGCCCGGCGAAGCCCGGCAACTCGATCACGTCCGCGCGAAGCAACGCCCGCGTCCAGTCGACCGAGGTCACGGCCTGTCCGCGCGAAGGCAGGTTCGCGCATTCGGCGCGGGCAACCCCTGTGGCTGAGGGGCGACCCTCAGGTTTTTGCGTCTTCAAATGCTATTCCCCAGAATCGATGCGCACAAGTTCTGATTGCAGCGATCGCGACTCGTTTTCGCGTTTGTGGCATGCTATTTTTGCGGAGATAATAGCACCGCCTCAACGTTTCCAGCAACGTCCTCCAGCATGAGTTCCCGGAAGAAGCGCACCCGCGCGCCCCGCCCGTCCTTGCCCACGTCGTCCGACCAGGCCGAGCTCGCCGCTCTACTTCGGCCAGCCGAACCGGCCGTTCCAACCGGCCCGGGCGGGCCTACGCTCGAAGCCGAGCCCGCTCCCGCAACGTTCTCGATCGACGAGATCTCGACGGCGGTGCACTACTGGGGCGACAACGCACAAGACAAGAGCGCTGCAAAGGTGAGTGGAGGCTTCGGTCCCATTGCCTGCCTTGTGATCGAGGCGCTTACCCTCATGAGCGTGAACCGAGAGCGCACGGTCGCCTGCAAGCCGAGTTCCAAGCTCGCTCAGGTCGTGAACGAAGCGCTCCAGGCGCGTCCATCCCTCCAACCCACTGAGCACCCGGCCGATGCTGTCGCCTAATCCGTACGTGCACCCCGAAGGCACGGCTCCCTCGGGGTTGCCAGCGGCGCTGACCCGGCGCGCAGCGCTTCGTGGGCTGGGCGGCCTCGGCCTCGGCTCGATCCTCCTGTTACAAGACCCCGGCGTCGCACACGCCCAGGCAAGCGCCGCGGCGGCGGGCGCCCTCCCTTCAGCGGCTCAACGCGACGAGTTCTGGACGCGCGATCGCACGGTCTGGGTCAGGCGCACTTCCACGGGCGAGGTCATCAAGAGCACCTACTGGCGCAACGGCCAGCTTGTCCAGAGCGAATATGAGCGCCTGTGCTGGTTTGCGCGGGACACGACGCTCGAACGCCTCATCCGGGAGGACAGCCCCCACATTCGCAGAGCGCTCGATTCGGGACGGTTCACCAGGGAGCAGATTTCCCAGTGGACCATGATGAATCCGATCATCTTCGACGTGCACTACGCGATCACGAGTTGGCTCGGCTGGTTCAACATGGCCAGGCCGATCGACTGGACAAGCGCCTTCAGGCACCCCATCACCAACTCCATCACTGAGGGCTCGGCGCGCGACAGCTGGCACATGCGTGGCGGGGCGGTCGATGCGCGCATCCCGGGCGTCCCGATCGAGCAGTTCGGCCGCTTCGCCCAGTGGCTCGGCGCCGGCGGCGTCGGGGTGTACGTCGGGAAGTCGTTCACCCACACGGATTCGGGTCGCGTCCGCGCGTGGCGGGCGTAAGGTGGCACCCGTCTTTGTTTTCGGCAGCAACACTCACGGGCGCCACGGCAAGGGCGCGGCTCTCTTCGCACGTCAGCAGCGCGGCGCGATCTACGGGCAAGGTGAAGGCCTCCAGGGCAATTCGTACGCGATCCCCACGAAAGGCCAGCGGCAGGATCGCGTGCTCTTTACCCTTCCGCTGGAGCAGATCCGCGCGGGCGTCGACCGCTTCCTCGCATTCGCCGCAAGCCGGCCCGAGCTCCAGTTCGAGGTGACGCCCATCGGATGCGGGCATGCCGGCTACCGGCCCGCGGAAATCGCGCCGATGTTCGAGAACGCGCCAGCGAACTGCCAGCTGCCAGACGAGTTCCTGGCTTATATCCCTGGCCTGGCTGGACGCGTCAACGTTCCCGCCATTCGTTTTCCGAGCCGCGCGGGCAGAAAAGGAGGGAATGTCGCTAGTGGAGGGGTTCAGGCGCCTAATGCCGATGAGCGTCGCGCTGGCTCAGCAGGACACGCATTCACACAGGAGCGGTAGCTCTCGACGCAACGATTGTTCCGAAAGATCGGCTCCATCGACGGGCCGCTCAGGCACGCGTCCGAGTCGACGCGACACTGCAATGCGCAAGCTGGCGACTTGCCGGCCGTGCTTACCTCCGACAAGCTCCTACAGCCAACAAGCAGGAGGAGTAGCGCCAGGGCCAGAACGGGCAAGCTTCTTGAGTTCATAGGCGGGGAGTATGCCAAGGAGGAAGGCACCCGCCGGGAATCTGGGGACGCCCTCCTAGAAGAGCTCCAAGCGAGCTCCATTCGCACGCAAAACATTCCCCGAGAACGTCGAATTCCAGCCTAGCATTGCCTCGTAGCTCCCAGCTCGCGTGCGGGATGCCCTGACCAATGCGAGGCCCCATGACCCAAGCCGAATCTCCTGATATCGCCATCGTCCGTTTGGGCGAAGGCGATTCCGCCCAGTTCGCCATCGGCGCCCTGCCCCGCGCCGGGCGCCTCCCCTTCAGCAAGGTGGAGGTGCACGCCACGCACCTGACCGTCACCGGCCAGGACGGCACCACCGAGGAACTGGGCTCCGATGCCGAGCCGCTCGCCCCGGCGGTGATCCAGCAGCTCCTGTCAGACGAGGGCCTGGTCTTCGCCGAGCTGGACGAGGATTCCGGCGAGCCCGTGGCCACCGAGCGGATGAAGGGGTGAGGCCGCGTGACTGAAGGAGAACTGAAGAACGGCACGCCGGCACCAGTCGCAGAGGTCGAGGTCCGCGGCAAGGGCGCGAAGCTGTTCAAGGCCGCGGCCCTGTTCGCTTCCGGCGTCGCGGCGACGGCTGCCATGATGGGCCCTGGCGCCCAGAAGATCGCCGACGTGATCGGGGACATGCAGGCGCGCGGCCACAAGGCGAAGCAGGTCGCCCCCGCGGCGAAGACGCCCAGCACCACGCAGCCCGCCCAGACCCCCACCATCCACGTCGCGCCGGCCATGCACGAGACCGACCAGGCCCGCGTGCAGATTCTGAGCCGACCCGTCCCTTCAGACACGCGAGCAGCGGCCGAGATTGCCCTCGCAGTGCCCCTGCCAAAGGACCCGAAGGTCGAGATGCCATCGGCCGAGCAGACCGCCGTGCTGGCCTATGGTCAGTTCGCCCCGATCGCGGCCCGCGTCTTCAACAACGCCACGAAGCAGAATGAGACACACTGGACGTTGCATCCATGGGATGTGGCGCGCCTGGCTGACCAGGCCTCGGCCGAGCTCTACAAGGAACGGCGCATCCGCGTCGAGCCCCGCCTCATCGCCGGCGCCTACTACACAGAGAGCCGCGGCGTCGCGCAGATCGGCTTCGATCGCAAGGGCGTCGCGCTGCTCAACAAGGGCGAGTCGATCGACGAAGTCTTCAAAAGTGGCGCCAAGGCCAGCTACGGCCTCTTCCAAATCGATCAGCAGCACGCCGGCGCGAAAGACCTCGACCCGGTGCGCGGTGCCAAGAAGGCAGCTGAGTTCCTCGCCGAAGGCCAGGCGAACATGAAGCGCTACCCGCACCTGGGCATGGTCGCTGTCTCCGCCACCTACAACGTTAGCAGCAACCTGCGGGAGAAGATCTTCACCGGCGCGCCGCTTGATGAGCAGGAGACCAGGTCATACGAGGCCGTGCAGAACCATGCAGCCAGCATGTCCTATGGTGCCGCGCTCTATGACGTCGCGCACCGTACCCATCAGCAGCACCAGGCGCAGGCCCAGAAGCTCGGGCAACCTATCGCCGTGGCAGCCAACACCGTGCAGCGTGCGGATCCGCTGGCGAGCGAGCGCGTCGACGCCGTGATGGCGCTGACGCGTCGCCATTTCCAGGAGTCGATTGACCAGTCGATAGCACCCGAACGAATGGCGCATACCGCCTCGGTCCCGTCGGCGCTCGTGGCTACGGTCAGCGCGCCGACACCCGCACCGGCTGCGAAGGTAGCAGCGCCAGCTCCCGTGGCGGCCTCAGCGCGCGCGCGAGCCAGCACCACGGCTCATGCCCCGGCAGCCGCCCCGGCTCCGGCAAAGGCCGCTGCCGCCAAGCCGTCGCTGCGGCAGGCCGTGAACCTGGCCGCCGCGGCGCGCCATGGCAAGCCATCTCAAATTGCACCGGTTCGCCGGTCCGCCGAGGCGGCGGCACCTCGGGCCGCCTCGACATCCGAGATGGACCGCTTCATCCTCGCAGGCAGTGCCCGCGAGACACGGGGCGTATCGCCGGTACACGCGCAGCCTCACGCACCGGCACAGGCGATCGTGGTCCCGTCACCCGAACGAACGCGAGCTGCGCTCGATGGCTCGATGAGCGAATGGAAGAGCACCGCATCGTCTGTGCTGGGCCGCGTCGCCGCCTTCCACGAGCAGCGCACGCGCGAGATGGCGGGGCAGCGCGAGGCCCCGTAGCCGTCCCCTTTGTTGCGCGGATTGTTTCGCTGCACAACAAAGACCGCAACATTGACGTCTCTCGGCCGGGCGTGAAAAACTCCTCACTCGAAACGCTCGGGAACAAGGCGCCCGGCCAAAGCCTCCCCCGGAGTGACAAACGCTGTTGTCGCCTCAGGTGCACACCGGTACGATTCCGCCCGCTCACGATCAACAGCAAGAGGCCACCATGCGTTTCATACTCATCGCCGCCGTGGCGGTCTTTGCCGCCGGCTGCGCCCAACCTGTGTGGGTCAAGCCAGGCGCGTCGCAAAGCGATTTTGCGACCGACCGATACACCTGCATGCAGGACTCACAGCAGCGCGTCGGGGGCGCAGTCGTCAACCAATTTGGGGGAAGTGCGACGAACACTGTCGTCACCAACGGCAATCTCTTCCGCTCGTGCATGAATGCAAAGGGCTGGTACCTGACCCAGCCGAGCACTCAGCAGCAGAGCCCCAATGCGGGCCCCCTTCCGTCCTCGGGGCCTGCTGCCCCGAACCCACTTGCCGAGGTTGACCGGGAGGCTTCGCGGCAAGCCGAGGCTTCATGCGCCGACCCAGCTCTGCAGGTGCTTTGGGCAAAGAGCCCGTGCAAGGTTTCGGGCATCACCCTCGAGCACTTGGCCGACACGACTTACGCCACAGAGCCGCAGCGGGCCGCGCTCCTGCTGTCGCGCCAGAAGTACAACGAACGAGTGGCCACAGCGGCACGCGCATACCGATCTATGGGCGGCGCGCGAGGCGCCGCATTCGCGCAACTTCTTGAGGACAACGCGGCGAGACTTGAGAAGGCTTCGCTCGCTGTCTACAGTGGAAAGATGACATGGGGTGAACTCAACCAAGCGCGCAAAGACGCCGCAAAGCAGTTCCGTGAAGAGCAGGCGAAGCTCGTCGCCGCTCGCTGAAGCTACCCCGAAACCCGCACCAGCTTGAACTGCGGCGACTGCTCGCCGCGCACGGCGGTCTGGATGGCGGCCACCTTGCCGGGCACCACCGCATTCAACACTTCCTTGTCGATGCGCATCTTGCGCACCGTGCCATCGAAGTAGAGGGAGTCCAGGCCCAGCAGGCATTTCGTGCCGCAATTCGCGAGGAAGTCTTCGGAGAAGTGGGTGGGGCTCTGGCTCGCCGCGATCAGCGCCACGCCAAATTTGCGGGCCTCCTTCGCGAGTCGATCGAGGATGTTGGTGTCCTTGTCGGCGAAGAATTGGTGAGCCTCGTCCACGACAATCACGTCGCGCAGCTCGGCAGCGCCCTTCACGATCCCGCGCTCGCGTGCGTTCTCGAAGATCTCGGTGAGCCGGGTCCAAACGAACATCTTCTGCTCGGTGCTGGACAGCGCGGTTAGGTTGTAGCGCCAAACCGGCGCGGCGTCATCGAAAGGCGGTTCGGCGCTGCGATAGATGCCGCTGGCCACGATGGTCTCGAGTCGATTCACGATCGAGCGCATGGTGTCCATGGTGTCGTAACGGATCAGCGCATCGAGCTCCTTGCCGGTGGCGATGCCCGCGACGTACTCGCTGAAGGACTCGATCACGCCGTCGACACCGCGCTCCACCTCTTGCCGGGCCTCTTCGACATCCTCTCCGTTGCCCAGGCCTGCAGCGAACTTCCTGGCCTTAGCCTGCCAGGCGACCACGCGCTTGTTGTGCTCTTCGAGCAGGCGGGTCGACTTCGTTCCACCTCCAGCCGTCAGAGTCCGCAGTCGGGTCTTGGCGAAGGCGGCCGCGTCCGCCAGAGATGGGTAGTGCTTGCCGAAGCGCTTGCGCGGATATCGCTCCAGCGGGCCCTCGTGGCGATCGGTCCACCAGCACTTGGCCTCGCGATCGAACTGGAGCGTCAGGCCGGCCGCGCGGGCCGCGTCCTTCGCGCCGTCCTTCGCCTCGAAGGGAATGTCCAGGTAGATGCGTCCGTCGCCCGGTGGCGCAGCGCCCTGCTCTTCGTGCCAAGTCGATGCGTCGTCAGCCCGGAAGCCTTGCATGGCGTAAAGGTCCTGCAGCAGGTTGCGCAGCGAGGCCACCTGGCGGTCGCCCATCGGCGTGCGGCTGGAGTCGTTCACCATTTCGATGAACGCCTGGATGCGCTTTCTCACGCCACCGTAGTGCGGGTTGGCCGAAAGCTTGAGCGGGTTGATGCCGTAGGGGGTCGACTCGGAGAAGATGACGGTCGAGCAGTCGTCGAGCTCGAGGTCGCCATGCACATCCATCAGGTGCACGCGGACGCTGCGCTGCGCGCGGGTGATCTGGCGAACAATGCGCCGAAGCGTGAAGGTCTTGCCGCTGCCGGACTTTCCGGCGAGCAGCATGTGCCCGTTGACCGCATCCGCCTCGGACCACGCCACAGGCACCTGCTGGCCGCGCTGGAGCTGCGTATCGTCGAAGCCGAAGATGATGCGCATGACCGCAGGCGAGGCTGCGGCGTGCACGGCCTGGACCGGCCGAACCGCGGAAGTCCGCGGCGCGAACCCGGCATCGGGGACCGCCGAGATCGCGGAGATCGCCACTGGGTCGCCGCCTCAGAACTTCGAGATGGGGCCGGCGCCGTGCTCGGGCGCCGAGTGGTCGCTTCGGGCCGCATCGAGCATTGCAGCCAAGCGGCCGCGCGTCTGGGCTACCGACAGGCCTTGATTGGGGTCCGAGAGCAGAAGTCGGGAGGCCACGCCCTCGTCGCTTGCAAAGAACTCCGGGCGGTCATCGATCACGACGATCTCGTCCAATGTCAACTCGGCCACGTGGGCCTCACGACGCGATTCGTTGACCCACTCCAGCGACTGCCGGATGAACTCAGGCGCGGGCGCGCTCAGGTCCACGAAGTAGCCCGGCGGCTGCAGGACGCGATCGCCGAGCTCGCCCAGCAGGTGCGCCAGCGTCACCTGGTCGAACTTCCTGCGCCAGGTCGAATGCACGAGGATGGCCACATCCGGCCGCTCGGCCAACACATCGACCAGGTGGTCCAGCCACACGAGGCGGCCCTGGGCCTTCATTTGGACGGCAAGCAGCGGGCCGCTGGTCGGGCCGTTCGCAACGTGGATCGCGTCGGATGCCCGGTGGAGAACGCCGTCGAAATCCAGACAGAGAATCGTTTGGCAGTAGGACTGGAGCGGCGGCATGATCATCAACTAATTCGTTCGCAGAATTGCATCTATACGGACGGATTATCCCGAAGCCAGCCCGCATCAAACAGAATGTTTGAGCCTCTCGCGATTTCGGGACGACACCTTTGTTGCGGTCATTGTTGCGCCGCGAAACAATAGTCGCAACAATCGCACGCAAACGGGTAGTGTTTTCGTAGCATAGGTCTACCACGGACTAGCCACGCAAGCACCATGCACATCGATCTGAAGCACATCACCGATCCGTACAAGCGCGATCTGGCGTACCACATCGGTCTGGCAGGCGCCAACGGCGGCATCACCATCGGAGAGCTGATGGAGCGGTGCGCCTCGATCCAGGACCTTGACGTTGGCCTTGAGCGCACGGCCGTTTGGCGTCGCCTGAAGCAGCTTGGCCAGGAAGGCCTCGTGCAGCTGATTGACGCCGGCAGCCGCCGCTCTGCCTTCTATATCCCCACAGATGCCCTGCGGCGAGCCGCTCTGCACATGCATCTGTCCACCGATGCCAAGTCCAGGCCTCATGTCGCCTACGACCACGGCATGCTGGAGAGCTACGTCCCCAATGAGACCCAGTATCTCCGGCCATGGGAACTGGAGAGCCTGCACGCGGCATGCGCGCCCGGCACGCTGAAGCGCGGGGAGCGGCAGGACCGGGACATGCGCCGCTTCATGACCGACCTCTCCTATGCATCCAGTCGCCTGGAAGGGGTCGACTACGGTCACCTGGCCACCAAGAGCTTCTTCGAGGACGACACGCCCATCAGCAACATGGCCCCCGTCGACCGTAAGGTGCTCATGAACCACTTCCAGGCCGCCAAGTTCATCGTCGAAGGCATCCACCAGCCGACCCAGGAAGGAGACGTGGGGATCAACGAGTACGACATCCGCAGCATCCACGCGATCCTCTCGAGCGGCCTACTGAACAACCCGATGCACCAGGGCGCGCTGCGCAACACGGCGGTCAAGATCGGGTCGAGCAGCTACATCCCACCGGTGATCCCCGACGAGATCAAGCGCCTGTTCGGCCAAGTCGTCGGCAAGGCCGCCGAGATCAAGGACCCGTACGAGCAGTCCTTGTTCCTGTTGGTGCACTTGCCCTATCTGCAGCCGTTCCACGATTGCAACAAGCGCGTCGCGCGCCTTTGCACCAGCATCCCGCTCCTGCGCAGCGGGATCCTGCCGATCAGCTGGCTGGACGTGAACAAGGAGGAGATGGAGGTCGGCCTAGCCGCCGTCTACGAGCAGCGCGACCCGCGGATCCTCACCGAGGTCTATGTGCAGGCATGCCAACGCTCCTTCGAGAGCTTCTCGATCACCCAGGCGGCGCGCGACCCGGACGAGATCGACCTGCGCTATGACGGGCAGCTGCGTCAGGTTGTTCGCTCTGTCGTGCTGGAGCACCGCCCGATCACCGTCCCATCGTCCGTGGAGCAGCCCGATGAATCGGCGTTCTTCGATCGGGTGACGGAGATCCTGGAGGCCTGTGTCTCGAACCCCTTCGTCGGGGCCGCATACGGCCTGCGCAAGCCGGACATGGACCGGTTCGTCGCGGCGCGAGAGGCTCAAGACGCCGCCTCGGACCGACTGGCAGCCTAGATCGGTGCTTTCGCCGGTACCCCCGGCTTATCAGCAGGTCGGTCGCGCCGCATCGTCCACCTGCTCGCCGGCGAACGGCATCTCCTCGATCTCGCCGGCGACCAGGCGCTTGTAGAAAATGCCTGCGTAGGACATGGCGCCCACGCACTTGTTGACCTCTTCCACCGGGAAGCGCCCGGTGACCACGACCAGGTTGTCGGCCCATTCGCCGCAGCCGGCGTCGCGCAGCTTCTTGCTGGTGTTCGCGTACCAAGCGGCGACCCGGTCAGGCTGGCCATGCTTTTGCAACGTGCCCTCGGCCGTGTCGATGGCGATGGAGATCTGATCCAGTGGCGGCCCCACGGGCTCCAGATCGGCGCTGAAGGGCCGCTTGGCGTGCAGCACGTACTGGCCGCAGTTGAGGCGGTACTCCATGCTCAACCTCGCGGTGCCTGGCGCTCGTCCTGCGCAGCAGCGATGGCGGCCTCGACGGCCTGGAATGCAGCCTCGGGCCCGACGCGCGCGACAAGGTACTGAATCTGCGTGTCGACCCCTTCGTTGTTCACGTCCGAGGCTTCCATCGAGATCAGGTCGATGTCCTCCTGGCGCGCCTGCGTCGGGACCGACAGTTCGGCAGCGGAATGCACCGCCTCGTCCAATGCCTCCGGCTGAAGCTCTGCCTCCTTCATCCTCGCGGTGAGGAAGCCCGAGATCTCGTCGTTGCTCACGTAGGTCCAGCACTCGACGTAGGCGCCCTGAGGCGGCAGGTCCGGGTCGTCCTGGGAGATGTTCACCTTCGCGTTCCCGTCCACCTCGAGCTCGCCTTCTCGCTGGCCAGCGATGGCGTACTCACGAAACACGCTGCGCTCGACCACAGGGTCGGGCCTCTTGAGCGAGGTGTACCCGACGGCGGCCACCTTGTTCAGCGTGAACGCCTTGATGTCCTCGTAGTAGCTGGAATGCGGCTCCTCGCCGGCGCCCAGGCGGCGCGAGAAGTTCGCCTGGAACTCGTTGGCCCACCGCGCATACTGCTCGTAAGGCACACGCGAGTCGCCCTCGGGAACCAGCTGCTCGCGCGCGATGGTTTCGGCGATGTCGATCAGCGGCTCGACCAGCACTGCGGGAATGGTGTCCTTCGGGGATGCAGCCGCAACGCCCTTCGCGAACGCCTTTTGCACCACGGCGCGCCATTCGGCGACGGAAGGGGCGGAGCCGGAAAGGGCCGACAGGAGTTCGTCGCACTCAGCGGGAGACAATTCGATTGCTTGGATGGTCATGGTTGGATCGTCTGAAGGGGTTAGGTGGTGATACCGCCGCAGAAAGCCGCGGCGGCTGGGTTCAAGCTGCCGCGCGCTCGGCGCTCGGCTCGTCGTTGGCGGCGGGCGCCTCAGCCGCCCGCTCGTCGGCCGGCACGTCCTGCTCGGGCTGCTGCTCGGCCTGGGGCGCCACCGGAGCGCGCTCCGCCGCGGCGGAGATCTGCTGGCGAACCTGGGCGCGGCGCTGCGCGGTCTCTTCGCGGATCTGGGCGAAGTACTCGCGCCCGACTTCCTTGGCCAAGGCGCGCTGCTGCATGCCCTTGGCGTAGATCTCAAGGCCGGTGCCGTGCACCAGGAGGCTCAGCGCGCGATCGAGTTGCTCGGGCTTGGTCGGGTCGAAGCCGAGCTTCACCGCGACGTAGCCTTGCGGGATACCCGTAGCGGAGCCCGCGGTGGCCTGGTCGCCATCTGCCACAAGTCCGTTCAGGCCGGCTGCCGCGCGCCCGGTACCGAGGCGGCCGTTGCGCGACAGCACACCCAGGGTGACGTTCTGCGGGTCGCGCGCTGCGGTCGCGCGCTCCCCCAGGGCTTCCTTGCGCATCTTCACCTGCTCGCCGCGCATCAGGCGCAGCGCGCGGCGGGCGTCCTTGGACTTGGTGAGCAGCAGAATCCCCTTGTCGTTGATCATGATCCCGTAGGGCTTGTTCGACGACAGGAATTCGGTCTCCAACTGCAGGCCGTTGGCCCCCTGCGCCTCCACCAGCTTCTTGATGAACGGCTTGATCTGGGCGCCCCAGACGCGCATCGGCATGAACTGCGCGCCCACGTGGCTCATGATGGCGGGCAGGAGCACGCCGCGCTGGCGCATGCCTTTGTCATCCGTGTAGATGATCGAGCGGCCAACGCGCGACTTCACCGACCAGTCGTAAGCCATGTACATGTTGCCCCCCAGCACGTAGCCGGAGCGGCGGTGCTGGCCGACTGGCGCCAGGTCGAACTCGTCCCGGGTCCAGTTGATCCGCGGGACAGCTTCTCCGAGCACGTTCGCGAAGCGCCAGCTCCGCCCGATGCCAGGCTGAACGTTCACGGGTCGCAAGCGAGAGTAGGTGTTGGTCATCACCGTGCCTGCCACTTCGCCCTTCTTCACGTCGCCACGAACATCCGACAGCAGTGCCCGCAGCGAGTATTCAACGGGGCGCTCCTCGCCCGGGAACACGACTGCAATCTTCCACTTGTGCGGCAGGATCAGCTCGCGCACCTCGGTCGGGAGCTTCATGTTCACGATCACGCCGGTCTTAGCGGGCAGGACAACGGCGCCGTTTCCATCGACCTTCGCGTCTTCCTGGAAGATCGCGCCCGGCACCAGGCCCTCGACGTGAATCTTCAGCCAGTCGGCGCGAAGGTGGGCGCGCTGTGCGGGCTGGTTGGTGAGGACCGCCTCGTTCGTATCGGTGAACCCAGCCGCCACGGCCGCCATCTTGACGATGGCCTGCATGCCCGCGTTCAGCTTTTCCAGGACCTCCGGCTTCCACGACGCCTGGCCGTTCTCGTCGAGCACGAAGTGGCCACCTTCGGCCGCGAGCATCTCGCTGCTGACGGTCGCCGCCGCAACGCACGCCGTCCACGACATCGGCTTGAGGTCGACGTTGTAGGAGATCTTCTTGATGTAGACCGGGCGATCGAAGGCCGACAGCAGATCGTCCTGTTCGGCAGCGCTCTCCCCCGGCTGCGCGCCGGCGGCCAGGGCACTCACCGCCACCGTCGGGGCGGAGGTGTCGGCGGCAGGCGCTTCCGGAGCCTGCTCGGTCGGCTCAACAGTCACTCCCGCAGCCCCGAGCGATTCGTCGCGATTCGTGAGGGTCTCGTTGATCAGAGCTTCCACCATGTTTTCGCGCTCGCCCGAGGTGTCGCCGAAGAAGACGCCCGAGAACTCCTCCTTGGCGCGCCAATCGAACTCGCGGGTCTTTAGCGGGTTCGTTCCCAGCAGCTCATGGCGGTTGAAGGTCTCGTCGAAGCGGTTGAACAGCTGCTCGTACACCTGGCGCTGCTCGGCCACCTTCAGCAGCGGCAGCCGCATCAGGAACATGTTGACCGCGGCGACGCCCGTGATCTCCAGGAAGTTCTCCGGCAGCGCAAGCTTCTTGGCCACGAGCGGCTCGTCCTGCACGTAGCTGCGAACAGCCTCCAGGCCAATCGAGTTGAAGAGGTCGGGCACGTCCTTGATGAGCATCGCGTTCTCGCGGCTCGAACGCACGTTCGCGCTCATCTTCTCGAGCTTGCGGTTCTGCATCATCACGTAGCGCAGCTCGCCATAGATTCCGGTCGTGCAAGTCTCCACCAGCGGGAAGGTGACCTGGTCGTAGCGGTTCACGCGGCCGATCAGCTGGATGCGGTCGGTCACGTTCTCCGGAATCTGGTGCTCCAGCAGCACGCGGCGCGAGCGGTCCAGGAATTGCGGCGATGCGTGCATCGACGCGCCGGTAGCGGCCGAACGGTTGATCAGGAGCGCCTGGATCTCGCCGTTGTTGAAGGCCCGCTTGACGGCGTTGACCGCACGCTTGCTGCGCAGGCGCGGGGTGACCTTCCACATGGCACCGCCGTCCGCGCCGGCGGTGGCGGGCACCGCAGCGTCCGCGGCCTGACCGTTTGCGGGAGCGGCGGCCGGGCTGGCAATGCGCTCCAGGGAAAACGAGCGGCCCGTGATCTCGCTCACGGTGATGCCCGCATCGCGCAGCTTCTGTTCGATCACGTCGAAGGCCGACACCGGGATCTCGGGGATCGCATTGATGAGGCGCTCCAGCTCGGCAACGCCGTCGCGGAAGTGCTGGCGATCAGCGTCCGTCATGTTGGGCAGGTCGAGGATCGAGACCGTGCGGCGGCTCGAAATAACCTTCTTGCCCCGCGCGCCAGCTTCGCCAGGCGCGGCGTCGGCGGGCACTGCGGCGGCGAGGGCTTCGTCCAGATTGACCGCGTCCTCTTCGGCTGCGGCCCGCTCGCCCTCGGTCTGGCGCTGCAGAGAGCGCAGGATCCGGGCCTCGCGCTGGGCGGCGGCCATCTCGGCCGTCAGGGCCGGTCGTGTGCCCTCCTCGCCTTCCTCGCCTTCCGCATTCAGCTCCGCAGCGGCGCGGGCGGCAGCGTCGGCCAAGGCCGGCGCTTCTTCTTCCTCCGGCTCGTCGGGAACATCCTCCTCGGTGATCTCGCGCTGTACGACAGTGGTCAGACGGGGCATCAGCACGGCGCGCACGGCGTCGCGGATGGTCGGCATCTTGATCGCCGAGGGCAGGCCGCCGGCAGTAGGCGGTGCATCGCCCTCACCCTGCCCCTGCGAATCGGCCATCAGCATCCGCGTGAGCGCCTCGTTCGTCGCTTCCGAGACGATGACGGGCTTCATGCCGGCGCGGATGTGCTCGATGGCGCGGTCAGCGACCTGGTCGGCGTTGAGCGCACCCTGCACGGCCTTCATGACCTGGTAGAGCACCGAGCCCGTGCCGAAGCTCGAGCTCATGATGTTGGCGCGGGCGACCGGGGTCTCGGCGGCGGCGTTGGTCTGGTCGACCATCGCGGCGCGGGCCTCCTTCGCCTTGCGCAGCACGCTCACCGCCTCACGGTTGCCCCGCATGAAGATCTGCGACATGTCGCCGGCCAGGTAGGTGGCAGCGCCCAGCGCCTCGGCCACAGCATCGCTCACGCGTTCGTTGTGGGCGCGGCGCTCCTCGACCGTGTAGACGCTCACGTCCAGCTTGGAGAGGTCGTGCTCGCGTCGGATGAGCGCGCCCTCGGACGCCAGCATCGAGCTGAGCACCTCCGAGAACGACTCGCCACCCTTTTTGATCGCGGCAGCCAGGGACGCCACGTTCACGCTGTCCGGCAGCGCGCGCTGGTAGATGTGCAGGTTGTCCTCGGTCTTGCTCCAGGTCGCCGAGGCGTACTGCACGCCCTTGGCGAGCCGGGCCATCTCGGAGATATGGCTGGCAATCTGGCTGTCGGATCCCGCGGCCACATGGGCCTCGTCGAAGATGATGAGCGCGTTGCCCAGCTGGTTCTTCACCCACTGGGCCTTCTCACTCTCCGCGCCGGCGATCTGCGAGTAGGTCAGGAAGCAGGTGTTCAGGCCCTCGTCTTCCAGCTTCGTGCCGGATTCGACCATGGCCTTCGTGCGCGCGGCTGCGAAGCCCTGGGCCAGCACCACCGGCGGCTCGCCTGGGCCGGGCTCCCAGGAGATCTCGCCGTCAGTGTTCATGATCATCGGCCGGACACGGTCCCACTCGCCGATCGCCTTCAGGTCCCGCGCCATGTCGGAGAACAGGTTCGCCTTGTCGGTGACGAAGAAGACTTTCTGATTGCGGCGCAGCGCCCAGGCCATCATCGAGGCCAGCTGCCGGCCCTTGCCGATTCCGGTCTCGTCGGCCAAGATGCTGGCGTAGCCCTCCAGCTGTCGAACGATCATCATCGCGATGCCGTCCACCTGCTCGGGCGAAAGGCGCTTGCCCAGCGCGGTCTCGCCCCAGCCCAGCTCGCGCGTCACCAGGTCGTCGACCTGGCCGTAGAGCGACTCGATGCGGGTCATGGTCGCCTGCAGCGGCGCCTGCATGTTCGAGGGCACCATCGTGCGGGCCTCGCCCATGCGGGAGAAGGCGATGTACGGGCGCTGCACGCGGCCTTCGAGGGCGGCGCGCTCGACATCCACACCCTGTGCCTGGGCGTCCAGCACCTCGGCACGGGCCATGGCCTCGTCGACTGTCGTCTTCAGATCGTCCCACGAGGAGATGACCGGCAGGCTGGTGATGGGGGTCGGCAGCTCCACGCGGCGGTTGACCACCGACAGGATGCGCAGACCCGGGTTGTTCTCGGGCACGCCCGCCTTGCGCGACAGGATCGGTGCGGTCTCGAAGGCGCTCTGGATCTGGTAGCGCTCGTTGACCATCTGAAGGAAGTTGCGCGAGGCGACAGACAGTTCGCCCGGCACCGCGTCAGCGGCCAGGACGATCACGGCGCGGCCACCTTCCTTGAGCGAGCGCAGCGCGTTGATCGCGAGCACGTAGTCCGTGCGGCGGCCGTCGACACCCAGGACCGGGTCCGCGTTGATGAACATCGCGTCGGCGCCGACTTCACGGCCGGGCGAGAACTCGCCGTCCTGCCATTCGGTGCTGGCGCGCAGGTTCACGACGCTGGAGAGCGCCGACATGTCCTTGGTGCCGCGGTAGGCGCGAACGTTGGTGCCTTCGGGCAGGAACGCGAAGCTCGCACCGTCGAAGGCGTTCGGCACCACGACCGTCATGCCTTCGGTGTCGCCCAGCAGGCGCTGGCTGGCCACCGAGACCGGGGTGGGCATCGTGCCGGTCCCGCGTAGGCGGCCGCGGAACGGGGGAAGCAGGTCCGTCAGGCGTGCCGACTCGCCGTAGGCGTCCTGCGCCACCTCGAATCCGTCCCGCAGGTAGCGCAGCAGCGCCGTCTCGATCGCGGCGTGCACCTCGTCGTGCTGCTCGGTCGTGAACGCCACGGGCTCGCCGGCGCTGACCGTGCCGTGCAGGGCCTGCATGAAGCGGTCCATGTCCTCGGTGTGCTGCACTTCGCCCAGCACCATCGAGCGCACGAAGCCATCGGCGCACTGCACCAGCGAAAGCGTGCGGAACTCGTCCGTCGCGCCCTTGGGCAGGCGCAGGAAGACGTGCGGCTGGCTCGATTCCGATTCGTCCACACGCAGCTCGGCGCCCTGGCCCGTCACCTTGATGACGTAGCGAGAGCCGGCGGCTTCGAAAACGCGCTCGCCGTCGGAGTTGCGTCCCAGGAGCACCGCGTTGTTGATGTCGATCGCCGCGGCGCGCTCTTCCTTGCTGGCCGGCCGCTCATCGGGCTTGCGCGCGGTCTGCAGGTTGAGCATGTAGCTCTCGGGCGCCATCTCGCGCACGGCCGCGTTCGGGAACACGGGTCGGAAGTCCGAGGGCTTCGGCCGCTCGCCGGCCTTCACGCGGCGCACGAGGTACTTGCGCGCGCCGCCCGGATGGAAGCCCAGTTGTTGAATTGCCTTGTTCCAGGCGGGATTGAGGTAGGACAGGCCCGTGACGAACAGGTGCAGGTGGGGATCGCCGCCCACCTCGATCGTTGCAATCTTCAGACGTGCACCAGACGCATCGTTCAGGTCAATCCACTTTGGCATCGCGCCCTACTCTCAGAAAAAGGTGCGCACCCACTGGGCTACCCGGGAATCGGGGCCCACGGGTGCGACTGGTTCAGGGATCGAACAGGAGAAAGTTGGATTCGTTCGGAATCCGAAGGACGCTGGCGGTCCCTTCATGCCGCCAGCTTCCTTCCGGCGTTTCAGCCGCGGGGGGCAGCAGCAGCGGCGGCTTCGTTCAGGTCGATGCCGTCGTTTTGCTGGTCGTGGACATCGGGAGCCTGGGTGGACGTGTGCGCGTGCGAATCCTTGTCCTTGTAGAAGCTCTCCAGGCCGGCGGCGGTCCACACGGCGATGTTGTTGATCTCTTCCCAGTCGAGTTGATCCTTGCCTTGGAAGCGCACGACCTTCGCCTTGGGCAGGCCTGCCGGCTTGCCTTCGGCGTCCACCATGATCTGGCCGTCTTCACCGGCGTAGATCGGCGCGAACTTCATGTTGTTCGGCGCGCCTTCGGGCTTCACGCTGATGAACGAGCGATCGCGGTCGAACGGCTCGCCGTTGCCGATGCGGTCACCGGCGCGGACGTGGCTCACGTAGATGTCGACCGGGCCGTCGCCATGCGAGAGGGCGTTGGCAGCCAGCAGGCCGATCACGGTGCGGCCCAGGTTCTGGTCCAGGCGGATCTTCACGCTCTCGCCGTCGGTCAGGCGCACGGTGGCGATCGGGTACTCGACAGCGGGCTGGCCGACCGGCTCGTACTTGTCGGTGCCGACTTTCACGCTCACGACGCTGCCGGACAGCTGGCGGGCGAGCTCGTGCTTGCCTTCGGCGTTCTTGTAGAGGAAGCCGGGCACCTTCGCCTCCGGGTTCTTCGCGATCTCGGCGTCCGACATGTGCTTGTTGGTGCGCTCGACCAGCGAGATGAAGATCAGGGATTGGCGGTTGGTGTTTGCCTTGACGATAGCCATTTGTTCAGCTCCTAGAAAATGAGAACAAAGATGAGACCGCACACGTTTTTGATGTTCGCGAGGCTTGTGCGGCCTCATCTTTGGCCACGCGAACACGTTTGGGGATGGAGCGCGCCTTATCCGCGCGGCGCCTCCGCCATCGGCTCTTCCGCGAATTGGTCCGCGGCTTGCTCGTCAGCGTCAGCCTGGGCCGGCGCAACGAGCGGGAAGTGGGTGTCGATGTAGCGCTCCATCTCTTCCTTGATGGGCTTGTCGATCTTGAAGACGTGCTGCTCGGCCATGTACGCGTCCATGTCGATGCCGAAGGAGTCGGCGTGCTCGGCGAGCTTGTCGGCGTCGATCTTGTCGGCCTTGAATTGCTTCAGGTCCACGCCGAGCGACTTCAGGTGGCGCGCCATGGCGGCCGAGTCGTAGCCGTCCTTCTTGGTGACCATCGCCAGCTGCTCGGGCTTGAGGTCAGCCTGGAGCTTCTCCGTGTCGATCTTCAGGTTCGCGGTGAGCGCGCCGGCGCCGGGCATCACGATCTTGCAGCCGTCCAGCTTGCGGCCTTCAAGGCCCGCGAGCAGTTCGGCGCGCAGCTCGGAGGCGCGCGCATCGGCGGCCTTGGACAGGGCAGAGACGTTCGCCAGGCGCTCGGCCAGCTCGACGTGCTTGGCAACGTAGCCCTCGGCATCCGCCAGGACCGGAGTGCGCACGTACGGCGGCACCTGCTTGGTCATGACGCAGTTCCAGGCCCAGTTGCCGGCCTCGCGCACCAGGTGCTTGAGCTCGTCGTTCACCTCGACAACGTCGTCCTTCAGGCGCCAGCCGGCCCAGTCGAACTGGCTCAGCATCAGGCCATGGATCTCGACGCCGTTCTCCTCGCAGAGGATTGCGCCCTGTGCGAGCTGGCAGCCGTACTGGAAGTGGATCTCGTCGCTCTCTTCGATCTTGCTCGGCGCCTTGTAGTCGATGAGCCAGCGCGACATCGGTCGCTCGGCGGCCATCGGGCGGGTCACTGCCAGAACCTTCGAGGGCAGCATCGCCACTTCGTCGGGGCTGTAGCGCATCCACGGCAGCGAGCCTTGAGCGCTTTTCAGGATCTCGAATGCTTGCAGGTCGCGGTGGGCGCCATACTTCTTGTAGAACTTGCGCGAGTGGGGTTCCTCGTTCTCGTGGCCACGAGTCATGTGCTCGTTGGTCTCGTCGGGGACCTTGCGCATCAGCTTGCCCAGCACGATGTCATGGGCGCTAGCCATGTGGTCGGCACGCACGCCGTGCTGGTTGCGCACCAGCACGCCAATTTCAGAGCCGCCGAAGCCGTTCAGGCGGATGGCGTGCCAGATGGCCTGTTCGCCGTGGAGGTCTACCACGCGGCCGATCCACTGACGGGCGTCGGAGAGTTCGATCAGATCGCGCTGCGGCAGCGCATCCACGAGCGACCACACCTTCTTGGTGATCTCGGCCTTTTCGTCAGCGGTCAGCTGGCGGTCCAGTTCTTCCATCTCGGTTTGCTTCCTCAGTCGGCTCGCATTCTGGCGACCACTTCGCATTCAGCGCTTTGGTCGGTTTTGATGTTTGTAAGCATAGCTTGGCGCGGGCTTTTTTCTTTTTTTGTTTTGTGTTTTGTTTTTGATGCAGCGGCGCAACGGGTCGGAGTACAAACTAAGTAAACATTTCTGCGTTGCCCGGCTCCGGAGGGGTCCGAGACGCTGCGGGAGGTACTTGCTCGGACGAGGCTTACGGCGCCCCATTTGGACCGCGCCGTTTACTAGATGCGGCGCGCTCCACGGGATGAAAGTCACGATTCGATGCTCTGGCTCTGCGGGTAAACCCTGCGCACTTTCCCGTTTCCACCTACCATCGGGCGCTCTCTTATTCGCCCTTCCCCGTGCCCGTTCCCCTCGTCAGCGCCTTGACGCCACTCGCCGTCCCGCGCACGATCCCCCGCCGCCTGATTTCAGAGGCTCCAGGCGCCGCCAACAAAACAGAGCGTCCCGCGATCGCAACCGTCCAAGCGCCAAGGCAGCGGACCGTCACCGTCGACCCGGCGGCCGAGTCAGCTGCGCGGCAGGAATTCATTCGGCAAAGTCTGATGAATCGCTACATCGACGAGTCCAGGGGTCGCATCACGCTCGGCGCGATCATCTGCATGGCGATGGCTGGCATCGCCATCGGCTCCGATGTCCCAGCTTGGCAGGCCATGGCCTGGCTGGTGGTGGCCCTTGCTGGAAACCTTATTCGCTATCTGGCCGAGAACAAGTACGCCTGCACGTTGCGCAAGGCCCCGGCGATCGAGCAGTTCGACTACATCAGGCGGATCGCTCCGATCTATCTCATCCTGGCCTTCGTGTGGGGTTGCTCCACCCTGCTCTTTTTCGGGCGAATGAGTTCTCTGCAGCAGTTCGCCTCATGGTCTCTGCTTGCGGCAATGCTGTACGCCCCCATGGCACGGCTGTCTTTGATCCCGTGCCTGTTCCGGCGCTACGTCGGTGGAATGGTTGCTTCGTCGCTGCTGTGCATTACCTGGATGGTCTGGGGCGGCGGATCACAGGGCGCACTTCTATGGGTCGTTCCAGTCGCGCTCGGACAGCTGCTGCTGGCGTTTCGGATCGCAGGCGACAACCATCAGACCCAGGCCGACCACTACGGCTGCGTCTTCGACCTGGCGGCGCAGAAGCGGGCCGCCGATGACGCGGTGAAGGCCAAGAACCGGTTCCTCGCGGCTGCCGCCCATGACATGCGCCAGCCGGTGATCGCGCTGTCGCTCTATGCCGAGTACCTCGAGTCCTACCCGGATAGCCACGTCGAGGTCGGCCCGAAGATCACACAAGCAACGGCAGCGGTCAACAACCTGTTCAACTCGCTATTCGACCTTGCGCACTTCGACACCGGGGAGGTCAAGCTGACCATCGAGCCGGTGCGCATCGCCGAGGTGATAGACGGCCTGGCCCATGTGGTGGGGCCCGTCGCCAAGGCCTCAGGGATCGAGCTGCGCGTGCGCGTGAACGACGCGCTCTTGCAGACCGACTCGACAAGGCTGCGGCGGATGATCGCAAACGTCCTGTCCAACGCAGTCAGGTACAGCAAGCCGGGCGCCAAGATCCTGCTCGCCGCGCGCGTGCGCCAGGACAAGTTGCGCGTGGAAGTCTGGGACCAGGGGGTCGGAATCGCTGCGGACAAGCTCCCCAAGGTCTTCTCGGAGTTCTATCGGGTCGACACTTCGACGGCCCTGGCACCTGAGGGGATGGGAATCGGCCTGTCGCTGGTTGCCCGCCTGGCCGAGGCGCTCAACACGAAGATCACCATCGCCTCTGTCGAGGGCCGCGGCACGCGCGTCACGATGGAGATCGGGGATGTCGATCCCGACCCGGAGAAGCGCCGGATCGACTTGGCCTTGGGCTGAATACGCTCATCCGGCCGTGGATTGTCTCGTTGTTTCGCCGCGCAACAATGAACGCAACAATGGCGCCGCCCGAGGTCGCCCGCCAGGACCGCCCCATCCAGTAGAACTATGAAGAAGACCCCTTTGCTCGCCTTCCCCACCTCGTCCTCGTCCAAGCCCCAGCCGATTGATCCGGACCTGCTCATGCCCACGACCAAGTACGTGGGACTGCTGCCAGGCGCGAAGCCGCTCGTCTTCAAGAGGGACATCGACAACGATCACTTCAATGCGATCTGCCCCGATTCGCATACATCCTCATTCGAGTACCAGGGCATCACTGTCACGTTCGAGCAGTACAACGAGATCTGCACGTCGAACAGCAACGACACCGCCTGCGTGACGCCAGACGGCGCGGCATGGTTGCTCGAGCTGTACGCCAAGGGCCTTATCCCGATGAGCCGCAAGTCTCCGGGAACACCACCGGAGGAGGCGATCGCGTACAGCCACAGCCACGACGAGTTGGTGCGCCGGAGTGAGCAGAATCGCGCGGAGGCTCGCGCGCGGGCCGAGGCCTACGCCGCCAAACTCGCCAATCCAAACGCGATCCCGGAGAGCGAGTTCACCTACACGCTTCTGAACGACCTGTCGTTTCGCGCCAGGCCCGAAGGCGGGCCCTGCGAATTCGATGCTGGCGGCCTGCGGATCACCAAGCACGTGACCACGCTGCGCAGCAACAGCGGCAAGGACCACGACTCCAGCGTGAGCTTCCAGTGGCGCTCCAACGGCGAGCTGCACACGATCGACAAAGAAAGCCGCTATGCGGGAAACCGGCGCAACGACCCCGAGCGCAACTGGGGACTGCCTCCGTCGGGCTACTGAGCGGCGCGCAGCCAAACCACTTTGTTGCGCCGATTGTTGCGCCCAGCAACAATGATCGCAACAATCCCGGCCCCGCCCTGCCCTAGAAAAAGGCCCCCGACTCGCTCTGAGCCGGAGGCCGAAAGCGCTCTTCCGGCCGTGAGCCGGTTCGCGTCGAGGGGAGACACTTGCAGGGTTTGCGGCGGGCTACTTCTTGCCTCGCTCGCGGAAATCGATGTCGCTCAACTGCTGGTCGAATGTGAAGCGCTGCCGGTAGAAGCGCGGCCTGGCGACGACGCCGCCCGAGCGCATCTTGCTGCGCAGACGCCGCAATGCCCAGACGAGCGTCCGGTTCTTGTACGAGGCGTAGGCGAAGACCGCACACACGCCGAAGGCGATCGCGAGCGTCCACCACGAGAAATGGAAGAGCGCCAGCACCATCGGCGCGCCGGCCTGAGGAGGCAGAGGCGTGCCGGGGATGCGATAGGACTTGCCAGTGCGCGGCCAGTAGCTGCTGCTCACGCGGGCTCCTCCACTTCTGCTTCAGGGGCGGCTTCGGTCGCGGCCACCTGCGTTGCAGCCGGCAGCGAGGTGACCACCGGGCCCGCGTTCGGGTTGAAGCCACGGTGCGCGCAGTAGTCGCTCGCCTCGGCCCGCGTCATGGACGACACCTCGACGAAGCTCTCGTAGCTGATCAGGCCCTCGGCGAGCGCCGCGAAGGCCTTGGACTCGAAGTCGTTGCCCCGCTCCGACACAAGCTTGCGCACGGCCAGGCCCCATTGATGGGATGGCAGGTCTTCCACGCTGCGCTTCACCTCTCGGTCGAAGACGCACCAGGAACGGAAGGCGATCACCTTCCCGTCGAGCCGGCGCGCGAGCTTCTGCGCGATCACCAGGCGGGTCTGCTCGATGAATTCGTTCGCCACGCGGGCATGCTCCACCGGAGGGAAAAGCTGCAGCGTCCGGGAGAGCGCGCGATCTGGCGTCTCAGTGTGCATCGTCGCGTACGCAGCGTGTCCCGTAGCGCCCAACTCGAAGCCGGCGCGAGCGCTGTCCATGTCACGGATTTCGCCCATCTGGATCACCTGCCCCTTCCGGCGCATCGCGTTCGGGCCGACCATGTCCATCGAGCGCAGCTGCGCTCCCATGCCCACTTCGGTCTGCGTCGGCTCTGGCATGAAGCCCTGGGCGTAGCCCTTGAGGAGGTACTCGACCGGCTGCTCATAGGTGAGGATGTGCACCGGATCGTGCCGGCGCTCCTCGAGGCGATACCGGTGCGCGGCCGCCAGCAGCGTCGACTTGCCCGAGCCGGTGGTCCCGACGATCAGCACCATGCCGTAGCGCGGGAACAGGTTGTCCATCAACTCCTGCTCCAGGCCGAGCTGCGCGCACGTCGGGATCTGCTGCGGCATGGCCCGCAGCGTGATGTTGACGCCCGAGGGTGTGTTCCCCACCGAGCAGCCCGTGGCGTTCAGACGGAATGAAAGAACCTTATCCCGCGAGACGACTGCGTCCACGCGCGAGTCGATCGCGTTGGCCGCGCCGATTTCGGTCTGGCCGCTCTCGTTGAAGAGGAGCGAAAGGATCGTGTTCACCTCGGAGTCGTCCAGGCGGCGATCCGTCACCGGATGCCACATGCGGTTCACCTCAGCCCAGACGAAGTCAGTCGAGGAGAACTTGATGTCGGACACGCCCAGGTCGTAGACGTTAGCCAGGAATTCGTTGAGGTCCTGACGCCGGATGTTGCCGATCGGCAAATGGAAGCGCGGGACCGCCTTTTCTGCTGCGTCGAGCACGGCTCGCTATTCCAGTGGCTTCCAGCGGCTCGAATCCTCGAAGCCAGCCTGGCGGGTGATACGGAACATTGTGTTGCCCACCGAGATCGTGTTCGGGCTCTCGTGGTCGACCATGGTCTGCGCGCTGGCGACGACCGGGATGGTGACCATGCCCCGCTTCCACAGATCGTAGAAGAGGCGCATGCCGAAGTAGGTCTTCTCCAGGTTGGCCACGTTCAGGTCGAAGATCTGCTGCGCCTGCGCACGCCCGGTGGCCACCGCCTGGGCCACTTCCTTCTTCCAGAACGCCTGCTCGGTACCGTCGCGCGGCAGCAGGCTTTTGACCGATGACATGTCGGCCGAGTCCTCGGTCGGCAAGCCCAGCAGCAGCCAGTCGCGCCACGTCGGAGCGATGGCCACGAAGCGCGCGGGCTCCTCGATCTTGTAGATGGCACCGGAGACACGCATGGTGGTCGCCTCCAGCGAGATCGCGTCGCGGCTTTCCAAGATGACGGGAGGCAGAACGCCCGGCCCCATCATCAGGCCGCCGAAGTCGAAGCGCTTGTCGAGCTCGTGGGCGCGCTTGGCAACCTCTGCCGCGATCTCACGCGAGCGCTGCAGCAAGCCCAGGCGCGTGCCCAGGCCGAATGCGGTTTCGCGCAGCGCCGTCTCGCGCACCATGCTCAGGCGGCTCTCCGACTCGGTCGCGCCCTGCGCGTTCATGAGAGATTCGATCGAGAGCGTCTGGGTTTGTGCCGCGGCCGCCTGCCCGCCGGCGAGCGCCATCACGACGAAGGCCAGCCGCGAGGCCTTGAAGAAGGGGGTCCTGTTCATGGGGCGCTGGGCAATCAGAAGGCGCGGTAGCGAATCTCGACGCCCGAGGGCAGCAGCACCAGGTCAGCGCGCTGGCCGAGCTGGTAGCCGATGTCACGCATCACCTCGTCGACGGGCACGCCGAGGGCATGCACCTGGACGTAGAGCGGAAGACGCGGAGTCGGGCCCGTGACGGACAGCTTCTGGCCGGTCACGGGTTCGAGGTTCTTCAGCAGATCGTTCGCGTCACCGCGCCAGGTCACCCAGAGCTTGCCGTCCGCCATGCGAGGCGCGGGTGCCTTGGCGTCAGCACTGCCCGTGAAGGCCGCCTGTTCTGCGGATTTCTGGAAGAGCCGGTCGAGCTGCACAGCCACCGGATCGCTCGAAGGAGGAGGCGCCGGCGGCGCGGCACAGCCGACAAGTGCAAGGAGCGCTGCGGCGACTGCACCAGCGCCGAGGGTCCGGGGAAAGTGTGTCATATCGGTACGAAGTTGAATGGCCGATGCCTTTAGTTCGTGCCGATACTATCTCACGGCGTAATACAGGGCAAGGTAACGCGCGCTTTTCGCATGCAATTCCGATGTGCCGCTGTTGATCTTTCGAGACGCTAGGCCGCCATTCGCGGCGCTCTTTGCTCGATGTCGACTTCCTGCGGGCCGCGCGCCCGAGACTCCCGCATCTTGGCCAACTCGCCAGTGCGAAGTGCCTCGAAGATGGACTCGGTCGTGACAGCCTTCTCGCCCGAGACGCGCTCGGCCAGCCAGCGGCCGCAGTCCTTGAGCACTGACCAGACCTCCTGAAACAGCCCCTTGGGCGCCGGTTCGGTGATCTCCATCTCGCCGCTGCTCCAGAGCGCGAACGCGTGCGCGGCGCACTCTTCGGGATGCGAGCACTGGCGCGCCGCGTCGAGCTCGCCCAGCTGGATCAAGGTCTGCTGCGTGCGGCGTGCGAGCGGCTTGTGCGAGGCGAACTCGCGCTGCATGGCCACGCGCTCCTCGACGGTCAGCATGTGCTCGGTCGCGAAGTGCCAGGCCTCGTGCCGGGCGGCTCGGTCCAGGTTCTGGGCGTGCAGGTTGAGCAGGATGCCGTTGTTGATGTACTTGCCGGCGACCTGGCGGTGTGTGGCGATGTCGTAGAGCTGGTCCATCAGCTTGACGTGCCGGGCCGTGCCCATCATGAGCTCGCACTCCGCAAGGACGCGATTCACCTCGGCCTGGCCGTTGCGCGCGCCTTTCCAGACGGGGGACATACTGTAGAGCGGCATAGGTCCTCGCAGGACTTCCTTCATCTCGGGGGTCATCGGGAACTGCGGCACGTCGTACGTGGTGCCGTTCAGGGTCACCTGCCCCATCGTGACCTTGGCGCCCATGGGCTTGAGCAGCTTGTCGGCCAGCTTGGGAAGGATGTTCTTGTAGAAGTCGTCCAGACTCGCGCTGCCGCCGGCGCGGCCGCCGTTGCGCATCGACTGGGTGATCCAGGCGAACTGGTTGACCGCGGGGATCGCCGCGGCACGCTGTATGAGGCGGCGAAGGATCAGCCCCGACCATTCCTCGGTGTTGGTGACGAACGGTGCAGCGGGGGTGCTCCCGGACCAGCCGGCCTTTCGGCCTTCCTCGGCAGCGGCGATCATCTCCGGGTCTTTGGGGTCGTACTTCACGCCGCGCAGCTCGACCGTCGCCTTGGACCGGATCGCAGACTCAAGGAACTGCCGGTCGCCGTAGCTAGCGCCGTCCCCCAGGCGGGTCATCAGCAGGCTGATAACGGCCTCCCGCGCGGCCCTTCGGCTGGCCTTGCCGCCGGCTTGCGCCCAGTCGCTCTGGATCTCCTCGACGAAAAAGAGGCTGCCGCGCTCGGTAATACGCGCGTGCGCCATGATGTTCTTGTCGACGGTACCGTCGAGGGCGTCTCTGAAGTGCGGGGTCTCGTAGTCCCAGGCTTTCGGGAGCAGATCCCGCAGCGCCTTCATCTGGGCTTGCATCCGGCCCGGCAGTTCCGGATCGTCCATGAGCGACTCCAGGCTGAAGGCCAGGTCCGCGGCGTCGTACTGCATCGCTTCGAGGCGGTATTCCAGCTCGCTCAGTTCGTCCTGGACGTTGTCGCGTTGGGAGTTCAGCACGTAGAGCAGCTCTTTGTAGTCGCCGCCCGGGTGCCGCCATGCGGCGTACCGGGGGCTCTTGAGCTCCAGCTCCTTCACCGTGGGCAGCCCAGACAACACCAGGCCGGCGACCTGCTCCTTGGTGAGGGACTTCTCGATGGACGTCTCCAGGCTCTCCAGGATCTTGCTGTCCTCCAGCTCGGAGCGCTTGACGCCCTTGGTCTGCAAAGCCCGGATCATGGACGCCCATTGCTTAGGCGGCGCCTTGCCCTGGTTGCCGTTGATCAGGAGCTGGTGCAGTTTCGAGAAGAAGCCCGCCCCACCCGACACTGCGGCGGTCTCGAGCGTATGACGAGCGTTCAGATAGCAGTAGCGGTCGCCTTTGGAATTGATCATTCGTAGAAGCAGTTTGTTGCGGGAGAAAGTTCGAAGCAGTATAGGTTGCGGCTTCGCAACATCGGCGGAAGTTTCCTCATGGCATTGTGCACAGCCATGCGGGGCGCCTTTGAGGAGGGCTGGTCGAGCGCTCGCCTATTTCTCGCACAGCGCCGCTGGTCGACGGCTGTCGCAGTTCTCTACCAGCGCCTTCGGAACTGGCGCCGGCCGCTGGTAGAAGTCTGGCATAGGGCTCAACCAGCGGGCGTCGGGCGCCTTCGGTCGCCGGCGTCCTGTTGGTAGAAGTCTGGCCTAGCCCTCTACCACCACCGCTGGGCCCTGCTCGTGCGCCTCCTCCCGTCGCTGCACTTGGTCGATCTCTATGCCAGACCTGGTCGAAGTCTGATCTGCCGGCCATAGGACTCGCACGATCTCTTCGTCCGTCGCCCTCCTCTGGTAGAGCATTCGCCCAGTCCTGGAGCCGCCCTGAACCAGCCTTGAGATGGTCTAGAACTGGTTTAGCGCTCGCGCAGGGTTGGTACGGTGTTCTACCGGCAGGCTTTCGTCTGCCTTGACTAATGGCTGTATCGTGTGACATTCTTATTCGCGGTGAAGTATTTCCACGAAACAAGGATCTTTTATGAGCAGTGAATCTGGCGCGCCTATCGTGGCAGCTATCGACCTCGGCTACGGCCTGACGAAGTTCACGCGGCGCAATGCCGACACCGGAGCAATCGAGTACGACCTCTTCCCCTCGGTCGCTTTCGGCGTCGATCGCCGTCGCTACGAGCTCGAGGAGCGCCGCAGTGAGAACGTGAAGGTCGTGTCGTACAACGGCGAATCGTTCGTGGTCGGGCCCGACGTCATGAGCCGGGCCGCCTCCAGCTCGGACTTCGGGCGTCATCTGGACGACAAGTACTACGAGAGCGCGCCTTATCACGCCCTAATGCGCGGCGCCCTCGCCTATATGGAAGAGGACCGCATCGACGTGCTGGTCCTGGGCCTGCCGGTTAGCCATTTCCGCGATCCGGGCAAGCCCGCGGCCCTCAAGAAGGCCTACACCGGCAAGATCAGCCTGGACGGCGAGCGCAGCGTGTTGATCGACAAGGTCATCGTGCGCCCGCAGCCGATGGGCGGCTTCTACAGCCTGGATCGGCAGATCGACGGCATCAACACCACGATCGCGCGCTTCCCGCAGTCGGGCCTGAAGCCCCTGGCGGACTGGGACCAACTGGTCGACACGATGACTGTGGTCACGGTCGATCCGGGCGAGTACACGCTGGACTGGCTGCTGGTGAACCGCGGCAAGCCGAACACCGACGTCTCAGGCGCCGCCGGCGATGCGGGGCGCCATCGGGTCATGACCTCGGTGAAGGAACACCTGGAGGCCAAGCTTGGCCGCGCCATTGCCCCGACGAACCTGAATCGCCTGAACAACTCGCTTCGCACGGGCGCCGTCTTCAAGCTGGACGGGCGTGCGATCGACATGAAGGACCCCGAGATTCTGGCGGCCGCCCGCCGCGCTGTGCGCGATCCAGTGAGCATCATGATGAACGGCATCAAGGGCGCATGGGACATCATCGACATGGTCGTGTTGGTCGGCGGACACCCATCGCACTACGGCGAAGAGATCGCCGAGCGCATGCCCGACATGCCGATCTATGTGCCCAAGCACTCGGTCTTCAGCAACGTCGAAGGTCTGCAGCTGATCGGCGAGGGCATCGCCCAGGCCGAGGCTCGCGCCGAAGCCGAGGCGCTTTGAAGTTGACCATGACTCGCCGAATTGAGATTCGCGTGGGGGTCACCCACGCTGTGAGCCCGGCCAAGTACGGCCGGGAAGGTGCCGGCCGATGAGCCAGAGCGATGACATCCTGGACTTCCGCGTGCGGGTCCACCGCGACGAAAGCCCCATGCTTTTTCGCGCAATCGCCGCCCTTGAGTCAGCGCCTGGCATGCGCAAGCGAAACCTCTTCGTGCGCCAGCTCATGGAGATGGGCTTGATGGTGATGGAGGAGCGGATGCGAAACCAGAACGGTCTCGCAACCCGGATTTCCCGCGGACTGGCCGACGAGGTGAGTGCCTCGGCAGGGATGATGGTGCGCGCTTCCGGGCTGCCTGCGGCGACGCAACTGACCCCTGAATCGACGACCGCGGCTGAAATTGTTGGTGCCGCTCCGGCTACTCCGGCGCCGGTCAACACCGCCCAGGCCACGGTCGCAGCGAGCGCGACTTCGTCTCCGGTCGAGACCGCGCCGCCGGCGGTCGCTCCCGCCCCCGCCCCAGTGCCGCAGCCGGTCACGGTCGCCGCTCCGGTGGCCGCGTACAGCCCGCCTGCGGACGACGATCGCCCTCCTCCGCGAGTTGGCGGCGCGCGGGCGGTGCGGATGCTCGACGGTGAGTCGTTCCGGTGACCGCTGGGATTGCACCCCGCGAGCGACTGCTATTAAGGCCCTTACTAGCAGTCGCCTGGCAAATTCGCCCATTTTTTTGGCGCTCAACTGCTAATAAGGCCTTTATTACCAGTTATCTGGCATGTTTTGCGGTCTTTGAGGCATGCCGGGAACTGCTAATAAGGTCCTTACTAGCAGTTAGCGGCGCCACGGCCTGCGCGGCGGGTTTCCCTGCTCCCAGCCGCCCTCGCAACGCCTTACGCCATGCGACTGCTAGTAAGGCTCTTATTAGCAGTGAGGCGCATGTGGAAGCGGCGGCCATTTCCGAAGGCACGCAACTGCTAGTAAGGCCTTTACTAGCGGTTGCTCGTCCGACTTGTTAACAAGAACTCTCACTCTTATCAGCCATTTGGGGGAAATCCGGGGAGAACACCCCTTTTGGAGCCTTGGCCCGCAGCGAGCGAAGCAGCCCCAGGAACTCGCCCTGAAGAGGTCCTCAAGCCCCAAAAGCCTTGATCCACCCCAGACCCAGAACCCAACCAGAACCGCGACCCGGCAAGCCCAGCTCCACCCGCCTGGCGCCGGGACCGAGACCCAAGATGAGCTTCAACCCTGACCTGAATCCCGACTCCGGCCCGAACAGCGTTCGCAGAGAACCCGAAGACCCGACCGCTCACGACCCTTTCGCGAACACCCATCCGTCGGGATCCGGCTATTCAATGAACTCGGCGCCGGACGATTCCGCTCCCGCACAACGCCTCAGCAATTGGTACGCGAGCGCGGTGCAGCCGGTCAGCGCGAAAACCGCCGCGAGCTACCGGCGGACCTTCGATACGCTGATTTCCCGCACCGCGTCTCTGCTCGACCTCTCACCCGATTCCGTTGCGATCGCCGATCTCATCGAGCAGCTCCGCTCCGACCCGACCCTCAAGGTCGACAGCAAACGGACCTACCGGGCCGCCATCGCCTGGGCGCTACGGCAGCCGGACATTGAGTTCTCGCAGCCGGCGCGAGAGAAAGGCCTGGAACTCATCGCGGCCTTCAATCCCCGCGAAGGCGCCAAACAGGAGATCGTCAGGAACAGCCGCGTTTCGGCTCGCACAATTCCGGAGGAGGATCTCGGTCCACTCTTGAACGCACTCCTCGGCGCACGTGTGACCAAGCAGGCCTGGGCCACCAAGACCACGTCCTGGCTGAATGCCGGGATTGCGACTGGCGCGCGCCCGGGCGAATGGGAGTTCGCCTACTGGTTCAATCGCGATCGACGGATCCTGCGGCTGCCCAATGCGAAGCTCAAAAAGCAGGCCCCCTTCCGGTGGCAGCACATTCCCGAGCGGCTCCTCAACCGGGCTGACGCCGACCTGGCCTCCATGGCCGACGCCGATCCGGAGAACATTTCGCTTGTCGTCGCGGCCGCCAAACGCCACTCCGATCTGCTCGCGCGCAATCTGGCCTTTTTCGACCAGGCCGAGGCTGGAACCGATGCTGGCAATGCCGAGGCCATCGACACGCTCCGCCGACTGCGCGCCTGGGAACTGCACAACGCCGGACTCGCCTGGCGCGACATCGAAGTGCCTGGGCGCTGGGTCGGCGCCGTCGACGCCCACCTGACGAACCTGGCGAACTACCTATCCGGCCCACCGGACCGGTTCGGCTCCCCCACTTTCAAGCGCTACTACGACGGCTGCCGAACCGCACTGCGAACCGCCTGCCTCTCCGCCTTCCAAGATGGGCGCCTTTATTCGCTCTACGACACCAGGTCGACCGCTGCGGCCAACATGCAGGCCACTATCGGGGCCGAGGCGGCGGCCACCGTCATGGGCCACTACATGAAACGGAAGCGGACGATCAAGGCGAACTACGCGGGGCCGGACAGGGCGTACCGAGGGGCTGGGCGCTTCGCCCCGGGCCTGGCCGATACCCAGAACCAGCGCGACCAGGCGGCAGATCGCACTGCGCCGCGAGGCCCCTCGGATTCGGGCGGGGCCGGTGACACGCCGGATGCGACCAGCCACGGGCCGCTACTCGGGGAGTGATGATTGTTGCGGTCATTGTTGCGCTGCGCAACAAATAGGGCAACAAAGGCCGGGCGCCCACGCCTTGCGCCATTGGGCCGGGAGGAAAAGCGGACGCCGCGACCACCTTCACGCCATCGCACCCCCTGCTGAGCCCAACCCTCACGAACGGAAATCCCGGCTTCCGCAACGATCCCGGCCGACGCCGCTATCAGGCGCTGTCATTGCCAGGCCGTTGATGAGTCGGCGGCTGAGAACCGACAGGAAGCGAGTGAGTCGAGAGTTGTGCATGCCCTCCTCCGAACCGACATCTCTCCTCCTCCCTTCGCGCTCAAGGTCCGCAGCAGACGATGTTTCACGGAAATCTTAGGGCCCAGATTTTCTTGAGTCCCGACAAGGAGTTACGTCGTATTTGATTTCGCCGTGAGCAGAATGTTTCACGGAAACTGCGGGCTGCCCGTGTGAATTGGCTCGAACAGTTCATAATTCAGTTACCAATAACCAAACCCAGTCGGAACTTCCGTGAGCGGCACACCATCCCCTCCAACGCCACCTCAGACCGCGTCGCCTCGGGGAGCGTCGCTCGCGCTGCTTGCGCTTGAATCCGGAGCAGGATGGCCGCCCTTCTGCTCCCTGGCAGAACTCGCACGCATGCTGACAATGATGCACGGGAACCAGGCCCCAACCGAGTCGTCACTCAAGAAGTGGAGCGCGGCCGGAGAGTTCGACAGGTGCGTTGCTACCGACCAATCAGCCGCGGCCAGCCCGGAGCCTCGCGCGTTCACCCGCGAGGACTTGCTTCGGCGAGGAAAGCGCGCCGGACGCCCGGGCCTGCGGCTGGACACCCGAGCGGCGATCGCCCGGGTCTATGAGTTATGGCCACACCTGACGGACACCGGCTCCCAAGCTGTCCTCGACTTGGCGGTTGCCCGTGTGGCCGAAGGCCTCCAGTCACGACTCGCCCAGATCGCACCTGCCGCGCGAGCGCCCTCCCCTGCCCCCGACCCGGGCCAGCGCGCCAGTTCAAGTGAGGGGTGGCGACCTGGTCCCCACCCCCCATCGGGCGGATCTGCAGCGACCAGCGACCCGGCCTTCCAGGCGCTAGAGAAGAAGGTGGCCGACATGCACAGGGATCTACTCGAGTTGAAGCGCGAACTCGTCCAGTTCACGGCCCTGAGGAACAACCTCATTACGCGCCTCGACGACGCCGTGGCCCGCGCGCAGGAAGCGATCGCCGCAGTTGGCGGCCGAGCTGCCCCAGGGCCGGACCCGCTGGTAGAGGCCAGGCGCGACCGGGATATGGGCGTGGTGAAGTCGATGCTCGGCGAGATCCTGGCTTCGGTGGGTAAGAAGTAGATAGGGACCCGCGCAACGGGTGGCTCGGATTTCGGGTGGCGACCTGGTCCCCACCCCTGGGGAACGCTCTGAAACCAGCCATTGGCCCTGGACCAAGAGGTGGCGCCCTTTAAGTGGCGACCTGGTCCCCACCGCTCGAAGCACCCTCCTGGCCAAAAAAAAAAGTGGCCGAAGCCACCCTCTTTTCGTTGCCCAGCAACCTCTACTGTTCGGCAACAACCTTTTCGATCGCCGCCATGATCGCCTCGACCTTTTCATCGGCAAGTCCTGGATCCAGCGTGAAGATGGTTCGTCCGACCGCGTCACGACGCCATGATCCGAAAGCCCCGGCCGCCGTGGTTAGTTTCCGCGGCCCCGTGGCCTCCACCCCCACGCCAAGGAGCGCGGCTATCACCGCGCTCGGCCGGAGCGTGCCCGTTCGCTGCCGCAGCTTCTCTGCACGCCGGAGTACCGCCTTGGAGTTCTCGTCCAACGCGGCCTGCAACAACTCTGCGTGAGCCGGCTTGATTTCCAGGGGGGAGTCGAAAGCCTCTACGATCGCCGGCGGAAGACGTGCGACCTGCAGGCACTTGGCAATCCACCGGCGACTCACTCCGACCGCCTCCGCCAGCTGCCGCTCGGATCTGAAGAAGCCCTCTTCCAACGCCGCGATATAGGACATGCCGGACTCGTACGCCGAGAGGTCCGTTCGGTCGCGATTCTCCCGCTCCATCGCGAGGAAGTGGGCCTGCGCGCTCAGTGGCTTGTCCCAGATTACCGCGAGGACGGGAATCCCCAGCTCAAGGCAGGCTTGATGGCGCCGATGGCCAAACACCAGCTCGTAGCCGCCTTCTGCCTTCGGAAAGACCAGGATCGGCTGAACGTTGCCCTCGGAATGCTGGATGCTCTGCTTCAGGCGTTCAAAGTCTGGGGTCTCGAACGAACGCAGATGCCGGTTCGCAAAGCGCGACCGACTGATGGTGGAAGGGTCCAACGCGGTGGTGGCCATCGAGCCGTCCCACCTGCTGAGCTTCTCTCGCAGCTGTGCGAGTTCCGATTGAAGGTCGACGATCTGCCCGCTTGCCTGCATCAAGCGGCCCGGCGCCGTCCTCGCCGGGCCAGATGGCGCTGGCACTTCCGGCTGTGAGTGGAGCGATTTCTCTGCCATCTTCTCCTCGACCAGCCGAGTCGTGTCGAAGATTCTCTTGTTAAAACTTGCCATCGCTCACTCCTTCAGACCGCTGGGGTGGCGACCTGGTCCCCACCCCCCACGACCTGCTGTTTTCTGGCCGCTCCGACCAGCAATCTGTTGCGCCAGGTCTGGACGATCGATGCCTCGATCAGCTCGACGAATCGGTCGTAGGCGTCGAGGGCTCGCTTGTAGGTGCGGGCATTCATGTCGTTGCGCCCCACGTCGTAGATGGTCCCGAACTGGGCAGCCGAACTCTTCGTGGCGGAGGTCTTCGGGATCTCGATGGGGAGGAGGTACTCGCCATAGACCGACTGAACCCACCGGCGGACTGGGCCCGTCACGGCGTCGACGTTGTCGGGCTCGACCTGGGTGAGCAGCACGTGAATGAAGTCGTAGAACTTCGGGTCTGGCCCGCGCTTCTCGAGATCCGATCCTAGGTCTGAGAACAGAGCCCAAAACTGGGAGAGGCTCGCGTAGTCCAGGGCGGATGGCGGGATCGGGACGATCAGGCCGTCCGCGGCGAAGAGGGCGTTCAAGGTGACGTAGCTCAGGCTCGGCGGCGTGTCGATGATGATCACGTCGTACAGATCACGCAGCGGCTCTAGCCCCTCATTGACAACGTTCCAGAACTTGGCGGTCCGGTCAGCGGTGACCAAGCTCGGCAGCATGAACTCGGCGTCGAAGAGGAGGGGGGCCGCTGCGATCAGGTCCAGCCCATCCCAGTAGGTGTCGCGTACGGCGTAGCGCAGGTCATCAAACTGGAGCTGTCTCTTCGCGGGCTCTTCCCCTCTGTTGCTGATCAGCTCGAGGATCGTCATGTCCGAGTCGATGTCCGCCCCAGGAAGCAAGCCGAACAACGTGCTCATCGAGCCTTGCGGGTCGCAATCGACGGCCAGCACCTTGTGCCCGCGCAACGCCAAGCCCTGGGCAAGGACTGTGGCGGTCGTCGTCTTGTTCGATCCCCCCTTGAAGTTGCTGCTGGCAAGAGTCAGCGCCTTCTGGCCAGCCGGACGCATCCGATCGGCGCGAAAAGAACGGGTCCAGACTCGCGACTCAGGCACGGTGAATTCGCGCAGTCCTCCAGTTGCGGTCACGCGGCCCACCGGCAGATCCCCGCGGGTGACCCTGTAGGCCAGCTTCGCCTTATCTATCCCGCAAAGTGCGGCCAGGCGGGTGGAGGAAATCATGGGGGCGCTTTTCTCGGCGCCCGGTGCCAGCAGGGTCCCACGCAGCTCGTGCATCATGTCTCCGGCACGCTGGGAAAGTCTGGCGATCTGCCCCATGCTGATCCGGGCCAGTGGGGCGAGGGCAGGGGTGGGGACCAGGTCGCCACCCCCATCGGTTTGCGCTTCAGTTGCCAC